>JAKVCM010000039.1 GCA_022448605.1 Puniceicoccaceae bacterium | reverse complement strand
GCCTAATGGGACGTCTAGCTTTTCCTACAGTGGCAGTATAAAAACAACTTTTAATAATTATGGCTCAGATTATACTGCATACGATGGATCAATCTGGGGTCGGGGGAAAGCGATTGGATGGAATACGACTTCCGCCCCGTCAACGGGCAACAGTTTCCAAGTTACTCTAGATTCTACAGGGGTTGAAGACATCTCTGCACGTTTTAATTATCGCCTCAATGGAGTGCGGAGCAGCGCGGGCTTGGTTACTGCCTTGAGCGCTTTCGAATACAGTGTCGATGGCGGCGGGTTTATCTCGGTGCCCGGAGTCAACCTAGCGCTTAATAATGGTGGCGATTGGGGTGATGCATGGAGCGCTGATTTAAATGCTGTCACTGCGATTGAGGACGCTGGATCCATTACCTTACGTTGGACCTTTCCTGACCTAATCCAAACTAGTGGGAAGCAAATCCGAGTGGATAACCTTGAGTTACTTGGCTCCTACGATCCGATCAATTATACAAGCTCAAGCGCTGAGCATCTTGAATTGCGCACTTCAGTAGGTAATTACTCGCCGAGCACCTTTGCCGCCAACTCAGTCAATTATGCTTTGTCAGGCCCCGATGCGGGCGAGTTCGAAATTTCTAGCGGAGGCGCCCTGGCCTTTAAGAGCCTCCCCCTTTATGCAAACCAGTCTTCATACTCAGTGGTGGTCGAAATGACTGACTCACAAGACCCTTATAAGGCAGAGCACGAAACTGTGACAGTGCTGATTCTTAAGAGTGCTGCAATTACCAGCCGAGAGCGTCACCACCCTGCGGGGCAGTATAATGTACTTTTCATTCCGATTGATGATTTGCGACCTTTGCTCAATGTTTACGGTGAAGACGACCCATTGAGGCCGATTACAATTGACGGGGAATCAGGCACGCCAAATTTTGACCGACTCGCTGCATCTGGTGTGACTTTTCTCAACGCTCACTGCCAGCAGGCAATCTGTACCGCATCGCGAGCATCGTTCTTGACTGGCTTGCGCCCAGACACTACGCGAAACTGGGCTCTCGAGACTAGTTTCCGCGAGGTCATGCCAAATGTGGTGACGCTACCCGAACACTTTAAGAACCGTGGTTACACTACCTACGCAGTCGGTAAGGTGTTTCATGGCCAAACATCTAGCAAGCAAGATGATAACCATCCCTCTGGGGCCGACTCATGGAGCGATGGCTGGCACAATCCCAGTGATGGGCGGTTTAATTTTTATGAAACAGGGAGCAATCCGAACGTTTGGAATACATGGAACAAAACCGTTGGGGCAAACTCTAGCAATCGCTCTGCTACAGACGTGGGAGAATACAAACGAGACGGCCTTACACCGATCGAAGATAGTGATTACAAAGACGGGCGTGCTGCCGAGTTAGCGATTGAGAAAATCGCTGAGTATGCACTCGATGGTAAGCGTTTCTTTATTAGCTTAGGCTTTCAGAAACCACACCTGCCCTTCAATGCGCCGAAAGCTTACTGGGATCTATATGATCCCAGCGCCATCGATATGAGTAATTATTTAGGCGTTAGAAGCATGCCTGTTGGAGCAAATTCTTTTACCGCACCCTATGGAGGCGAGCCATCTTCTTACGGGGATGGTGAGACTTATTTGCCGACGACAGAAGAGCCTGACCTCAATATCTTCTTTAATGACAAAATGCCTAATGTTGATTCTGCTAGGCACTTGATTCACGGGTACATGGCTTGTGTTTCTTTCATTGATGCGCAGTTGGGAAAAGTATTAGATGCACTCGATGACCCTGACGGTGATGGGTCAAATGCTGACTCCATTGCCGATAACACGATCGTAATATTATTCGGTGATCATGGCTTCCACTTAGGCGATCATGGTGCATTCTGGGCGAAACATTGTAATTTCGAAATTTCCACGCGCGTACCTTTGATCATTCGATCACCGGGTATGAGCGTTTTGGGAACAGCCGGTACAATGACCAATGCGCCAGCTGAATTGGTGGATGTTTTCCCTACACTGCTAGATCTCTGTAGCTTGCCGATTCCTGATGAGACGACCAGTATAGCAAATGATATTACCCGTTATCAGATTTTAGAAGGCACCACATTGTTACCTTTATTAGAGGATTCTCAGCAACCTTGGAAGTCGGCGGCCTACAGTCAGTATCAACG
>JAKVCM010000038.1 GCA_022448605.1 Puniceicoccaceae bacterium | reverse complement strand
ATGGCGGCGCGCATTTCTAGTTTGTCGACACGGCCGACCATTTCTGGGATCGAACGGAAGCCAAACTGCGCCATGATCTCGCGGAGCTCTTCGGCGACGTAGTTCATGAAGTGAACAACTGCGTCAGCGCCACCTGCAAAGCGCTTGCGTAGCTCAGGGTTTTGAGTAGCTACACCCACGGGGCAGGTGTTTTTATGGCAGACGCGCATCATCAAACAACCGAGTGTGACAAGCGGTGCCGTTGCAAAACCAAACTCTTCGGCACCGAGCAGACAAGCAATTGCTACGTCGCGTCCAGTTTTGAGCTGGCCATCAGTCTCCAAGCGGACGCGGGAGCGAAGATCGTTGAGTAAGAGCGTCTGGTTTGTTTCAGCGAGGCCTAGCTCCCATGGAGCACCTGCGTGCTGGATGGAGGAGCGTGGTGATGCGCCTGTGCCGCCATCGTAACCAGAGACGAGGATACCGTCGGCCTTGGCTTTGGCAACACCTGCAGCAATTGTACCGACGCCAACTTCGGAAACTAGCTTAACATTCACGCGTGCCTCAATGTTTGAATTCTTTAAATCGTGGATAAGCTCCGCTAGATCTTCAATTGAGTATATGTCGTGGTGCGGTGGGGGAGAGATCAGACCTACGCCGGGTGTCGTACCACGAGTCTTAGCGATTTGAGGAAGTACTTTATGTCCTGGTAATTCACCACCTTCGCCAGGTTTAGCACCTTGCACGATCTTAATTTGGATTTCGTCGGCATTGACCAAATAGTTACTGGTCACACCGAAACGGCCAGAGGCGACTTGCTTGATAGCCGAGCGACGGCTGTCACCGTTGGTGTCGGGTGTGAAACGGGCCGGATCTTCGCCGCCCTCACCCGTATTTGATTTTCCGCCGACACGATTCATGGCAACAGCCAGTGATTCGTGCGCTTCTTTTGAGATTGAGCCGTAGGACATGGCGCCAGTTTTGAAGCGCTTCATGATCGCCTCGGCGGGCTCTACTTCCCCAATTGGAATAGCCTTTGACTGGTCAATCTTGAAATCCATTAGGCCACGAAGCGTAAACATCTCCTTGGACTGGTCGTTGATCACTTGTGAGTATTCTTTAAATACCGCAAAATCACCCAAGCGTGTCGCCTTCTGAAGCTTGTGAATCGTGATCGGGTTGAATAGATGGCGTTCGCCTCCAGCACGCCATTGGTAGATTCCACCGGGATCTAGGTCGTCGCCTCGCTTATCATCACGAGGAGCGAAAGCTTTATCGTGGCGCGCCATAGTCTCCTTGGCGATCGTGCCGAGGCCTATGCCTTCCACACGTGATGCGGTTTTGGTAAAATATTTATCGACGACCGATTCGTTGATGCCGATGGCTTCAAAGATCTGCGCGCCACGGTAGGAGGCGACAGTCGAGATGCCCATCTTTGACATGGTTTTAATTACGCCGTTGAGGTTGGCCTTGAGAAAGTTGTAACAAGCTTGATCGGCGTCGACCTTGACGTCGCCACGGCTGACGAGATGGCGAACGGTTTCGAGTGCGAGATAAGGGTTGATTGCGTTGGCACCGTAGCCAAGAAGCAGAGCGAAATGTTGAACTTCACGCGGCTCACCAGACTCGAGCACGATGGATACGCGGGTGCGCGTGCCTTGGCTAACTAGGTGGTGGTGAAGGCCAGCCACTGCAAGAAGTGCAGGGATCGGTGCTTTCTTGGCGCCGACCTTGCGATCAGATAGAATTAGAACGTTAACTCCGTCACGGATGGCGGCATCGGCATTTTCGAAGAGTTGTTCAAGGGCGGCTTCGAGGCCTTTTCCAGAGATGCGTGGATCGACAATCGCATTGTGTCCTGATTCGAGGCCACCGGCAGCCGATTCAAACAAGATTGGTAGTCGTGTAGCTTTGAAGCCCGGCAAGTCGATATGGCGAAGCTGCGCAAGCTGCTTATGGTCGATAAGTGGGGACTCAAATTTGATCATGCGGCAGCTGTTGGCGCTCGGGCGAGTGAGGTCGCCTTCGGAACCAATAAAGCTGATGCTCGCGGTAACAAGCTCTTCACGGATCGGGTCAATCGGTGGGTTTGTGACCTGTGCGAAGAGCTGCTTAAAGTAATTATAGAGGAGTTGCGGTTGATCGGAGAGGACGGCGAGCGGTGCGTCGTTCCCCATAGAACCTAGCGGCTGCTTACCTGCTTCGGCACTTGGACCAACAATGAAACGCATGTCCTCAAAAGTATAACCAAAGGCCTTCTGGCGGGTTTCGAGGGTTTCGAAATTGTCGACGGGCAATTCCTTGGCGGCGGGCAGTTCCTCGGAGTTGACGAGGTTTTCTTTGAGCCATTCGCCGTAAGGTTGTTCCGAAGCAATTTGCTCCTTCAGTTCTTCGTCGCCGACAATGTGACCTTTTTCCATATCGATGAGGAACATGCGACCTGGTTCGAGGCGGCCTTTTTTAACCACATTGGCTGGCTCGATTCCTTCAAGAACACCGACTTCGGACGCTAGGATGACCTTGTCGTCGGTGGTCACGTAGTAGCGAGAAGGTCGTAGACCGTTACGGTCAAGCGTCGCACCAACTTGCACGCCGTCGGACATAGCCATCGATGCAGGGCCATCCCATGGCTCCATCATGCAGGCATGGAATTCGTAAAAGTCGCGCTTCCACTGTGGCATACTCTTGTGGCGTTCCCAGGGTTCAGGAATCATCATCATCATGGCATGTGCAAGGCTGCGCCCAGAAAGAACGAGGAACTCGAGGCAGTTGTCAAATTTCTGCGAGTCGGAGCCGTCTTCGCGGATGATCGGCAGGAGCTTCTTCAGGTCTTCGCCGAATACTTCACTGGCAAGCTGCATCTGGCGGGCGTAGAGCCAGTTCTCATTGCCACGCACGGTGTTGATCTCACCATTGTGGCAAAGGTAACGGAAAGGTTGAGCGCGTGGCCAACTTGGGAAGGTATTGGTCGAGAAACGGGAGTGAGTCAGAGCAAGCGCTGAATCCATTGCCTCATCGGAGAGGTCAGGGAAGTAGTTCTCAAGCTGCTCAGTTGTGAGCATACCCTTGTAAGTCATCGTGCGACTAGATAGCGAACTGATGTAGAATAGTGCCTCCTCATCTTCACCCGAGTAGCGGATGCGGTGAGTCGATAGGCGGCGGACTATGTAAAGTTTGCGTTCAAAGGAGATACCCGCTTCGCAAGCGTCGCCGCGAGCAACGAAGAATTGGCGCATGCAAGGCTCGCAAGCAGCTGATGCCTTGCCTAGAATTTCACTGCGGACAGGCACATCGCGCCAGCCGAGCATGCTGAGGCCTTCCTCCGCAACAATCTCTTCAATGATTGCCTCCTCGTGCCTGCGCTCTTCATCGTTTTTGGAGAGAAACACAAAACCAACACCATAATCGCCCTCAGCCGGAACTTCGAATCCCGCTTCTTTATTGCAGACCTTTTTGAAAAAGTTGTGAGGGAGTTGGATGAAGATGCCAGCGCCATCCCCAGTGATTGGATCGCAACCACAGCCACCGCGGTGGTCAAGGTTCACGCAGATCTCTAGCGCGCCCTGAACGATACTATGGGACTTGCGGCCTTTCATGTCGACTATCAGGCCGATTCCGCAGTTTTCGTGTTCGTTCCTGGGATCATAGAGACCCTGTAATTTGGGTGGATTGTGAGAGAATTCCATATCTGTCTGTTAATAATTTAAGTGCTGTATTCGTCGCCATTTGCAAACCGGATCCATATAAAATAGAGCGGCGTTGTGTCCAGGATCAAAACATTTAGATTTTAGTCACTCGGAGTTGGCTGTCTAGGAAATTACCCGATCTTGTCTAGGGTAGAACATTTTTAGCAACAAATTGATGTTGAAATGACTGGAAAGTTTCAGTTCCGCCTTCATTTATGAGGCTCGGAATTGATCGCCCTAATACGAGGCCCCAACCCGGCTAATTGCAAAACTTAGAAAAAACGGACTGTTTTTGAGCGCATCGCCTCGTGTTCTTCATCGGTGCAGGGTGCGTTGGTGGGTGCCTCCGCTTCTGCGTTATTTTGAGAGACTAAGCCGTTACTCAGCATGTAGTTTTCGACTTCTTCACCACTCACGTCTGCGAGCATGCAGCCGTTTATTTCGACGCAGGGAGAGAGAGGTTGTCCAGATTTTTCGACCATCTCCGCATATTGAGCTGAGTCGTTTATAATGTCTCGGTCTTCGTATTTGAGGCCGTATTTTTTCATGATTGCGCGGACGCCCATGCTCCAGCCGCAAGTCGGTTTTAAGTATGCGATAATTTTCATAATATTGTTTTGTGTGGTGGATTTTTAGAACTTGTCAACTACGAGGATTTTCGAGCCACTACCCAATCAATGAGTTTGTTCGTTTCATCTTCGTAGGCCCATGCCGCTCTTAGAAATTCTGCAGGGTGAATATTGTTTTCTTTTAAAAAGTTTCGGTCGCCCCCGCATCCGTACATGGTCTCGGGCGGTAGTTCTCCGCGTAATTTAGCTATCGCTTTAGGGATGATGCGTGGTAACCAGACGATGCCTTCCACCTCATCGGTCTTCGGAGGGAGTGTGCTTGAATCGAGCGTATTTCCCGAGGGCTTACCTTCTTGCACGGTCAAAAAGTAGTCGCGGCGCGCTTCGCTAACCATCAAGAAGGTCTCAAAGTCTGGCTCGCCTCTAGTTACGAAGTCTTCTGCATAGTCATAAACATCCATCGCATTGAGACCGATGGAAGCTAGCTTTGCTAAGGAAGCTTTGTCGAAGTAGCTTTCTACTTCGCGACACCCCTGCTTATATTTGGTTACTGCCCCATCCCAAATTATTTTTAAATTTTTTTGGTATGTGTAATGATTCATGTTTATATACATAACTGTGTGCCTGCGGAAAACAACCCGCCTTGTTATTTTTATCAAATGTATGGGTCTGAGAGACAATAATTGAGGCCGAGGAAGGATGTTTCCGGATTTTTTAATCGCACTCCTGTTTGCCTAACAGATACAGGGGTAGTTTGCTTAAAAAATATTCTTTACACTATTATAGTGTGCACTAATATAGTGTAAGTGAAAAATATTACTTTAAGTGCCGATGAGGATCTAATTGCACGGGCTCGCGAGCAAGCTCGAGCCCGTCAAACCACCCTAAATCAACTCTTTAGACAGTGGCTGGCAGAGATTGCTGAGCAAAAAGAGCGCAGTTCTAAAATTGGAGCGCTCCTCGATCGTTTAGATGGAGTTGATTCAGGTGGCAATTTTAGTCGAGAGGAGATGAATGCCAGCTAAGGTATTTTTAGATACCAATGTGTTGGTTTACGCATTTGATTGGTCAGCGCCTGAAAAAAGACTAGCCGCGCAGGAGATGATCCAGCGTGAGATGTACTGGTGCATTAGCTGGCAGGTCGTGCAGGAATTTAGTAACCTTGCTTTGCATCGATTTAGGAAGCCTATGCAGCCCAAAGATCTGTGCGATTATCTAAATCTAGTTTTATTGCCGAATTGTCGGGTTATGCCGACTTCAGCCATTTATGAGCAAGCTCTGAGTATTCAGTCGCAAGCGCAATATTGCTTTTACGATAGTTTGATTGTTAGTGCTGCGCTTGCATCAGGAGCGAAGCAGCTCTATTCAGAGGATTTACAACCAAGCGGTCTGCTCGGTGACTTGGAAATAGTAAACCCGTTCGAGTAATTAATGACTATCAAGGACAAGCTATTTGCAAATGTAGCTCAGAACGAATGGCGCATATGGCGCTCGGGACGAATGTCGCTATCTTTTTCGCAACAAACCTTCAAATACCTTTAATGCACTGTTGTATGCGTTGCTGGGGGCTTTAGGCTCGATCGTGCTGCCGGCTTCGGGCTTGCAGAACTGCCCTTGCATTTCATCTAGGTCGAGGCCTAGACTATGACTCGCAGCGCGCAGCGAAGCACCAAGGGCGACCGAGCCACTGACAGCGAGGCGTTGGACTTTCGCTTGAAAGACATCAGCAGCGACTTGGGCGATAGCATCATTTTTTGATGCGCCGCCTGTTAGGTAAATGACGTCGGGTTCCAACTGCATCCAATCAGTACGCAGTTTCATGTTTATAAATTGTCCTTCCACGCAGGCGCGGATGGCAGCGTCGGCATCTTGCCAGTTTTCGAAAGCATCACTACCATCGAGGATGGGTGCTTTGAGATCCACGCGTGGACTGATTTCGGGGCGGAAGAAGGGAACCATAATCTTGCCATCGTTACCAGCGGGGGTGTTAATTAAGGCTGCGGTGAATCGACCCCAGTCGTAACCAAATTTGTCTTTAACCTCTTCGCGAGCGAGGGAACCATTGACAAAACATTGCAGTGACATGGAGCCTCCAGCGGGATTTCCAAATACGTGGCCAAAACCTTGTGGATCAGCCACGACACCAGGCATGGCGGCGAAGAAAGTGTCGGAAGTACCGAGAGAGATGACGAGTTTACCTGACTTACTAGCGCCCATGCCGACGAGGCTGCTGGGGTTGTCGCCCGTGAAGATGGTGATTGGTGTGTTTGAGGCAAAACCGTATTTTTGAACAAAGTAATCGGAGATGTTTCCAGCTGTGGTGCTACCTTGAGCGACTTTAGGCAGTCGCTTGATTAGCTCGGGAGCGGTTGCTTCGACTAGGTCGGTATCCCAGTCCCAATCTTGGATATTAAGGAGATTCATGCCTGCGCCGTCGCCAGTGTCGATAGCTGCATCTGCGCCACAGAGTATAGAGCAGAGGAAGGAGCTCACTAGGTGGATACGGGCTGTTTGGCTGTAGGCTACGGGTGAGGTTTTGTAGAACCGTCTGATTTGTGGACCTGTGAAGCGCTCGATGGCGATGGAACCAGACTTACTGCAAACGATTGAGTCACCGCCGATGGCCTCGCCAATTTCGCTGCACTCCGCGCTGGTCGAGCTGTCCATCCAGATAGGAGATGTAGCACGTGTGAGACAGGGCGCGATTTGCGTGGAGAGACTTTCTGTTGTATCTAAATTATTGATACAATTTGGCCAACGATCATTTAGGTAAACTGAGCCGTGTTGTTGACCAGCTCCTGAGATGGCGATGACTTTAGAAAGGTCGCACTTTGCCTTTAAGTCTACAAGTAGCTCTTCTAGCGCGTCCAACCACATGAGTGGGTCGCTGTGGACTTTGCCTTCCAGGCCTCCTGGGATGAAACCAGAAGGTGCTTTGTATTGCGGCAAATATTCGCCGAAATTAACGGCCGCTTCTGTGACGACGGATTGAGTGTCCGTATCGATCACGATACAGGAGCAGCTTTGAGTTGAGGAGTCGATGCCTAGCGCGTAGGGCATGATTGCAAGCGTGGAGTCAGAATTGGATCGGGGAGATAGGCAAAGGAGCGAGAAGTGGAGAGTTTTTGATTACTCTTCACTTCTCGCTTTAGTCGGCGAGATTTTATAGAAACTCGTTTATTAAGTTTTCTAACATTTCTTGACGTCCACTGCCTAGGACTGGCTCGCCGTTACTGAGGGCATATTTTTCGAGTTCTTCGAAACCCACCTCGCCGGCTTCGACCTTGGAGCCGATATCTTTGTCGAATGTGCTATAGCGTGCATCGACAAAGTCTTTAAGTCGCCCATCTTCGCGGATCGCGTGGGCGACTTTGAGGCCTCGTGCAAAGGCATCCATGCCGCCGATGTGGGCATGCATTAGGTCGATCGGTTCGTGAGATTCGCGGCGGCGCTTGGCGTCGAAGTTGAGGCCGCCAGTCGTGAAGCCACCCATTTCGAGCACGCAGAGCATGACCTGTGTGGTTAGGTAGATGTCGGTCGGGAACTGATCGGTGTCCCAGCCGATGAGCTCGTCGCCACGGTTGGCGTCGACACTGCCGAGCATGTTGGCGTTGTTGCAAACGGTGAGTTCGTGTTGCATCGTGTGTCCAGCCAGCGTGGCGTGGTTCGTCTCGATATTCAATTTAAAGCGATCCATGAGACCGTATTCGCGGAGGAAGTTTAGACAAGCCGCTGAGTCGCTGTCATACTGGTGAGTGGATGGCTCACGTGGCTTTGGCTCGATATAGAACGGGCCGTCGAAGCCGATTTTATCTGCATGAGCGATAGCCATGTGCAGAAAGGCAGCGAGGTGGTCTAGTTCTCGCTTCATGTTGGTATTGAGTAGTGTGCTGTAGCCTTCGCGACCACCCCAAAATGTATAGCCAAGGCCGTTGAGTTCTTTCGTGCATTCAAGAGCTTTTTTGACCTGCGCAGCTGCATAGGCAAATACGTTGGCATCAGGCGACGTGGCGCCTCCTTGCGAATAGCGTGGATGGGAAAAGAGACAAGCTGTGCCCCAAAGCAACTGGACGCCGGTTTCCTTTTGTTTGGCCTTGAGTTTAGCTACGACGGCGTCAAGCGCTGCGTTCGAGGCGGCTAGATCTCCCAGTTCGGGGGCGATGTCGCGGTCGTGCCAACAGTAAAAATCGATACCAATTTTCTCGAGAAATTCAAAGAATACGTCGACGCGAGTGATGGCGTTTTCGACGGAGTTTGAACCATCATCCCAGGGCATGACGGCAGTTCCAGTACCAAAGGGGTCACCGAGTTCGTTGCGCATGACGTGCCAGTAGGGCGCGGCGAAACGAAGGTGATCCCTCATTGATTTTTCACCGACTACCTCGTCGGGGTTGTAGTGCTTGAAAGCAAGTGAGTTCTTAGAGCTTGTGCCCTCAAATTGGATTTTGTCGCAGTCGAAATGTGGCATATGATATTGCAGCGCTGGACGCCGAGTTAGGTGGTTGATTTGTAGAGTCGAAAGAATTCGACTGGGCACTTAATTAACCCAGTCTAGAGGCGTATAATAACAAATTAAGCGAATTACTGATACCTCAAAATGCGATTATATTCTGTTCATTTTTGATAATATTTGTGACTTGTTGGCAATATGCTTGAGTGTTTGGCTCATGCCTGATCTCAGGTCATTGATTTTAGTCGATTTAAAGCATCGTTTTCAGTCCGAATTCGAAGCACCATTAAGACTGCATTCAGCAAAGTGAAGCCTAAGGCTGTCCAATATGCCGTCATGATCAATGGTAATGCGAGGCCTTCTATGGCAACAGCGATATAGTTTGGATGAGGAACGAATTGATAGGGCCCCTTATTGATTCGATTCAAACCCGGGACGATAATGACGCGGGTATTCCATTGTTTGCCAAGTGTTGTAATGCACCACCACCGGAGTCCTTGACAGGCTATCGCCAAGCAAATCATAGGATAGCCCAGCCATGGAATGAATTCTCTTTTCATCAATAGCGGCTCTACGACGCATGCAAATAAAAAACCTGTATGTAAAATTACCATGAAAGGGTAATGGCTTTGCCCGGTTTCAAATCCGCCTTGTAATATACTCCATTTTCTATTGCTATTGGCAACGCTCAATTCATACAAGCGCTCGAGTGCGGTTAGTCCCATGATGATAAAAAATACGGCTACCATTTTAACAAAACCATTTCACAACAAAAACCTGGACCCATCGCTATCACTAGACCAAAATCTCCAGGTTTTGCATTGTTCTCCTTCAAAGTATCCGCTAAGACAAATAAGACCGATGCGCTAGACAAGTTACCAACTGAAAGTAGCGAGGAGCGGGTTAATGCAATGTCCTCGTCCGTTAACTTCAAGGCTTCTTGAAAGGCGTTTATGACTTTAGGGCCCCCAGTGTGACAAATCCATATCTTGATGTCTTTTCTGGTTAGGTTGCGTGTGGCCAAAAAAGTATCAACATCTGCTTGGAGATGAGATTTGACCAAGTCTGGAACACTTGCTTGCAAAATGACTTGAAATCCATCCGAGCCAATCTTCCAGCCCATGACATCTTCGGTATCGGGATAAAATCGAGAGCGGGATGCAACTGTGAGCGGACCGGGTTTGGATGGTTTTTTTGCACGGTTTTCTCCAATGGCCAATACGCACGCTCCCCCATCCCCAAATAAGCCCGTTGAAATCAAGTTGGCGACAGAGAAATCTTTTCGTTGAAGCGTTAAGGAACAGAGTTCTACCGAGAGCATTATGGCAATCTGATCCGGATAGGCTTTTAAGTAATCATGAACGCGACTCAATCCAGCAGCACCTGCGACGCAACCGAGCCCAAAAATGGGAATTCGCTTTATATCGCTCCGAAAACCAATGCGATTGCAGAGTTTTGCATCGATTGATGGTGTGGCAATTCCAGTAACGCTAACAAAGAATATGGCATCAATGTCAGTCGCTGTTAAGCCTTTCTTTTTCAGGACGTCGTTAATGGCTTTTTCACCGACATCTGTTGCAATACGAATAAAGTGGTCGTTTGCCTTCGTGAAGTCATTTAAGTCATGATACTCTTCTATTGGAAGGGCAAGGTGGCGCCCGCCAACCATGACGGCTTTGTGTAAACGA
>JAKVCM010000037.1 GCA_022448605.1 Puniceicoccaceae bacterium | reverse complement strand
GATCGATGCTGCTCGCCGCGCTTCAGCCAAACGTATTACCGCCGTCATTCCTTTCTATGGCTACGCTCGACAAGATCGCAAAGATCAACCTCGCGTACCAATTACTTCGAAATTGGTGGCCAATCTGCTGGTATCCGCGGGCACAGCTCGCGTTCTTACAGTTGATCTTCATGCTCAACAAATTCAAGGCTTCTTCGACATCCCCGTCGACCATCTCTACGCTTCGCCAGTCTTGTTTCAGTATTTAAAGGATATTGATACTAAAAACCTCACGCTCTTCTCACCTGATGTGGGAGGTATGAAAATGGCCTCTGCTTACGCGGGTATGCTCAATGTGCCTATTGGTTTTATTGCAAAGCGCCGCACCAGTGCCGAAACAGTTGAAGCGACTTCGCTAGTCGGTGAGACCGAGGGCCGTGATATTTTGCTGATCGATGATATGACAGAGACCGCAGCGACGCTATGCGCTGCTGCTAAATTACTCAAGGAAAGCGGTGCTAAGAGCGTGATGGCAGCCGTCAGCCACGGCGTGCTCAATGAAATGGGCTACAAGCGATTAGCTGATAGTATGATCGATCAGCTCATCACTACCAACACAACGCCAGTGCAAGCGCGTCCAGGTTTACCGATCACCGTCCTCAGTGTCGCAGAATTACTAGGCGAGGGGATTAATCGCATTTATAATAATGCTAGTGTCACTGGTCTCTTCGACATCAAGGGCTTCTAGTTAAAGGGCGTGGTTGGGTTAAACGTGGATATTTTTTTTCTGCTCTATTTGGGGGCAGGATTCACTCTGCTCTTCGGTCTCTGGTTCTATTATGACTGGCGCGATGGTCATATTCATGATGTGCACCGCGGTAAAGTTATCTATCACTGCATCAAGTGCAGCCAGATCTATACGGGGCCGCATCTGAGCGAAGAATGCGATTGCCCCCAATGTGGCTTTACTAATGGTCGCTTACGCTTTTGAGCCATTTTTCTAATTCAAAATTTCTAAATCTAACACAATGCCAGACATCATCGCAGTTCTAGACTTCGGCTCGCAATACACACAAGTCATCGCCCGTCGCATCCGTGAGGCACATGTCCTGTCTCGGATATATCCTTACAACACGAAGGCGAGCGTCCTAAAGAAAGAAGGGGTTAAAGGCATCATTCTTTCCGGAGGGCCGTCATCAGTTTTACATAAGGCTTCGCCGCGGCCCGACAAAAAAGTTTTTGAGCTTGGAGTCCCTGTGCTCGGAATCTGCTACGGAGAGCAATTGATGGCACACATGCTTGGTGGTAAAGTTGGCAAAAGCTTACAACGCGAGTTTGGGCATGGCACACTTAGCATCTCCAAAAAAGGTAAGCTCTTCGCAGGTCTACCCAAAATTCTCCGCGTCTGGAACTCTCACGGCGATCGCCTCGAAAAACTGCCGAAGGGCTTCGAAGCCATCGCATCAACAGAAAACTCTCCCTTCGCAACTATCCAAGATTCAAAGCGTAATTTCTACGGTATGCAGTTTCACCCCGAAGTGGCGCACTCCGAGATGGGTATGGAAGTGCTCTCCAATTTCTTGCTTAACATTTGCAAATGTAAAGGGGAGTGGTCCATGGCCAACTACATCGAAGGGTCCATCCGTCAGATTCGTGACACTGTAGGCGAAAAACGTGTGGTCCTTGGTTTGAGTGGTGGTGTAGACTCCTCAGTCGCCGCCGCCTTGATTCACCGAGCCATCGGTAAGCAGCTAACCTGTGTTTTCGTTGATAACGGACTGCTCCGTCTTCATGAGCGTGAACAGGTAGAGAAGCTTTATGGCGATCACTTCGACCTCGACGTGCGAGTTGCTAAAAAATCGAAACTCTTCCTTGATCGCCTCAAGGGAGTTGCCGATCCAGAGAAAAAGCGCAAAATTATAGGTAACAGCTTTGTCGAAGTTTTCGATCAAGAGGTCAAAAAACTTAAAAAAAAGGGCGACTACGCCTTCCTTGCTCAGGGCACACTCTATCCCGATGTGATTGAATCGGTCGCGATTGAAGGAAACCCAGCAGCACTGATTAAGAGCCACCACAACGTTGGCGGTTTGCCCAAGAAAATGAAACTTGGCCTCCTCGAGCCTTTGCGTGAGCTCTTTAAAGACGAAGTCCGAGAACTCGGCTCAGAGCTTGGTCTACCTAAGGAAGTCGTTTGGCGCCAGCCATTTCCAGGCCCCGGTCTGGGTGTCCGTGTGATGGGTCCCATCGTAAAAAAGGACCTCGACGTGCTCCGCAAGGCCGATGCTATTCTCCAAGAGGAGATGATGGCCGCGGATCTTTATTATAAGGTTTGGCAATCCTTCTGTGTCTTCCTTCCGGTTAAGACTGTTGGAGTGATGGGCGATGAGCGTACCTACGAAAATGTCGTCGCGCTACGCATCGTGGAGAGTGTCGACGCTATGACCGCCGACTGGGCCCGTGTGCCCTACGAGGTGCTCCGCACTATCTCCAGTCGTATCATCAACGAAGTCACTGGTTGCAACCGCGTCGCGCTGGATATCAGTTCCAAGCCTCCCAGCACCATCGAGTGGGAGTAGAAACGAACCTATTTCTCCGTGACAGTCAGAGAGAATAAGCCACTCGCTACGGGAATATTCTGCATCCCCAAAGGCGATATCCATTAGACTATTTTTCACTAAGCGCACTTGCAGATAGACCGCAGAACTGTTTGCGTGATTAGAATCATGCAAAAGATCGAATTTTCCGAGTCTTCAATATTTCAAAACGCCTTACGTAGATTTTGCGAGCAAGCAGTCGTTTCTGGCGATCTGACAGGTGAAGTGACAAGCGTGCTTTCCGATGTGGGAAAGCGCGGTGACCGTGCAGTCCTTGAATACACTGATAAATTTGATCAAGCGAAGCTCACCGCCAAGACGATGCGGGTTACGCCCGAAGACCTTAAAGCTTCGGTCAAGAGCCTCAGTGCTGCCGACCGCAAGGCCATCCGCGAATCCATCGCGCTGGTCAAAGACTTTCATAAAAAGACGCTACCCAAAGACTGGAAGGCGAAAAATACCCAAGGTGGCATCGTTGGAGAGCGATTTTACCCCATCCAGCGAGTCGGTCTCTACATCCCCGGTGGGAATGTGCCACTCGTCTCTACCGTCATCATGACGGCAGTTCTCGCGAAGCTGGTCAAATGTCCAGAAATCGCCGTTTGCACGCCGCCCGATGCAGATGGTAATGTCGCGCTTGGTATGTTGGCAGCGCTTTCCATCATTGGCATCAATGAGGTTTACAAAGTGGGCGGTATTCAAGCTATTGGTGCGATGGCCTACGGCACCAAAACGATTTCAGCGGTCGATAAAATCTACGGACC
Source organism: Puniceicoccaceae bacterium (assembly GCA_022448605.1). Taxonomy (GTDB): domain Bacteria; phylum Verrucomicrobiota; class Verrucomicrobiia; order Opitutales; family Coraliomargaritaceae; genus Thalassobacterium. The sequence continues at coordinate 1,467 of JAKVCM010000037.1, read as the reverse complement.
CGGTAATGCCTTCGTGATGGAAGCCAAACGGCAGGTTCTGGGCACTGTTGGTATTGACCTGCTACCTGGACCGAGCGAATTGATGATCATAGCTGATTCTGGAGCTAATCCCCGCCATGTCGCCGCCGACCTACTTGCACAAGCTGAGCACGGCAGTGGCAAAGAGATCATTTATTTCGCGACGACCAGTCAGTCGCTCATACATAAAATTGAGAAGGCAATCGCTAAGCAATTACTTACCCTCCGCCACGCTGATAAATGCGCTAAAATTCTCAATGGCCGCTGCTTGGCCGTGAGTTGTAAGACACTCGCCCAAGCTGCTAAAGTAGCCAACTACATAGCCCCCGAGCACTTAGAGCTTCAAGTCGCGACTAGCTCTATCGAGCCCCTTAGTCAGCAGATCACAACGGCTGGAGCGATACTGCAGGGCTATATGACACCGACCGTGCTTGGTGATTTCACAGCAGGTCCCAGTCACACCTTACCCACTGGCCGTGCGGGACGCTTCTTCAGTGGTCTTCAAGCGACCGATTTTATGCGCCGCTCCAGCACAGTGCGCTACGATGCCAAGAGTCTCGCAAAAGCCTCATCCGTCGTGGAGACTTTTGCTAGACTCGAGCAGCTTGACGCTCATGGCAAGTCGCTGACGATAAGATTATAGTCGTCGGCAGTTCGTTGTTACTTTGCTTCCTTCTACAGGGGGCACGTCAGCAAAGAGAGCTGACTACTCTACTGAATGAGTCGAACCGCGCGAAGCGCCTCTAGAGCGGGTAGACCCCCGCGTCGGTCAGCCTCTGAATACTTTCGACGACTTGTGCTTTATCTTCGGGGTAGGTCACGCCAAACCAAGGGCTCTCTATTCTTAAGACAGGGCATTCGACCTCGCCCGCTTTAATCAAGCTATCAATAAGGCTGGGTAAGTAATATTCAGATTTTGGCTCCTGACCGCGTGCTTGCAGGAAGGCCTCGAAATGCACTTCGAGTGGTTCAAAAATCGCTGGTGTAAAGCCCCAGAAGTTCATCGAGACGACTGCCTCGGCGGAGAGCGGCACGCGTCCGTTCATTTGGTTTTCGCCGCTTAGCTGGTCGTCCGCATCCTTGCCGATGGCAGTGTATTCTTGCATGCTTTGCAACTTGTCGCCTTTGAGCTCACAAATGCCCCGATTGACCGTGCCGTGAGGGGAGAGGGTGTTGCGCAAGGTATATCCGACCATGCAGGCATTGAGTTTCCTACCAGTCTCCAAGCTCTGATCGGGAGAATGAGCGCCAATTGCCTGAAGTTGCTCGGCCATCTGAGCGTAAGCTTCACGCCCGTAGAAGTCGTCAGCGTTGATCACTGCAAATGGCTCAGTAATGCTATTGCGCGCGGCACGCACAGCGTGTGCCGTCCCCCAGGGCTTCGTGCGACCTTTTGGGGGTGTATGATCCCCAGGCAGATCATGTAGGTCTTGAAAGGCATAGCTTAGC
>JAKVCM010000036.1 GCA_022448605.1 Puniceicoccaceae bacterium | reverse complement strand
CGTCCGTGTCGGAGATTGTTTATGAGCCAATCGCATCGAATCAAGAAATCTATGGTCGCTTGTTCAGACTGTATCGGCGCTTACATGATCTGTTCGGAACAATGGACTATGCCGAAAATCAGTTCGACTTAATGAAGGAGCTCATTGCAATCCGAAGCGAGGTGCGGCGGCAGGTAGACTAGTTAAATTTGAACCTCATATGAAATCGTTCTGCGTAAATCCAAAACCCATCTAGCTGATTCACAAATCCAGATTGCCCATTTGTCGGTCGTACCCTATACTCCAAATTTTAATGTCTAAAAGTCTATTACTACCCCTAGTCACTATATTCTGTTCATACTTCGCTTCTGCAGAGCATATTCCGTGGAAGCTTGATGGCGCTCAGGACCGAATTGAAGCAATCCGCCAAGGTGACTGCCACTTGCGTTTAGTGCTGCCAGATGGGCAAACTATCCCGGAGGAGTCGGTCTGCTTATTGAGCCAAACTCGACACGCATTTAATTTTGGCGGATCCTTAGCATCGGATTGGCAGGCCCCAAAGCAAGATTGGTATGATGATTTTAAAGCAAAGTTTGCCAACTTGTTTAATTATGCGACGATAGATTTTTATTGGGCCGTCCATGAGATAGAGCCTGGCGGATGGAGTTACAATACTGATTCTAGGGAAAAACTCAATTGGGCAAAAGCGCAGGGTATGACTCTTCGTGGGCATCCTCTGATGTGGCACGAAGTATTGCCTGATTTTATGACTGACCCGGAGCGCGATACCTCTGCCATAGAGGCTGACATCGCGCGCCACGTAGATCGCTTATTGAGAAATTTTCCTGAGATCGACGAGTGGGATGTCTATAATGAAGCCCCTGGTATCAAATGGCGCAGCAAGAAAGAGGGCGTAAGGCGCTGGTTCGAATCAGTAGGCGGTCCTTCAGAAGTGACTGAAAAAATGCTTCGCATGGCTCGCTCCATCCATCCGGATGGGCGCTATATTCTCAACCATTACACCGACCTTGACGTGGAATATGAAGAATCGATCGAGCATTGCCTCTCGGCGGGAGCTGATTTTGAAGTTATAGGAATCCAGACTCATATGCACACAGAGATGGACTCCATTGATGAAGATCGTCTCTGGAAAGCATTGGAAACTTATGGCCGTTTTGGGAAGCCCCTGCATCTTTCAGAAATCAGTATTTTAAGTTGTGAGCGTTTTAGCGACTGGGATAGCTTCAACGCCTGGAAGGATAAAGTTGATGCGTATGACGCCAGAGGGCAGGACCGCCCGACGATTCCAAGTACACCGGAGTTAGAGCGCTACCAAGCCGAACTTGCGCGTGATTTCTATACACTGGCCTTTAGCCACCCCGCGGTTGAATCTATTATCTGGTGGACGATTACCGATCTAGAGCCGTGGCGAGGTATGCCCGCCGGACTGCTTGATACGGAAGGAAAAGCAAAGCCTGCCTACCACGCGCTGGATCAGTTGATCAACCATGAGTGGAAAACTCAAATCGAAGCAAGTATTGCACAGGATGGAAGGACGCAATTCCGAGGATTTTACGGCTCATATACAGTCACGATGCAGCACGAGGGTGAAACCTTGACGGGCGAATTTGATCTTCGAAGAGGTCCGCTGGAAGTGCAAAATGTCGTACTCCGAGTGGCTCCGGATCATGGGTGATTGCGATAAATTTTAAACAAATAACTTAACCTCTAAAACACTATAACAGAATGAAACATTTACTGAGTATTGTATGTATTTTGGTAGCCTCGATGGGTGTATTGCTTGCAGAGGCCACAGAGCCAAAAGAGCGTCTAAATTTTCTCATCATTATGGTGGATGACTTAAGCCCAGAACAGTTTGCTTGTTACGGCAATGAGGTAAACCATACACCAAATCTGGATGCGCTTGCCGCAGGTGGCGTGAAGTTCAATACCGCATGGGCCACTCCGATGTGCTCGCCAACACGTGCGCTCTTGGTGACAGGCCGTTACGCTAGTCGCACCGGCGTCTGGCACAATGATTTACGCCTCAATTGTACGAAGCAGACACGCTGGAATTGGGTGAGTAAGCACCTGACATTCCCACGGGTCTTACGTGAGCATGGTTACCGGACGGCGATTGTGGGTAATCCTATGGCATTGGGTGGCTCCATCTATTCCAAGGATGTTGGCTTTGACGAGCAATGCGTCCGCGCGCTGACTCTGCAAGACGTGCCCGAAGGTTCGACCTTCACTGGGAAGTTCGAAGGGAAATACAATTTCCCTAATGCGAAGCCCGTGCCCGCTCGTTACTGGCACCCTTGTGTGATTCGTAATGGCGAGTTGATGGAGACAAGCGCCGAAGACTTTGGACCGGATCTTTACGCCGGCTACTTGATTGATTTCATCAAGCGTCACGAGGACCAGCCATTCCTCGCCTACTATCCGATGAACCTGGTGCACGATATAGCAGGTGGGGGGATACCCACGACTCCAGTTGATGGGACCCCGGGAAGTAATAAGGGCGGAAGCCTTCAGGGCTTGGTGGAGTACATAGATATCTTGCTTGGGCGCCTGATGGATGGCTTGGAGACAGCTGGACTGCGTAACAACACCATTGTCATCTTCACCTGTGACAATGGCGAAAATGGTAAAAAAATGCACGCGAGCGAGGACGGTCCTCGTGTGCCCTTCATAGTTAATTGCCCGGGCATAATTCAGCAGCGCGGGGCGACTGATGAGCTGATGGATTTCTCCGATATTTATCCAACGCTGATGGAATTTTCAGGAGCTAGTGTCCCCGATGGCTACGCCTTGGATGGGCAGAGTCTGGTGCCTTTTTTGACGGGCGCGACGGACATGCATCGGGAGTGGATCACCAGTTACATTGCGACCGCACGAATGGTGCGGACTAAGCGCTGGCTACTCGAAGCAGTGGACCCCGTATATGGTGATGCAGAAGGCCGACTCTATGACTGTGGTGATGCGCACTTACGTAGTGACTACAAAGATATCACTGGTTCGCCCGGAGCGTTACCAATTCGCAAAAAGTTGGAGCAATTACTCGATAATAACCCTTGGCCAGGTTTGTCCGATCCTGATGTTGCCGCGGAGATTAACAGTTACGATACGATGCCTTACAAGCATTTCGTCAATGGCCAATTAGTGAAGGAACAAAATGATCGGAAATAGGTGAGCGCTTAATATGAAAGGGATTCTAAGCAAATTGGCCGCGCTCTTGCTTGGCACAGGACTCATCCAAGCATACGGAGATGGGCGTTTTCAGCTAGGCAAAGTGAACGGGCGGGATTGCCTCATTGATCCTCATGGAGAGCCCTTCCTAAGTCTTGGTGTGAATCATATCCAAAACGTTTTTCAAGGAGAGGGTGCTTTATCTGGAGACCAAAGGCAGGCCTGCGAGGACATTCTACAGAAGCTCACATACTGGGGTTACAATACCGGAGGCTACGGCACGCCTGAACCTTTGTGCCGGATGCTGCCTAGCTTCGCGCCAATGTATCTAACAAAGAATGCCAACTATATGTCGGACGAGCAGTTTGAATATTGCGATGTCTTCGATCCTGTGGTTCAGCAAAAAATGCGCGAAGTCATCCAATACGAAATCGGAAAGCAAGCGGGTAATTCTACACTGATTGGCTACTACTGGACTGATACGCCGCAATGGGACCTGGAGCGCGCACGCAAGAAACGCGGCACGGATTGGGTTTCGACGATCCGCGAGCTGCCAGCGGGGTCTCCAGGAAAGATGCGCTACGAGCAATTCTTAGCCGATGGCGGTCACTTGGATGAAGCCTTTCTACGGTTAATCGCACGTGAGCTTTACAAGGTGCTTGGTGAAGAGACGCGACGCTTAGCACCAGATGTTTTGATTTTTGGAGAGCGCTATTTGGCCCATGACCATCCGGATTGTGTTATTGAAGAAGCTCTACCTTATATTGATGTCCTGTCTATCCAACCAGGAGGCGTACAAT
>JAKVCM010000034.1 GCA_022448605.1 Puniceicoccaceae bacterium | reverse complement strand
TACCTTTTTGGCGGAAGAGCTTTTTACCAGAACCTGCGACTTCTGCACGGGTCTTAGTCGAAGCATTTCCTTGGCGAGCATTGGCTTGGTGCGCGAGAACGACTTGACGAAGTGCTGCAACGCCCTTGTCTCCCTCAAATGCAGGAAGCGCAAACTCTCTATCAGAGCTTGAGGATCCATCGGCTGTATAAACTTTAAGTTTCATTGTAGTGTGTCCTTTATGTCAGGGATGTCCTTAGGTCGCTTAGCTTATACTTAGCTTCTTTTGGTTTTAACCGCAGTGCGGACGGTAACAAGGGAGCCACGTGAACCAGGGATACTTCCCTTTACCAGAATCAAGTTCTTCTCAGCTATGACTTTAACAATTTCAAGATTCTGGACTGTGCGGCGCACATCACCCATATGACCTGGCATCTTTTTGCCCTTGATAACGTGACCTGGCCATTGGCACATACCGTAGGAGCCACCACGGCGGTGAAACATGGAACCATGAGAAGCGGGACCACCCGCGAAGCCGTAGCGTTTTACAACACCCTGAAAACCGCGCCCTTTAGAGGTGCCGATCACATCGATCTTCTGACCAGCTTCAAATTTCTCAACAGTGAGCACATCTCCGAGGTTTAACTCGACATCGCCATTTGTGCGGAATTCTTGAAGTTCAGCCACTGGTTCAGCCCCAGCTTTTTTAACATGGCCTATAGCTGCTCTAGAGAGGCGATGCTCTTTTTGTGGACGGAATCCGATCTGCACGGCATTGTATCCGTCTGTTTCGGAGGACTTAATCTGCGTTACCGAGCAGGGTCCTGCTTCAATAACAGTAACGGGTAATAGACGATTGTTGTCGTCAAATACCTGTGTCATTCCTATCTTTTTACCAAGTAGGGCTACGTTCATAATACTAATAGGCAGGTGGAGCAGTGGCTCCGTTTCCATAACCTGCGTTAGAGGAGTTAAAAAATGTGTGTTTATCGCCAGTGTTGAATAGCGAGCGACGGAAAAAAGCGGGTTGTTCTGCCTTCGTCAACACCCGATTTAGAAAAAAGTCATTTTTTCTGCGCCATAGTAAATATTCATGTTATGCCCTTTAGTAGAGAGAAGGCGCTCACACGGAAGTTCGACGAACAGACACCTCACTAAGAAACAGCTCCCCTTTGCCGAGAAGCCTTATGTTAAGTTGAGAGAATGTTTCTAAGCCCCTGCACGGGAGCGGGCCTCGTCATCAATAGCGGCGAGGGTTTTTTCCATCACTTTACTGGCAGCTAATTTGACCTCAGCAAGCTCTTTGGGATCGGTCACATCTGAGCGACCAAATACATAAAACTTTATCTTAGGCTCGGTTCCAGAACCACGAACAGCGAAGCTGTAGCCATTGCTCAGTTCTAAGAAATAGAAATCTTGCGGTGCGATGCGCTTGCCATCTGCGTCAATAATCTCGTCCTTACCGAAATCAGTGAAGCCGGAAACCGTGATGTCGCCGAAAGCTTTGGGCGGGTCACTACGGTAGGATTCAAGAATATTCTTAATCTTCTGCGATCCAGCGGCACCTTCAAAGTAAATGTTGATCGTCTTTTCTTCGTAATAACCGTGCTGGAGATAGAGCGAATCAAGATACTCGGGAAAAGTCATCTCCAGCGCTTTCAAATACGCCGCTAATTCGCAAAACATCACTACAGCTGCATTGGCGTCCTTATCGCGAAGCTTATCGCTTGCCAGATAGCCGTAGCTTTCCTCGCAACCGAAGACGAAGAAGGTCGAATAATCAAGCATAAGGTCGGCTTTCGTCCAGATATCACAGGCGTCGTAATCGACGGCGAGCCCTTCTTTTTCAAAGAGATTGGCCCTCATTTCAGCTTCATATCCGGCTAACTTTTCACCGAGCCATTTAAAGCCTGTTAGCGTGTTGATCGTTTTAAGACCATGCCAAGTCGCAACGGCTTCTTGCATCGGGCTGGTGACGAAAGTCTTAATTAGAACGGCGTTTTCACTTCCATCTTCGGGAAGAATTTCGGCATCTTTAAGCGTAGAAATACGATACTCTGCCAGCAGCGTACCAATCTGGTTTCCTGTAAGCAACACCATTTTACCAGCGCGGTCGCGAACAGCGACGCCCATGCGGTCAGCATCGGGATCGGTCGCGATGACGACGTCGGTATCCGTTTCATAGGCCTTAGCGATCGCCATGGCAAGCGCTTCGGCATTTTCAGGATTGGGAGATTTGACTGTAGGAAAACGCCCGTCTGGCTCCATTTGCTCCGATACTTCAACCACTTCAACGCCAAGCTTGCGGAGCACGGGCATCGAACTAATAGCACCACACCCATGGATCGGCGAGAAAACGACCTTGGGTGTGACTTTTTGCATGACCTCGGTATCGACAACCATCTCTTCGAGTAAGTCGAGGTAGCGTTCGTCGGCGCTAGAACCAAGTGCGATAACTTGATCGAGATTAATATCTAGAAACTGAACGAGCTCTTCGAGCTCCACTTCGTTAACGAGATTAACAATACCTTCGGCGTGAGGGGAGACCACCTGCGCGCCATCTTCAAAGTAGGCTTTGAAACCGTTATCGTGCGACGGATTGTGGCTTGCGGTAATCACTGCGCCACAGGTCGCCTTATAATGACGCACCGCGAAACTGAGTTGCGGGGTGGAGCGTGGCCCATCGAAGATAAGCGCTTGCCCCCCCAGCTTAGACCAAGTGGATGCTGCCAACTCACAAAAGTGGCGCGAAAAGTGACGGACATCGTGCGCAATGACGAATCGAGGTAGGTCGTGGCGACCGCTTTCATCGAGGTATTGTTTCACATAGCGAAACATACCGACAGTGGCGCGAATGAGGTTAAAGTCGTTTAACACGTTAGTACCGACTGCCGCGTGCTCGGGCGTGCCTTGTGCTGAGAGTGTGCCAGTTTCAGCAGATGCCGTCACCTTTCCGATGGTTCGGCCACGAATGCCGCCAGTGCCGAAAACCATGGTCTGGTAAAAACGGTCGTTGAGTTCTTCCCACTCCTCTTTATCAATTAGCTCCTTAATACTTGCCCCCACCCACTCTGGCAGGAAGTCGGCAATCGCCCATTTCTTAAGATTAGTGGCCGTGCTCTGAAGAAGGGCGCCAGTGGCCTCGGCGGATTCAATTTTTTCGATAAGACTCATAAAAGGTATTAAAAAATTATGATGGAATTTAAGAAGATGGCGAAGCCAATAGGAATCCTCATTGGATCACTGCACCATCTTTGATTTCGGTTTTCGGGTCGAGTATCGCCCACTGGGAGACGAAGTCAGCCTCATCAGCAGCGAAGCGTGGGCTAATTTCAAACTTGATCGCCGGTAGTCCAGAACCATCTATCTCGATACTCTCACCTGCAGCCTTGAGCCAGCGGGCAAACATTCGCAACTGGTCTTCCTTGGAGCTTTGGGGTGAATCGACGCCCTCGGCATTTTTCACAGGACTGAAATCGTCAGCACGTGCTGCTTCGATAATGACTGGGTTCTTGGCTAGAGGTAGCGAGTCGAATACAAACATCTCGAACTTCACTCCATTAGGCGAGTCCGGTTGGATTATTTTGCCGGCAGCGTTGACATGCGGGATCTTTTTATTCGCCCGATGAAAAGGTAGCTTCGAGCCATCGCCAGTGCCACCTACACGGGCGATGAAGTTGCGGTCGAAAATGTGGATTGCGACGCTGCCGCCGTTAAAACGAATGCCTCCGTCGACCTTGGTTTCTTCCTGCATCTCCTTTGGCATGTCGCTGTATTCAACAACGAGTGCCTTACCATTTTGTATGCAAAAGTGACCAACCTTTTCGAGGGCGTATGCCTTGGGCACCATTTTACTTGAAAGCTCTGACTGGCCGAGCACGTGGAAGCCGATAAAGGCAGGGTCGATACAATGCACGATCGGGTTATCGACCTGAAAGTAGCAGACGATGTCGATCCCTTGCGCTTTCATAGTATCGACAGCACCACTGCGGACAAGTGCGCGAAGAGATCCGCCGTGCCCATCGGGCGTCATGGCAATTTTACCTTTTTCAGCAAGAAGAATCTTGCCCTCATAATCTACGGCAGGGACGAGACCTTGCACGATGAAATGGACGGACTCACGAGAAAGTCCAAAAAAATCAGCCGCTTCAAATGCAGCCACTGTAGCGTCGTTGTTGATCTCACTGGTCAGAATATACCATGGGATCGTCACGTCAAAACGTTCGCCAGAGCGGGCAATTTTTTCAGCGAACACTTGAAAGAGTGTCTTTTCAGTGACAGGAGTCACAGGGTAAGTGCCCTTGGGGCCATCGTAACCGAGCCGCGTACCTTGACCACCTGCCACGGTAAAGGCTGCCACACGACCAGCCCGCAAGGCAGCTGAACCCGCTTCCCAAGCAGCGTCCCATTGGGCAGAGTCACCACCCTTGGTCGCAAGCGCTTGGTAGGGTGCAGGTTCAAGTCCATCCAAATTCAAGGAGTGATGTTGCGAGCCTTTAACATGCTCCTCGACCAATTCTTTGACCTCAACAAGATCAATGGTCTCGGCTTGAGCGACGAGTTCTGCTTGCATCGTCTCATCCAGTTCGTCGAAAAATTGAAAGACTTGGCCTTGACCTGCCTGTTTAAAGGAATCTATTAGATTATCTGGAAAATTTGCCATTCAAATTGGAATAGAAGACTGCATACTAAAATGCAAACACGGAACGCAGGAGACGAATAAAGCAGATGTAATCAATCGCTAAGTGACTGCTACTACAGCCCATAAATCACTCAAATAATCGGCCACAACTTTGTGTAAAATATAAGATTAATTGCGCGAATACCCCAATCTTAGTGAGCTACGGTTCGTCTGAAAAACGGAACAATAATTCGTCAGGACGTGCGTAGCCAAGACGCTCACGAACAACGCGCTCAAGAAATTCAGGATCGTCGATAAGTCGCGCCATGTAGGCTTCCTTTTGAACAAACTCTTTTCTAGCTTGTATGAGTTTGGCCTCAATTCTATTTTCGCGAGCTTTGAAGTTCTGATACTCTCGATGCGTCTTCAACACGAGACCGCCAAAAAATATCACCAATACGCACAACATGCCCATCAACATGAGCACCAATGCACGTTCCTTTCGCTGAGCGTTCTTTTTTGACATCAGATTTAATAAAGAAGGATATTTTTACACTCTTGGAAAGGGAATTTTGTACTAAGCTACTTGTCTCGATTACTTCAAATTAAACGAAATGTCTGTAATGACCCGCCCTCAAATACATAAATATCGTGCTTATTTATGGCCAGTCTTGCTGGTCATTGTGATCTTTGTAAGCTCAGGATCGCAGGACTTGGCTGCGCCCGATCTTGGCTTTCAATTTCATACAGACAAGATCGTACACATCCTTGTATTCGGACTGGTCGCCACTTCAATCCTACGTACGCCGAAATTCAAAGATTTGAGTCTACGAAGTATTCTAACCACCGCCTTGATCACCTCTGTGTATGGCGCCTGTGATGAGTTTCGCCAATCGCTGACACCAACCCGCAGTGTCGAATTCGCTGACTGGTTAGCCGACACATTCGGCGCTTTTGCCGCAGTGACTCTTTATGCAAAATGGCACTGGTATAGACGTATACTTGAGTGGCACAAGCCGATCAAAGGTAGAAGCGCACCAGAACCCAGCGGCGACCTTCTTCACAAATGAAGCTTACGGTGCTATAGGCTTCGTGAGCGTACCAATTCCCTCACCCATACTTTGCACAACCAACAATCCGATTGGTATCATAGCACCTTGTAGAGCTTGGTCGAATTGCTCTTGAGTCTTGGCGGTGTTGAGCTGTGTCAGAATGCCGTCTAGCATGGTAATAATGCCCATAAGTTGAGGTTTGTTTTTAGCTATTTCTTTGGAAGAGATCGCTTGCAACTGCTTTTTGGCAGCGGCCATTTCCGTGCTCCAGTTAATCGCTATTTCAGCTGGAACCCAACGGTTTTCTACTTTAGTAAAATCTTCTTCCACCACATCGCCACTAGCAAAAGTTATTTCGAGGACGGCGGTCGTATCCGTGCTTTCAACAGTTTTCAAGCTGCCAAATTGTAAACTGCCAAAAGGGTTTTCTTTGTTAGAGATCGCAGCTAGATCATTCGAATATTTAAATAATGCTGGGAGAGTCTGTTCAGAAAATACTTGCCCATCAAAAGCCCGTAAGCCTGCAGAACTAGAGATCGAACTGGTCACGATAGTCTGGACAAAGCCGATAATGGATGGCCAAGCAGCCTCTATTTCAGCAATCTGCTCAGCGGGTTGTTCGCCAAGTAAGCTTGTATTAAGAATAAATAATTTTTGCTTGTCGGCAACCTCAGCGAAACGACCGAAGAGACCGAAGCCCTTATCGTAGATTTCGGGATCAACTTTCGATCCGGCAAGTCGGGCGATGGCGTTAATATCGGTTTGATAACAAGTAGGCATTGCGTGCCAGAGGATGCTGTAGTTGCCTGCGATTACTTCGTCAGCAATTGTCTGCATCGCAGCGGAGGACTCATCAGGTATGGTAACTGTAGTGGAGCTTATACCAGCGCCACAAGCGCTGAAAAAGAGCGCTACCACTGCAGCATATGGGGAAAACGTTTTGTGAGTAATAAACATAGTCGACTTAGTTTTTTGATTCGATTTTAAGCATCAGAGCAGGTCGCATGGAGCATTTGAGTAAATACAAAAAGCCCCAAACCTGTATTGGCTCGAGGCTTATTAAATGTTGCAGGAGCGAGATTTGTAGCGTGCAGACTGCTTAAGTAGCCTTAGCGGTCGCCATTTCCTCGCGGGCTTTCTCGGCCAGCGGTGTTGAGAGATAGCGTTCGCCAAAGCTGCAAGCGATCGTAACGATGGTCTTACCTGTCATTTCGGGTCGCTTGGCTAGTTGCATGGCTGCCCAGACGTTCGCGCCGGTAGAAATACCTCCAAGGATGCCATCTTTTTCTGCGAGTGATTGCGCAGTTGAAAAGGCGTCTTCGTTGGAGACTTTAATAATGTCATCAATCACATCCGTGTGGCAGTTTTTTGGAATAAAGCCTGCGCCGATGCCTTGGATTTTGTGTGGGCCAGGTGCGCCACCCGAGATAACGGGACTCGCCTCTGGTTCAACGGCCACAGTGTAAAGTTCTTTGCGAGATTTAATCACTTCAGAGACGCCTGTAATGGTGCCACCAGTGCCTACTCCAGATACGAATGCATCGATATTGCCATCGGTTGCTGCCCAAATTTCTTCGGCCGTGGTTTGGCGGTGGACTTCAGGATTGGCAGGGTTCTCAAATTGTTGCGGCATGAAGGCTTTGCCGCTATATTCCTCAACCAGTTCGCCGGCACGAGCGATTGCACCCGGCATTCCCTTGGGTGCAGGGGTGAGAACAATCTCGGCACCGAGCATGCGTAGGAGCACGCGACGCTCAACCGACATGCTTTCAGGCATAGTTAGAATCAATTTGTAGCCCTTAGCCGCACAGACGAAGGCCAGCGCAATGCCAGTGTTACCCGAGGTGGGTTCGATGATAATGCTGTCTTCGCCAATCTTACCATCACGCTCAGCGGCCTCAATCATGGCCTTACCGATACGGTCTTTGACGCTAGAAAGGGGATTAAAGAATTCACATTTAACAAAGATATCGGCATTCAGACCGGCAGTCGTGTTGTTGATTTTAACGAGCGGGGTGTTGCCCACGGTATCAGTGATAGATTCGAATTTTTTGCTCATATGTAAATTTGGGTTGTAGTAAATAAGATCATAAGCACAACTTTTTTTCAAGTTGAGGCAAGCATTCATAAAAAACACTGACACCCAGTGTTTTGAAATATGGAGAGGCGCGCTTCAATGAAGCCGCTGTCAGCGAATCATCTAACGACGACGAGGGCCGTAACTGCGCTTAGGTGCGTTGCGTTGCACTTGGGCGTTACGCAGGCGATAAACAATGCGTGCCTTATCAAGATCATAGGGACTCATCTCCATCTTTACGGTGTCGCCCGTAGTGATCTTAATGAAGTGCTTACGGAGCTTACCCGAGATGTGCGCGAGCACTTGGTGTCCGTTAGTCAATTCGACGCGAAACATAGTGCCTGGCAGGACGGCTACGATCTTGCCTTCGACCTCAACGTATTCTTCGCTTTGTGCTTTTGTCATTAGTGATTAGAAAGCGGAGAGACAATCGCTCTAGCCCTGAAAGTCAAGTATGGTCTCGCTGCGCAAGCCATGCGTATCCAAGAAAGCAGAAAGGTAAAAAATTAGGCTTCTGATTTCTACCCTTTCCACTTTCCCACTTTCCCACTTACATGTCCTCCAAATGTCCTCCCTTTTCGAAAAAAAATACCCGTCCGCGCTGAATCGGGACGCTGAATACTACATGATGCTTGCCTACAACGAGGCAATTGAAGCGTGGAATGAGGACGAAGTGCCGATTGGTGCTATCATTGAACACAAAGGACGTGTCATTGCAGCCGCACACAACCATTCGCGCTCGGCGGGCGACCCGACGGCTCATGCCGAAATTTTAGCCATCTCGCAGGCTGCTAACGCCCTAGGTGACTGGCGACTAAACGAATGCACCCTCTACGTGACTAAAGAGCCCTGTCCTATGTGCTCCGGTGCCCTCGTCATCGCCCGCATCGGAAAAGTCTATTACGGCCTACCCGACCCAAAGATGGGATGCGTTGGCGGCGCTACAGATCTTAGTGCCCTCCCCGAAAGCAACCACAAGTTTGAATCTGTCGGCGGTATACTGGAAGAGCTGAACCACGAGATACTCAAAGCCTTTTTTGAAAAAAAGCGTCTACAAAAGAAAAGCTCTTATCCTGAATCCACCATTTGACAGCAGCGAGCAATCATACACATTAAGATATTTCTCATTAACCACACACACAAACAAACAATTTATGGCACACGAATTACCCGCACTATCTTACGCGAACGACGCGCTCGAACCACATTTCGATGCGCGAACCATGGAAATCCACCACGATAAGCACCACAATGCTTACGTCTCTAAGCTGAACGAAGCCATCGCAGGCACAGATCTTGAAAACAAATCTATCTGCGAACTCATAGGCGATCTTTCCGCGGTTCCTACTGAAAAGCGTGGCGCAGTCCGCAACAACGGAGGAGGCCACGCCAATCATAGTTTCTTTTGGAAGATCCTTAGCCCCAATGGTGGTGGCACGCCAATTGAATCCTTGGCCGCTGCGATCGATAATGAGCTTGGCGGCTTCGACGCTTTCAAAGAAAACTTTGCTAAAGCAGGCGCCACACGTTTTGGCTCCGGCTGGGCATGGCTTATCGTCAAAGCAGACGGTTCACTCGCAGTGACCTCGACTCCAAACCAAGACTCCCCTTGCATGGCTGGAGTGGCTGATGTCGAAGGCAAACCCGTTATCGGTCTCGATGTCTGGGAACACGCCTACTACCTCAAGTATCAGAACTTGCGACCTAAATATATCGAGGCATTCTGGAATGTCGTCGACTGGAGCGTAGCCGAAGAAAACTACAAAAACGCTAAGGCCTAGGTGGCTTGCTCAATCCCGCGACCGAGACAAGATTTTTTAAGAAGCCGTTCCATTATTGGAGCGGCTTCTTTTGTATTATGTCCTAGAGTCTAGTAATTACAGCCTCGCAGACTTAAAACTCCGACTTGAACTCTCCACAAGCCACGGATACCGTGTCCTAACACGTGGACAAACTATCCGAAATCATGGCCTCTAAACGCCACGCTCTGAGCAAGCAAATCCGCCCCGTTCGGGATCAGGAACTGGAACGTCTAGGTCGTATGCAAACACAGGGCAGCAGTTTCCTTGAAGCGCTCGCACGGAAAGACCGCCTCTCCGTCATTGCCGAGATCAAACGTAAGTCTCCCTCTGCTGGCGAAATCGCTGCCGCCACCCTAGACGCGGTCGATCAAGCCCGGAAATACGTCAATGCCGAAGTCGACTGCATGTCCATTCTGACTGACACCGACTATTTTGGCGGCACACTGCAAGACCTCTGGGATATTGTCGAATTCCTCGAAGTACACAAGCGCAAGACACCCTGTCTACGTAAGGACTTTATGGTGCACCCCACTCAAGTGGCCGAAGCCGCCGAGGCTGGCGCGCGCTGCATCCTAATCATCGTCCGTGCCCTTGAAGACGACGAGATCAAAGCCCTTCGCGACGCCGCCGAGATTGCTGGACTCGACATTCTCTACGAGATTCACGAAGAGTGTGAACTGGAAAAAGCCCTCCGCTTCGACCCCAAAATCGTTGGTGTCAACAACCGAGACCTTAAACGCTTCAAGACCGACTTATCAGTATCCGAATTACTAATACCACAGATTCCTGACAATATTATTAAAGTCAGCGAGAGCGGTATCTTCGATCTCGAAGACGTCGAACGAGCCAAAGCCTGCGGTGCCAACGCTATCCTCGTCGGCGAAGCCCTCATGCGTGCTGAGGACCCCGAAAAATTGGTCGAGGCCTTTCACAATGCATAAAGAACGTCCAAGTTCGAATAATCCTCTCGCATCTGACGTTCGGTATTGAATGTTCTATATTTGAGCGCATCGATATGCCCCTAAGCCCAACAGCCACGCGCGAGCTCCTTGAACAACTAGAGCACTTGCCTAAGAAAAAACTAGGACAAAACTTCCTCGTAGATGGAAACATCGTGCGCAAGTCGATTGAACTGGCAGAACTCGATGCAGATAGCTTCGTAGTCGAAATAGGACCTGGCCTAGGAACACTGACTAAAGCCATTCTTAAAAGCGGCGCATCACTCTGGACAGTGGAGCGCGATGCGACTCTTGCGGAACATCTGCGCATTCACTTCTCTGATGAGCTTAATCTGCTCCCGACTATGAATGAGGGTTCGCCCGCGAAGCAAGCAATGCTCCAATTAATCGAGGGTGATTGCCTAGACTACCCCATCGCAGGACTACCCAAAGCCACGGCCGTGACTGGCTATAAGATCGTGGCTAACCTCCCCTACGCCGTCTCCACTCCTTGGATGGATGCCGTCATCTCGGACGAACTTCCCGAGCGCATGGTACTCATGCTGCAAAAAGAAGCTGGCGACCGCTACACCGCCACCCATGGCAGTAAGACTTTTGGTGCGATTTCCATCTTTCTGCAATCAGCCTTTAAGGTGCATAGTAAGCACCTTGTTTCAGCGCAATGCTTCCATCCCTCGCCTAAAGTCGATTCTGTCCTCCTGCGCCTTGACCGCAGGACCAACGTCATCCACTTCAACCTAGCCGCTCGCGAATGTATCCGCCGCATATTTACGCAACGTCGTAAGCAACTTGGCGCTCTCTGCAAAAACGACTCGCAAGCTGGTGCATTTATTTGGTTTAACGAGCTACTCAATAGTGGCGTAAGCCCTACCGTGCGGCCTGAAGAGCTGGCCATCGAGCACTGGCAAAGTATAACGCGCTTCATCAATTAATTCACTAGTCACCATTCATATCCGACCACTCTTCCCATGAATCCGATCCGCTGGAAACTACATTGGCAAATTTTGCTCT
>JAKVCM010000033.1 GCA_022448605.1 Puniceicoccaceae bacterium | reverse complement strand
GTCCTTTGGCGCAAGGTTGTCACCGAATATTTCGCTAAGCACGCCCCAGAGATTATGCTGAGCCACATGTACGTGGATAATGCTGCGATGCAACTAGCGCGCGACCCCAACCAGTTCGACGTATTGTTCACCGAAAACATGTTTGGCGACATCCTCTCTGACGAGATGGGCGTGATTTGTGGCTCGTTGGGTATGCTAGCCTCCGCCAGCTTAGGCGCTGAGGAAAATAGCCTTGGATTCCCCTTTGGACTCTACGAGCCATCCGGTGGCACCGCACCCGACATTGCTGGTCAAGGTATCGCCAACCCTTGTGCACAGATTCTCTCCGCTGCCATGATGCTACGTTACAGCTTTGGTGAAAACGAGGCCGCCGCTGCCATCGAAGCCGCGGTTGAAAAAGCTGTCACAGGCGGTATCCGCACGGGCGATATAGCCTTCGGCCTGGACTCCGTTGGTACAAAGGAGATGGGCTCAGCTATTCTTGCAAATTTATAAGCCTCAGTTCTTATGCACACGAATGATCACTCATCAAATGTACCTGTCTGTGTTTCGTGTTTGTTCGTGAGTCAGATTTAGATATTTATTCATTCCCATGACATCCGCCGAACTTCGCCAGTCCTTTCTCGACTTCTTTAAGTCCAAGAAACATACAGCCGTGCCCTCTGCATCGCTGATGCCCCAGTCCCCAGGCTTGCTGTTTACTAATGCAGGGATGAATCAATTCGTTCCTTATTTCCTCGGTACGGAGAAGGCGCCCTACTCCCCACCACGCGCGGCAGATACGCAAAAGTGTATACGTGCGGGCGGAAAGCATAACGACCTAGAAGACGTGGGTTACGACACCTACCACCATACTTTCTTTGAAATGCTGGGCAACTGGTCTTTCGGAGACTACTTTAAAAAGGAAGCGATCGAATGGGGATGGGAACTCATCGTCGAGCTTTGGGGCGTGCCCGCCGAGCGACTCTACGCAACTGTCTACTCGCCGTCCGAAAACGACCCTTCCAGCTTCGATCAAGAGGCTTATGACTTATGGGCAGCACTCTTTATCAAAAAAGGTCTCGATCCGAAAAAGCACATCATTAACGGCAATGTGAAGGATAACTTCTGGATGATGGGGGAAACTGGGCCCTGTGGACCCTGTTCAGAACTACACGTCGATCTAACTCCCAATGGCGACAGCGGAGGCAAGCTCGTTAACATGGATTCCGATCTATGTATCGAAATATGGAATCTAGTCTTTATTCAATACAATGCCGAAGCTGATGGCAGCTTCCGCGATCTTCCCGCCAAGCATGTCGATACGGGTATGGGCTTCGAGCGTGCTTGCTCGCTCATCCAAAACACAAAGGGTTTCACAGATTTTTCTAAAAAGCCTACCAACTATGCGACCGATGTCTTTCAACCTATCTTCCATACCTTGGAAAAACTAAGCGGTAAAACTTACGTCGATATTTATCCTGATTCAGTCGAAAGTGATAAGTCTAAACTTTCTACCGAGATGAAAGAAGCCATCGCCTTTCGAGTGATAGCTGACCATATCCGTACGCTCGCCTTTTCGCTGGCTGATGGTATTCTACTCGGTAACACGGGACGCAACTATGTTCTTCGTCGTATCCTACGTCGCGCAGTCCGGTATGGTCGTAACCTCGGCTTTTCTAGCGGGCAAACTTTCCTACCCAGACTCGTGGATACACTCGTTGATGAGATGTCGGGTGTTTTTCCAGAATTAAAAAATAGCGCTGAAGCTATCAAAGAAAACTTACAGCGCGAGGAATCTAGCTTTAACGAGACCCTCGACCGTGGGCTTGCTATGTTTGAGCAAGAGGTTGAGGGACATACAGATAGACTTAGCGGCGAATTCGCCTTCAAGCTCTACGACACCTTCGGTTTTCCTAGTGACCTTACACAATTACTCTGTGCAGAGCGCGGGCTCAAGGTCGACATGGTTACTTTCGAGGCTTTGATGGAGCGGCAGCGAGAGCTAGGTCGCAATGCACGCACCCATCAACTCGTTCGGGCAGCCGATATCGCGAGCGAAGTCGTTACTACTTTCACGGGTTTTGAAGAGGACGAAAGCGCTGCGACCGTTCTAGAGATTCACCAGCAAGAGGATACATTGCTCGTCATTACTGATCGCACTCCCTTTTACGTAGAAATGGGTGGTCAGTTAGGTGATCAAGGCACGCTCACAGTAAAAGGAATCAATTATCCCGTATCCGCAGTTCAGCAACTCGGCTCCGCACGTGCCCACAGTCTGCCTGCTGATGCGCAGATTACAGTTGGTGACGTAGTCACTCTGAGTATTGATCTTAATCGTCGCCGTCCTATAGAAGCTCACCACAGCGCGACTCACCTGCTACACTGGGCGCTGCATGAAGTCGTCTCAACTGAGGCGGCGCAACAAGGCTCCATGGTTGGTCGCAATCGCCTGCGTTTCGACTTTAATTCGGGTGCCCTTAGTTCTGAGCAGATAGATACACTTGAAAAAAAAGTTAATAATTCCATAGAAGCAGGCGAAGCGATAAGCTGGCAAGAAGTGCCCCACGAAAGCATCAAAGACCGCAAGGATATCCAACAGTTCTTCGGTGACAAATACGGCGACGAGGTTCGCGTCGTTCAAATTGGTGGGCAGCGCGATCAGCTGAACGGTTACTCGATGGAGCTCTGCGGTGGCACCCATGTGCGTAACACCAAAGAGATCGGTTTATTTAAAATAAAATCTGAAAGTGCGATCGCTTCGGGCATTCGCCGAATTGAAGCAGTTTGTGGCGCAGCTGCCTACGACTGGATTTGTAGTGTTATCGAAAAATCAATTGAAGAGGAAAAAGAGCTTCGCTCACGTTTAGATGCCACAAACCAAAAGCTCACCTTACTAAAAACAGACCCGATCAAGTTTCCCCAGTTACCACAGATCACGGCTGCTATGCTCGACGAAGGTAACTTTGAGCAAAAGAATGCCGTTTTCAAAGATGTGCTAGCCCACACTCAGGGGCTCAAAGCCGCAGTAATTGAATCGGACAAAGCATTAAGAAAAGCACAAACAACTGGCGCTAATAAAGTTGCCAGTGGACTACTAGACGAGCTCGATCTTAGCGCTAATCTTGTGATCACACAGGAGGGCTCTGCCACTCTCCTGCATGAGCTACTCGGTGGTCTGAAATCGCGTCAGTACGCTCAAGGTGCTTTTTGTATCATCGATGATGGCGACAAACTCCACCTCGGCGCGCTCGTGGGTAAGGACTCCAATCTGAATGCTGGTAAGCTGATTCAAGACCTTGCACCCATCGCCGGAGGAAAAGGTGGTGGCAAGTCTGGAATGGCTCGCGGCGCCGCTCCCCAACGTGGAAGGCTCGACGAGTTGGAGTCATCGGCAAAAAAGCTTCTTCTATAGCATTAAGCGAAGGGCTCGCCCTACATTAACTTCTTACGTCGGACATGTAGAGCGTATGGATCCTTTTTTTATAGTTCCGTTCTACAATCAATGAATGAAAGCTGTGTTTGCAATATTTGAAACTGCTGACTTTGTCCTACCTATGAAAAATATCCATCTACTCTTCTTCGCCTTCGTTTCTCTGTTCACCGTCTACTCATTGAGTGCGCATTGCCAAATACCCTGTGGCATTTTTAGCGACGAACTAAAGTTTAGGGAACTAGAGGAGCACGTGGTAACCATTGAAAAATCAGCGGGACTCATCCGTAACTTATCTACTAAGGGAGATCTGACGGCAAACGATCACCAACAAATGATTCGCTGGACTACTAATAAAGAGACACACGCACAGAAAATCATCGATGAGATGGCAAACTACTTCCTTGCCCAGCGCATCAAAGCCGATGCTGATCATTACGCTGAAAAAATTAAGCTGCTTCACCATATCATCGTTGATGCGATGAAAACAAAACAAAGCGTTAAAAAGGAGGCTACGGACATGCTCTCTGAAAAGATCTCGGCATTTAAGGAGCTATATCTGGGTCATTCGCAGGCCCATTGAGTAGTCAGCACCTACATTTATAAAGCTTCTAAGTTTATAACAAAGCCCTTAACTCTGAGTAAAGTTTTGTTAACTCAGGCAAATTTGCTCCTAGCGCTTGGCCACGGCGGAGTGGTTCCCCCCAAATAGATTCGATTTCTACGGGCCTTTCTGCTAAGTAATCGATAAGTGAAGAAGGTCGATAGCCCCCCATTTTTTCGGTGACTGCGAACTGACCTGCTATAAATTTATCGGAAATGGAGTGACCTGCCAATGTAGCCACCGTGCGAACTTCTTCCATCAGAGCTTGAGCACGAGTTACTAGTTCAGGTTGAGCAAGAATTTTGTCTGTAGCAAGACCACCTGCTACTATAGACAAACCATTAAATGGAATGTTCCAACAGAGCTTTCTCCAAAGGGCTGAATTGAGTTTATTTGCGTGCGAAGTCACCACGCCTGACTCATTAAATACTTTGACTGCGGCTTTGGCCGCTCCTGGCCAGCGGTCGCCAAGCGACCCGATTTCCACACGTCCTGGATGATAGTTCTCGACTACCCCAGGTTTTATGCGGTTGACGCAAACAAAACATAAGCCTGCTAAAATCGGATTTTCTGGAAAATGTTGAGCGAAAAATTCTGCGTTACCCAATCCATTTTGTAGGGAAAGGAGGACGGTATGTCCTGGTTCAACGATTGATTTAAGCGACTCGATTAATTCATGATTAAAGGTTGATTTCGCAGCGATGACAACACAGTCAGTCTCCGCTATTTCATCTGCTTTTCTCCTAATGCATTCAATCGGCGCGGTAAAACTATCTTTCAACTCACTGGTTTCGGGATTGATCATCTCGACGCGAATACCATTCGCCTGAAGTTCTTTCGCGTCGCTGCGGGCAAGCACACATAGATATCGCCCAGAATACGCGATACGAGCACTGTAATAGAGACCGACTGCACCAGGTCCAACTAAGGTCCACTTAGCGAGATCTGATGTTTTCATCTTATTAAATATTTTAAAAAAAGCATCCTAGATGTATCCTTAGATGGGCAAATACTAGAATAATATTCGAGATACATAGGCTAGAACCTATGAGCTATTGTATTCATCGCTTCGTCAAGTTTGTCTACGTGATCGAGCACATGATGCAGGCCTCGGCTTTCTTTGCGTTGTAGAGCGCAGTCGATGACAAGTCCTGCGACTGAGATCATGTTTCGTAATTCGAGTAGGCTCTCATCTACCTTAAAATTCCAGTAATACTCATTAATTTCTCGGTCCAATGTTTGGATGCGATTACGGGCACGCTCCAGGCGCTTCGTTGTCCGTACAATGCCGACATAGTCCCACATTGTGCGTTTCACCTCGTCCCAATTATGCAGTAGGACGACTCTTTCGTCAGAGTCGCGGACGTCCCCATCTTGCCACGCAGGTAACTCGTTAAGGTCGCTTGTATTCTCCTCAAGATATTTGCATACCGCGCTCGCTCCACGGTTTGCCATGACGACTGCCTCTAAGAGTGAATTGCTTGCCAAACGGTTAGCTCCATGTAAACCAGTACAAGCGACCTCACCGCAAGCATAGAGGCCAGAAAGTGTAGTCTCACTGTTCAGATTTGTTTTAACGCCCCCACACAAATAGTGTGCTGCTGGCACGACAGGGATCATATCTTTTTCCAGGTCAATACCATGTGACTCGCAGTGAGCGTAGATATTAGGAAAGCGGTTGAAGAGTTCTTTGCGACCAATCACTCGGGTATCAAGCCATACGTGTCGAGCACCTGTTTGCTTCATCTCAGAGTCGATAGCGCGGGCAACTATGTCACGTGGAGCGAGGTCTTTACGCTCGTCGTATTTACACATGAATGCCTCGCCATTAAGATTGCGCAAGATAGCACCCTCCCCTCGAACTGCTTCAGATATGAGAAATCGATCCGAGGAATCTTTTGAATAAAAGGCAGTCGGATGGAATTGAATAAATTCCATATTCTGCACTTCGACTCCCGCGCGATAGGCCATCGCGATTCCGTCGCCAGTCGCGATGAAAGGATTAGTGGTGTATTGGTAAATTTGACCAATACCGCCTGTAGCAACCAGTACAGCACCCGCTCGAAATGTTTCCACCACACAGCGCTTAGTGTCGAGCGCATAAAGTCCTAAGACACGGTTCGTTTGCGGTAAGGATAGTCCTTTTCCTCCTATCTTCTGTGAGGTGATTAACTCGATTGCAAAATAATGTTCCAGTGTATCAATCTTCTCTGAGATTTCGATGGAGTTCACAAGCGCCTGTTCTATGGCTTTACCGGTGATATCTCTTACATGTAAAATGCGGCGCTTTGAATGTCCGCCCTCTTTGCCCAGAGATACACGCCCATCGTCGAGTTGAGAAAAGTCGACGCCCCTTTTAATCAACTCATCAATGCTGGCGGAGCCGTCTTTGAGAATTTCGCGCACTGCTTCTTCATCACAGAGACCATCTCCAGCATCTAAAGTATCGGCTACGTGCATCTCGACGTCGTCGGTCTGTGAGGTGACGGCCGCGATGCCACCTTGTGCATAATTTGTATTCGATTCAGCAGAGTTTTTCTTTGTGATGATGGCGACGCGATAACCTGCTTCAGATACTTTTAGTGCAAAGCTGAGTCCAGCAATTCCGCTGCCGACAACGATAACATCGTAAAATTTCGACATATGTTTAGAGTTCGATGTTGTCGATCAAGCGGGTTTGGTCTACCCATGCAGCTACGCAGAGTCGCTGTGTGCCTAACAAAATTTCTCGAGCGGGTTCCATCGTGTTGCGATCCACTACTTGTACATAGATAACGCGGATACGGCGTGAGAGCGATAGATGGTGAATAACCTCCGCTATTATACGGTCCACGCTTTTGGTGCCCGAATTGACCATATCTTTCGCGATTTGAAGCGACATGGAAATACTGAGCGCTTCCTTTCTCTGCTTATCGGAGAGGTAAACATTACGCGAACTTGTGGCCATGCCGTCATCGTCCCGTATGGTTGGTCCGAACACGAGCTCAGTGGATATGTTCAGGTCGACCACCATTTTGCGAATGACCGCGCATTGCTGTGCATCCTTCTGGCCAAAGACTGCAATGTCAGGACGAGTGATATTAAAAAGTTTCAGGCAAACTGTGGTCACTCCGCGTAAATAGTGCGGACGAGATACTCCGCAAAGACCGGAGCTAATTTGCTCCTCCGCAACATAGGTAGAGTAGCCATTTGGATACATTTCCTTTACTATGGGATTGAAGACAATGTCGGCACCTCGTTCACGGCATTTCTCGACATCCTCCTCTAGCATACGTGGGTAATTATCAAAATCTTCGTTGGGACCGAACTGGGTGGGGTTGACAAAGATCGAAACGATGACCTTATCAGTCTTTTCTTTAGCAATATCAATTAACGACAGATGCCCTTCGTGCAGAGAGCCCATTGTAGGCACGAGTCCAATCAAGTGACCACTCAAGCGAAAGCCAGTGGCGTGAGATTGCATTTCGTTGATAGATTTGATAGTCTGCATATTAAAATTTAGCATAGATTACCTAGCTTATCCAGATATCCACAATAATAAACAGTAATTAACAAGCATATCGACGACACGACAAACATGAGCGACCCTTACATCCAAGAACTCTTTGCAGAACGCATTGGCGGTAATCAATATGGCAAATCAACTGCCATTTATAAGTTTGAGAAGATTAAGCGCGCGAAAAAGGCGGCTAAAGAAGCCAAGCCTAATGTTGACTTGATCGACATGGGCGTGGGAGAGCCAGACGAAATGGCTTTCCCCATCGTGATTCAGTCGCTACAAGAAGAATCAGCCAAGCCAGAAAACCGGGGCTACGCAGACAACGGTGGCGAGGAGTTTAAAGAAGCAGCGGCTAAATACATGGGAGAGGTCTTTGGTGTATGCGACATTGATCCGCGCACAGAGGTCGTTCATTCCATAGGCTCAAAGACTGCGCTCTCGATGGTTCCCGCATGCTTTATTAACCCCGGTGACTACGTCCTGATGACGGTGCCTGGCTATCCTGTGCTTGGCACACATGCTAAATACCTTGGTGGACATGTGCACAACATTAAGCTCGAAGAGGACAGTGATTTCCTTCCTGATCTCGATGCTGTCCCCGCTGATATTGTGGCTAAGGCTAAGATCCTAGTGCTCAACTACCCGAATAACCCTACAGGCGCCTCGGCTACACTTGATTTTTTCGCTAAAGCGGTGGCTTTTGCAAAAGCCAACAGTCTGATCATACTCCAAGACGCAGCTTATGCCTCTCTCATTTTTGAAGGAAAACCTGTCTCCATTTTCCAAGTGCCTGGTGCGAAAGATGTCGCTGTCGAATTGCACTCGCTATCTAAAAGTTACAACATGACGGGTTGGCGCATCGGCTTTGTCGTTGGTAATTCGCTCATTGTGCAAGCGTATGCTGACATGAAGGATAACTCTGACTCAGGCCAGTTCCTCGCTATCCAAAAAGCGGGTGCAGTCGCACTAGCCAACCCGCAAATCACAGATGAGATAGCAGAGAAGTATTCTCGTCGTATGGATCTCCTTATATCTGCGTTGGAGCAAAATGGCTTCAGAGCGAAAAAGCCTAATGGAAGTTTCTTTCTCTACGTGACTGCGCCTAAGTCAGCCACCTCTGATGGCACAAGCACTGAGTTTGATTCAGGCGAAGCATTCAGCCAATGGCTCATCACTAACGAACTGATCAGCACCGTTCCTTGGGATGACTGCGGCAACTTTGTCCGCTTCTCAGTGACCTTCGATGCTCAGGGCAAAGCAAAGGAAAAAGAGATCGTTGATGAGATTGCTCAGCGCCTGGCTAAATACGAATTTACATTTTAGCAGTCTTATAAACTAGCTTGTCTACAAAGAGAATCATTTTAGCGTATCTCCCAACGGTAGTGCAGGTTCGAAAGCTTTTCATAGCCATCTTTTGTCACACGAACAACATCCTCAATACGGCACGCGCCGATCTCGGGATAATAGAGACCAGGCTCAATTGTGATGACATGACCTGCTTTTAGCTTGGGCGCGCCTTTGGAAACTCTTGGCGCTTCATGCACTTCTAGACCAAGACCATGCCCAGTTGAATGGACGAAGCCAACGAAGTTCTTGTTGCGACGCTCCGAGACAAAGCCCTGTTTATCAAAGACAGACTCAGCGGCCGCATGCACGGCACCGCCTTTGATCCCAGCTCTGACCGTTTCCATTGCAGCACGCTGAGAAGCTAAAACGGCTTTGACTAGAGCGCGTTGGGCTGGCGTGGCACGACCTTTTAGAAAAGTACGAGTCATGTCCCCATGATAGCCCGTCTTTTGAACGCGCGGAAAGACATCGATGACGATCAACTCATTGGCACGAAGTAAGCCTCGTCCAGTTTCGTGTGGGTCGCAAGCTTGCTGGCCACCAGCAGCGATCGTGTGGCTAGCAATCGCGCCTTTTTTCAGGCATGCTTGATCGATAATGCTTCGTAGTCGTTCGGAAGTGAGCGCGCTACCTTCGTAGATGATACGATCTCCATGGATTGTTGCTGCACGCAGCACCGCCTCGGCAGCGCGGATACCCGCAGCGGAGGCCGCATTCCCCTGCCTGATCATCCGCGCTTCATTATCAGTTTTTTTCAAACGTTTTGGAAAAAATGCGCCCTCGACGATGCCTATGCGGTAACCTGCTTCGACAAGTATTGCGTAATAAACTGCTGGGAAGTCAGAAGGCACTTCGATTTTTTCCGCTACGAAGCGCTGCGCGAAATAGACCATCAATTCCCCCGCGCCGACCTCACCGATGGAAATCTGGAGGTTCTCGGCTGCTTTTTTACGAATCGTCTCCAGTAGCATGACCTCGTCAAATTTTGACTGTTTGGCTACGCGACTATACTCTAACTGACTGACGACGGCGTAGCTCTTTTTATGAGTAATGATCGCCAGAAACGGATCGGGAACAAAAACACCAGATAAATAGAGTGCGTCCGCTGAGGTATCAGAAGCAGCATAAAGAAAGCGTATTGTGGAGGATTTACTTTCCATTATTATAAAATGTCTTATCAAAATATTAAAAGGATACAAGCTGTCACGCCTTGAACCTAACAATTACTGCATTGAAGCTACTATTAAACATATTTATAGCCATAATGTGGCTTTCTTGTGTCGCTTGCCAGCCCGTAGATGCACCAGTAAAGCCGGTAGGTAGCCAGACCTACTTTCCGATTTCCGTTGGTGGGAGCGAACTTCAGCTACAGCTCGCGCTCAAACCCGCAGAGCAGCAAAAAGGGCTTATGTGTCGTGAAAGTTTAGATAATGACCATGGCATGTTGTTTCTCTTTGACCGTCCCGACAAGCGCGGCTTCTGGATGAGAAATACACGTATACCCCTCGATATTGGCTACTTCGACTCGAGTGGCCAACTTCTTGAAATCCATAAGCTCTTTCCCTATGATGAGACTGCGGTCAACTCTCGCAGTCGCGAAGTCTTGATCGCGGTCGAAACAAATCGAGGATGGTATGCCGCTAATGGTATCCAAGTCGGTGACCGTATCGATATGAGTTCACTCGCCTTCGCGCTCGAAAGTCTAAAGCATAACAACGCTTCAATTAAACCATAATGGCTGAAACAAAGGCAAAACCCCAGGGCGTAGTCCGCCATGGTAACCTAATCATACCGCCTACAGATTCGTGTGATTCTGAACTTGTTCGCCACAGTCAATCTAAAGCTCCTTTGTCTAAACCCGCTGGATGGCCCGCTTATATTGTCTTGGTCTTACTAACGGTTATCAGCTACTCACCCATTTTTCTATCAAGTCTCGCTTGGTCGGAATACGACCAAATCGAGCGAAGTCCTTATCAGTCGATGGACGCATGGACAGACGCCTGGACCCTAGAGATGATTCGCACAGAAGACCCTATCACACTAAGTTCTTATTTTATTGAGCAGAAAATTCCGTTTGAGCCATCTGACGTTCATCACGCAATCAATCTTTTGCTTCATATCACAGCGGCAATACTTTTACTGAAAAATTTAGAATTACTTAGACTGTCCGCAGCCTTTCCAGTCGCGCTTATCTTTGCGCTTCATCCGACTGCATTGCAAACGATTTTTTGGTCAGGCTACCGCGAAGAAATAATCGGTCTCATCCTGATTCTCGCTGCTTTGTATTTTGGTATTCAAAACCGAAATTCTAGGGACTTCTTCATACATACAATGATTTGCTTCATTGCTTACATCTCACATCCTGCCACACTAGTAATCCCCCTGCTGCTTGGTCTTTGTATTTTTTATAAAAATGTATCATTCAGCTTCAAAGACTACAATCGCTTGCTTCCTTTACTTTGCCTCGCTTTGTTTGTTGGTGTGTGGACTCAGGGCGGTAGCACAATTGTAGAGCTTGGATTTGGCGAACGTCTTGGGATCAGCGCACAGAATTTTTTCTTTTATCTAGAGCAAGCGCTATTTCCATTCGAGAAGGCACTCTTTTATCCTTTTTATCAGTCTAAGGAATTTAGCTCGGGTGTGCAATATAGCTTTCTTCCAATATTACTCTTAATTCCGTTCTATATATTGATTGCGATGAATTTACGCAAGACATGGGCAAGGGGTCTCCTGTTAGGCCTCACTGCTTATTTATTACTCATATTTTACGGAATCTGTCAGGTGGGCACCTTTATTGACGGCAGTCTCGCCCTCGAGGATCATTTACAATATGTCGCGTTGCCTATCATTATCGCTATTGCCATATGCTCAATAGATGGCATCACACGCATCATGGGATTTAGAGGTGTAGTATTTTCGCGCCTAGTTTTTAGCATATTTGCTGCTAATCTAATATTCATAACCGCATCATACGCTTACAGTCTGAGAGACCGCACCCAGATGTGGTATAATCTATCGGAGCAATGGCCAAACGCTTGGCTACCCAAATACGCCCTTATTGAAATCATTGAAAAAAGTGGTAAGGAGAGTGATCTTTTGACAAATAATGAAACTATCAATATGCTTAAAATCATTTTAGATCATCAACCTGAACGCATAGAATTACGCAAGAAGTTAATCGACTTTTACCGCAGGGAGGGACAAGATTCAAACGCACTACGTCAATATAAACGCATCCTACGCAGCTCAGAACCCAATGATGAATTTATTCTTGAGGCCGCTGAATTTTACGATCGACAAGGTCTTTATTGGGAAGCCAAAAAAGCACGAGAACGCATTATACAATAAACTCACCCAACTGTAATATTATGACTACACCCAAAAATCCCGGCTTAGGCACACTCTCACTCCACGCAGGACATACGCCTGATAAAGAAACTGGCTCACGTGCCGTGCCCATCTATCAAACCACTAGTTTTATATTCAACGATACAGCGCACGCCGCACGCCTCTTTGGCCTTGAAGAGTTGGGTAATATATACACGCGCATCATGAATCCCACCACCGATGTGCTAGAAAAACGCGTCGCTGCACTCGAAGGCGGTGTTGGTGCGCTCGCTCATTCCAGTGGCCAAGCGGCAATCACTAGCGCTATCCTCAACTTGGCATCAGCTGGCGACAATATTGTCTCAGCTTCACAACTCTATGGCGGCACGTATACTCTCTTTAAATACACCCTGCCCAAGCTTGGTATCGAGGTGCGCTTTGCTGACGCGGAGGATCCAGCAAGCTTCGAGCCTCTAATTGACGGTAAAACTAAAGCCATCTACGGCGATACGGTTGGAAATCCAAAGCTCAATGTTTTTCCCTTTGCCGAAGTCTCCAGGGTCGCCAAAGAAGCCAAGCTACCGCTAATCATCGACAATACTGTAGCCTCGCCCGCAGTCTGCCGCCCAATCGAACACGGTGCAAACGTAGTCATACATAGCTTGACCAAATTTATTGGCGGGCATGGCACTAGTATTGGCGGCATCGTCGTCGACGCGGGCAACTTTGATTGGGGCAGCGGACGCTTCAACGAGTTCACCCAGCCTGACCACAGTTATCACGGCCTCGTCCATTGGGATGCCTTCAAAGCCTTCGAGCCTGCAGGTGGCGCCAATATTGCCTATATCATGAAAATGCGCCTACAATGGTTACGAGATATAGGTAATTGCGCAGCACCCTTCAATTCATTCCAGCAGCTGCAAGGCCTCGAAACACTACACCTACGAATGGAGCGTCATTGTGAAAACGCACACAAGGTCGCTGATTTTCTTGAAGCGCACGATTCAGTGATTTGGGTCAACTACCCCGGCCTAAAAAGCAACGTACACCACGCATCTGCAAAGCAATACTTTGACACGGATAAATACGGCGCACTGGTAGGTTTCGGAGTTAAGGGCGGTCTCGCGGGAGGCAGTAAGTTTATCGACAAGCTCCAGCTCTTCAGTCACCTAGCTAATATAGGTGATGCCAAATCGTTAGCAATTCATCCAGCCACGACTACACACTCTCAGCTGGATGAAGCTGATCAGTTAACCGCTGGTGTGACGCCTGACTTTGTTCGACTCTCCGTTGGTATTGAAGATATCGAAGACCTCCTAGCCGACCTTGATCAAGCGCTGAAAGCATAGTCGTATAGGCAAATGAAGCGCCTGAGTTTGCTCAAGATAACCAAACTGCAGTGCCCAAACTTTATCATCTCACCGCAGCTAGTCCATTGTGCCAGCAAGTGGCGCAATTTCTATCGATTGCAGAAGAGCCTGGGACCCTTTTGATCACGCCAACTGCGGGTGCTGCGCGGAACGTCGTTAATTGTCTCGATAGTCCTAAGTCTCAGTCACTTGTTACTTGTCAACCGATGAAGGCGCTTCTGCCAGAGCGCGAAGATATCGCTGCGCCCATCGAACGATGCCTCGCTTGGGCAAAGGCCTTACGGAATTTACCAGCATCGAAATTAAGGACACTCTTCTGGAAAGAGAGTCCACAAAGCACCACAGAGCTGCTCAAAGCTGGGCGTAACTTTAACGATCTCTGTGATCGACTGGCTGAGGCCGGCTTATCACCTTTAACTTTTGAATTGCCAGCACAAGCAAGCGGTTTTTTCGATCAAGGTCGGTGGTCAGCCATTGCCGCGCTTTATGAAAACTACATCAATTGTCTGGCCAGCTGGGGTCTGCGTGACCCCAACGATCTGCGACTCGATCAAATCAAAGAGCCGACGACTCCCCCTTCCCGTATCGTTATAGCGGGTGTACCTGACCTGCCTCGCGCCTTCCAATTGTATGCCGAACAAATTGAAAAACATGGTGCAAGTGTTGACGTGCTAATCTGGAACCCGCGCAATGTTTCCGAAAGCAGTTTTGATGACTGGGGTCGGCCTATTATCGAATTCTGGAATACACGACAGATTGACCTTAGCGAAGAACAAATTCACGTAAGCGCATCCGCCCAGGATGAAGCCCGTAATGCCGTTCAGTCCTGCATTCAAAACAATACAAAGCTCGTTGTGGTCGACCCAAAATTAAATTCACCTATAACCAGCGAAATATTGACTCAAGGCCATAGACCCTACCTGCCCGAAGGCGAACGCCTGATCAACTGCGAGGCTGCCAAAATGGCGCTCGGTTGGGAAGACTTTCGCCAAGGGAAAGATTTACGCTACTTGCGTCGTTTACTTGAGCTGCCCGCATTCTGCCGCGCGATCGAGACAGAGCATGCTCTATTACAAAGTGATGCGCTTATCGCAATTGATCATTTACTCGGTAAGACCATTGCGGTCACTCTCGATGCAGCTTGGAAGGCCTCACCCAGCATAACCGAAGCTACTCCCGAGAAAGATAGGCAAATACGAAGAAAAACTCGCCGCTTGCTCGGTTCCATTCGCGCGCGACTCGGCATGAGTGCACTCGAAATGATTGAAGCCGCTTTTCCGGACGAAAGCACGCGCCCACAATCCGCAAAACGCGTCTTAGAAATCGGTCGCAAGCTAAAAAAATCACCTGCTCTCATGAACTGGCTTGGAGAAAGTGCTGGCACTAAGCTACCCGTGCAGATTTTCACTCAAGCCATCAGCCGTGAGCAATTACAAATGCCTGCCATCGACGAAGTCATTACTCTCAACGGTTGGCTTGAAGCCCCTTGGCTACCCGAAGCGAAACTCATGCTTTGCGGCCTAATAGAGGGGCAACTACCGCAATCGCTTGATGGGGACCCCTTTCTCCCTGACTCCATCTGCCCCGCGCTGGGTTTAAGTCACAACGAGCAACGCTTGGCTCGTGATGCCTACCAGCTTGATGCTTTGCTTGCAATCAATCCGGCCGATGACGTCCACCTCTCTTTCAGCAAATTTAATCAAGACGGCGACCCCAATAAGCCATCGCGTCTCCTTTTTCGCACTAAGCTAGAGGAACTGCCCTTGCGGGTTCAGCGGCTGACCCAGCCGAGTGCATCGTCTCGTAATCGTCCATACCGTCATACTGAGTGGCGATGGCAATTACCTGACGAGATACCACCTGTCACCAAAATCAGCCCCACTCAGTTTGAGTCCTATCTCTCTTGCCCCTTTCGCTT
>JAKVCM010000032.1 GCA_022448605.1 Puniceicoccaceae bacterium | reverse complement strand
TGTCTCTGAGTCCGTCATGCGTCGCATCGTCGGCAACAGCCTCGGCAGCGATGTCCTCACTGAGAAGCGAGTGCAAGTCGCCAACCTATCTCGCGCAGAATTGCAAAAGGCTATGGAATATTTCGATCTGGGCATTCAGATAAGCACGATCGAACTGCAAGACGTAACTCCGCCCGAGCCAGTCAAACCAGCTTTTAATGAAGTCAATCAAGCTGAGCAAGAACGCGAACGCTTTATTAACGAAGCCGAGAAACGCCGCAACCAAGTCATCCCTCGAGCCGAGGGCCAAGCCCGCCAAGTGATCGCCGAAGCACAGGGCTATGCAGCTAAACGCGTCAACGCCGCGAGAGGTGAGGCCGACCGCTTCACTGCTGTTTATGAAGCCTACCTCGATGCGCCCGACGTCACTCGCCAGCGTATGTATTTAGAAATGATCGACAAAGTGCTCCCGCAGGCAGGCCATATTTTCATAATGGATGAAAATCAAACCTCCCCACTCCCCCTACTTAATTTAGGCGACTCCCCCGTCACAGTTCCAGCCAATCGCTAGTCATGAATAAAAACCCAATATTTTCTATCTTCGTACTCCTTTTGCTGATCATCGTCGGCGTCGTGCTTCGCGCTTCCGTCTACACACTCGATCAAGCAGAGCAGGCTGTCATCGTCCAACTGGGTGCTCCCGTCGGGGATCCTGTCACGAAGCCTGGTCTGCACTTTAAACTACCCTTCATTCAAGAAGTCCGCCGCTTTGATAAACGCGTCATCTCATGGGATGGCGATCCCAATCAAATTCCAACGCGTGGCGAGCAGTTCATCTCTGTCGATACCACCGCTCGCTGGCGTATCTCCGATCCGCTTATATTTATGCAACGAGTACAAAACGAGCGCGGTGCAACGATGCGCCTAAACGACATTCTTGACTCCGTCGTGCGAGATAAGATATCGGCCACTGACCTCGTCGAAATTGTCCGCTCCAAAGACTGGAAAATCAGCGAAGCTGACCTAGCCCGCGTCCAACTCAGTGGCGAAGACGACGAAGAGATTCTCCTGCAAGAAGTCAAAACTGGCCGCCAAGAATTGGTTAAATCTATCTACACTCAAGCCGCGAGCCAGATGCCAGAAATGGGCATCGAGCTAATTGATATCCGAATCAAACGTATTGACTATGTCGAAGACGTTGAGCAGCGCGTCTTCGACCGTATGATCGCTGAGCGTCAACGGATAGCCGAGCAGTTCCGCTCAGAGGGTGAAGGTCGCGCCGCCGAGATTGATGGTGATACCCGGCGCGAACTCTCTGAGATTCAGTCTGAGGCCAACCGTCAAGCCGAGATCATTCGCGGCCAAGCCGATGCCGAAGCTTCCAGCATTTATAGCCAAGCCTTCGGTGCTGCCCCAGAGTTTTATGCCTTTTTACGGACACTAGAGAGTTATCCTAAAACGGTGCAAGACACCTCCACTCTGATCTTAGGCACCGACTCCGAATATTTCCGCTACCTGCGTGATGTCAGCGTGCAGAGGACAATGGATCAATGACTCAACCCAGCGCATTGAATACATGAAGGTGGATTGACTAGGAGAGCCCGCGTTCGCTACCTTGGACGAAAGTAAGGAATTTTTTGACAATTTCGTTATCAGCGTCCATCTGGACGCTAAGTCTCTCGGTAGCTTGCCGGCGGTTAAAGCCTTCTTTGTAGAACATCTTGTAGATGCGACGTGCTAAATTGACATCTTCTGGAGAGAAGCCGGCACGTTCAAGGCCGATTTTGTTGGTGGTGCGCACCATGGCGGGATTACCATCAGCGATCATGAAGGGAGGCACATCTTGCACGACTTTGGACGCTGCGCCGACCATGGCGTAGTCGCCAACGCGGCAAAACTGATGGAGACCTGCGCCCCAAGCTATATTGACGTAGTCACCAATTTCGACGTGACCGCCGAGCGCGGCATGACTGCTCATCACTAAGTGATTACCGACGATACACTCGTGAGCGATATGGCTGTAGGCTAAGATGAGATTGTTATCCCCGACGATGGTCTCAGTGCCCTCTGTAGTGGCGCAGTGCACGGTGGTAAATTCGCGGAAGACGTTACCACTGCCAACGCGGAGCCCTGGACTGCCGCCCTGGAACTTAAGGTCGTGCGTCTTACCCCCGACGTAGGCATAGGGGTGAACTTCATTATCCTTGCCCATGCTAGTGAGGCCGTCGACGGTGGCGTGGTGCATGACCTCGGTGCCTTTTCTGATTTTGACGCGTTCGCCGATGTAGGCGTAAGCGCCGACGGTAACGCCAGCTTCTAGCTCAGCCCCGGGCTCAATGATAGCTGTCGGATGGATCTCCGTGGACATAGGAAAAAACGTTAAAAGGAGATGTTGAATTAATCCGTGGCGTCGGCCAGCATAAACATGAGCTGGGCACTGGAGACAAGTTTGCCGCCGACCTTACACTCGGCAGAGGCGGTGGCGATCTTATTGCCGCGGATCTTTACCAACTTTACGCGAATTTCGACCGAATCGCCAGGCTCTACGGCTTGGCGAAACTTGACCTTGTCAACACTCATAAAGAATGCGATCTTGTTGTCATCAGCAGGAAGCTTACGCAGTAGCAGAACACCAGCGGCTTGAGCCATCGCCTCAACCTGGAGGACACCAGGCATCACTGGGCGCCCCGGGTAGTGCCCTTGGAAAAATGGCTCGTTGATAGTCACATTCTTGAGTGCTACCAGTTCGTCGTCACTTACAATCTCGACCACACGGTCGATCATCACGAACGGATAGCGGTGTGGGAGAAGATTGAGCACTCCTCGAATATCGATTGTCTTTTCGTGAGACTCAACGGGCAGGACCTTTTTCGCTGCTGCGATTCCCTTCTTCTTTTCTAAAAGCTTTTTTCTGAGCACTTTGGAGAGCTCTGCATTGAGAGCATGACCAGGGCGAACGCCGACGATATGGGCCTTGATCGGCATTCCGACGAGCGTGATATCACCGAGGATATCTAGAATTTTATGCCGGACAAATTCATCCTTAAAGCGGAGCGGCTCCTTAGAGACTATCTTGTCGCCCTTAATCACGATGGCACTGTCGAGACTGCCTCCCTTTATTTTGCCCAGCTTGAGTAACTCTTCGATGTCTTCATAAATCGTAAACGTACGCGCTGGGGCCACTTGTGCCACGTAGGTCTCGGGGTCTAGGTCAAGACTCAGGTGCTGGGTATGAATACCGCGGTCATCCGCAGAGGTGCAGGTTATGCGGAAGCCGTCGTGCGGCAGAGCGATAATGGAGCTGCTGCCACGAGTCACGGAAATCGGTTCCTCTAGAACGAAGTATTCGCGCTCGGCATCTTGCTCGACAGGTTCAGCTTGTTGTATGAGGTTTACGAAGTGTTTAGCAGAGCCGTCAAGGATAGGCGGCTCGCTGGCGTCCATCTCGATAAGGACATTATCGACACCGCAGCCACTTAGGGCACTAAGTACATGCTCAATAGTTTGGACTTTGGCATGGCCGTCAGCAATGGTAGTGCTTCGTACAAGGTCGTCGACAAGGTCGATCAAAGGCTTAAGTTCAGGCTTACCGAAGAGGTCGATACGGCGAAAGATGACCCCAGTGTTCTCAAGCGCGGGCTTCAGAGTAAGATTCACTTCTTCTCCCGTGTGCAAGGCTTTACCCTTGATCGAGACTTCCCTCAAAATGGTGCGTTGTTTCATGAAAAAATAAGCTAGATGGGGGTGCGCATCTGTAAGGACACGCGAACTTTACAAAGTCCTCAGCCTAGGCTCGATCACTCTCATGTAAAGCATGGGTTTTTGTGATAGAATAGTGCAAATTCCAGCATCTAATGCCTTCACGCTTACGCAATGTACACTCCTCGGGTCAGTTAATTATGAGGAGACGCAAGCACGCGCGTCCGTCAAATATATTCAAACCAGCAGCACATTGATATCGACCACCTCCATACCCGCATTACGAGCGGACTGCATACCTAGTTCAGTATCCTCGAAGGCGTGGCAGCGCTTGGGATCGACACCGATTAGTTCAGCAGCGCGGAGGTAGGTCTCAGGCGCGGGTTTAGGGGATTGCACATCGTCAGCACCGACGACGGCGCCAAACCAGTCACGGATGCCAAGACTTTTCAGTATCTTCTCCGCCACCCAGTTGAGACTTCCAGTGGCAACAGCCATCGGAATGAGCTCGCGATGAAACTCAGCGATGGCTTTGACAGGGAAGATTGGCTGAACGTCTACAAGCAGTTCAAGAAAAAGCTCCTCTTTTGCATTAGCAATAAGCTTAGCATCAACCGTTTTGCCCTGCTCTTCAGCCAACATTTCAACGATCACGGCAGCTGGCACACCACCAAGCGCGTAGAAGCGTTCTTCAGAGAACTCAATACCTTGTGCAGCCATGGAGTGAGACCATGCGATAAAGTGGGTGGGCATGGTGTCGGCGAGAGTGCCATCCATATCAAAAATGAGACCATTGTAATTGTGATGAAGGTTGATCATATTATTTTCAAAAACAGAAAACAGAAGCCACGAGGCAGTCAATGTCTGATAAATTCTCTAATATTCAAAACTGGACGTACGAAGTTCGCCGTTCAAAGTAATGGGCTATACTAGCTATGTTCCGCTCAATTCGAAACGCATTCATCACTGGCACTGTTGTCATACTTCCGCTAGGAGTCACGATCATCCTAATAAAATTCCTTTTGGTTAATTTAGGAAATCCAGCTAGCCAGCTCTTTTTTTGGTACTTTGATTCTGAGTGGCGTAACTTGCCGTCTGTGAAATTTGCGTTGGAGACGACCTCGGTCTTTGTCGTGTTCTCACTGATAACAGTATTCGGTTACGGTTCTCGCTTCGTGCTCGGGCGCATCATATTGGTAGGCCTTGAGCGCTTGCTCGATCGAGTGCCATTCATCAATACAGTCTATCGCACGGTCAAACAAATCGTCGATACTTTCGGCAAGCAGGAAAAGGCCGTCTTTCAGGAGGTGGTGCTGATTGAATACCCAAGAAAGCGCTGCTACGTCCTAGGCTTCCTAACAAGCACGGCTATGGGTGAAACGCAGACACGCACTGACGAGCACATTGTCAACGTATTCGTTCCAACCACGCCAAATCCTACCAGCGGGTTCCTTCTGATGCTACCCGAAGAAGACGTAAGGCGACTGCAAATGAACATTGCT
This sequence comes from Puniceicoccaceae bacterium, assembly GCA_022448605.1. GTDB lineage: Bacteria > Verrucomicrobiota > Verrucomicrobiia > Opitutales > Coraliomargaritaceae > Thalassobacterium. The sequence continues at coordinate 10,775 of JAKVCM010000032.1, read as the reverse complement.
GACGGAATGAAACTGATCATCTCGGGTGGCGCAGTCGTGCCAGACCCAAAAACTGGCGACGCCGTATCGATCAACAATCCGAGTCAGTCAGTGGGCAGCGCGCCCAAGAGCCATGCTTGAGCATGAAGAAGCCTTGGTGCTCAAGACGGAACCTAGCGGTGAGTCCTTCATCAAACTCTACGTGCTAAGCGTAGAAAGCGGCATCTTTCTCTGCATGAAGCGTGTCTCGAAAAAAGCAAATTCCTCAACCATACCCGACCTTTTTGACACAGCAGTAATCCTTCTGGAAGCTTCCCAACAAGGCACCATGCGCTTTGTTAAAGAGTATCAACTCAAGCAGCGCCGCGACGTCATTGGGCAAAACTATCGCAGCTTGCGAAGTGCCTCACGACTGAGCCAGTTACTTGTAAAAAACGCATCACATATGCCCGAATCAGAGTGGCTCTTCAGGCTAACAGAGCGAGCATTCGACGCTTTCGCGGCGGGAAAGGCTCCTGATGTTGTTTTATTAAAAAGCCTCTACCTACTACTCAAAGACGAGGGCTACCCCGTGCGCGAATCGTGGTGGCCAACACTGCGGGCGGACTTACGAGAAATTGCCAAATGCCTACTCAGCGAGCCTTCCCCGGATCACATCGGTGAGCCTGAACAAAAAACCTGCGAACGCATCGTAGAACACATGACCCAATGGATGCGCCACCAGACCGACCTGATTATACCCGATTAAAATTTCAATTTTCCATTGTGCGCCTCCCTCAACCTACGATAAAAAATATAAAATACCCTGACCTAAATCCTACGATTTCTATGAAAACACTCAGCTTGTTTTTCCTCGCCTACTTGGGGCTTTACTTGCCCTTGCATGGACAAGTGGCAACTTTTTCAGAGAACGAGGCCCTAGAAAAAGCGCCGAGTACCCAGAAATCAAAAAACCTTCTAGGTCAGGGCAATGGTGATAATACTGAGGTGCTTATCCATACTAGTGGCATGACCATCACTGAAAGTTACCAATCCGAGACTCAGTCGACGGCTGATACTGGCGCTCGTTTTGATATAGGCAAGGTAGACAAAAACCTGAGTGAAAATTTGAAAAAAGACGCGGCCTTTAGAGCCGAACAAGGGAGGAGGATCCCGCAGTTCGAAATCGTATTCTTGCGAAATTGAATATTAATTTAGCCACCATGGCCGCGTTTATCATACCAGGCAACACTTTGTTTCGCATGCGATCCAAGCGTTCTTAGTTCTCTGATTTAGATACTTCGGTTTGACAAAGCGACTCTAGAAGACCTTCTCTTAGCTATGTCAAAACAAGGCGTTATCCTCCTCAACCTCGGCTCGCCCGATTCCACTGAAGTCAGCGACGTTCGTCGCTACCTGCGCGAATTTCTGATGGACGGCCGTGTGCTCGATGCGCCTTTTGCCATTCGCTGGTTTCTGGTCAACTGCCTGATCCTACCCACCCGCCCACGCGAGTCTGCTGAGGCTTACGAAGAAATTTGGCAAGAGGACGGCTCGCCGCTCATTATCACTTCTCGTAAGCAGCAAGAAGCGCTCGCCACAAAACTAGACATCCCTGTCGAAATCGGCATGCGCTACGGTAACCCTTCGACACCTGACGCGCTCAAACGCTTAATTAACCAAGGCGTTGACGACCTCTTCATCATTCCAATGTATCCACATTACGCCATGTCGAGTTACGAAACTGCCGTAGTCGCGCTGATGGATGCTATCAGCGAGCAGAAGCCCGACATCAAAACCACGCTACTCCCACCCTTCTACCAAGACCCCGGATACATCGATGCCATGATTGCTCGCGCGCAGCCCTCGATCCAAGGTCATGACTTTGACAAGCTAGTATTCTCATTTCACGGCATCCCGCAGCGTCACTTAGTCAAAGGCGACCCTTCTCATAATCACTGTTTAAGCACGCACGACTGTTGCAACACTTGTCATCCTGCGCATGCCACCTGTTACCGTCACCAGTGTGCCATGACAGTGGAAAAGTTCGTTGCTGCAGCCGATTTGCCGAAGGACAAATACATGATCACCTTCCAGAGCCGCCTCGGACGCGAACCCTGGCTCCAGCCCTATACTGACAAAAGCCTAGAGCAACTAGCCAAAGAAGGGCACAAGAAGGTCAAAGTGATTTGCCCCGCTTTCACCGCCGATTGCCTCGAAACCCTCGAAGAGATCGCAATGCAAGGGCGCGACAGTTTTCTCAAATCCGGAGGCGAAGACTTCGAACAAATTCCGTGCTTGAACGAGTCCCCCGCCTTCATCGATTTTCTCTACGGAAAGGTGCAAGATTGGCGCGACGGAGCCTACGAAAGCCCGAAGGCCACACCACCTGCCTACGTGGAACGTAAATCATGAATAATGTAGGTGGGCTTCACAAATGAAGACCCCTTTTAACTAGGCCCTCAATCACTTCTTAATGTAGTTGATGAAGACTTCGCAAGAACCTTAAAAACAAGCCCGATCTCATGCTCAATGAAATCATCATTACTGATCGTATGACATTTGCGATCGCAGCTGCCATCTACGGAGGCGCGTTTTTATTCGGCCTCATCTCATTATTGATGCGCCGCGCTTATTCGCGCACTATCATGTTTGCTCTACTCTGTGGGGGCTTTCTAATCCAGACAATAGCACTCAACCTACGCGGTGCTGAAATCAAAGCCTGCCCTCTTGGAAATCCATTTGAAATCACGCAATTCCTAGCTTGGTCGCTCGTATTACTATTTTTTATTATAGGTCCGGCCTTCCGTCTACGGCTACTTGGAGGTTTTACCGCTGGTTTGACCACGCTATTAGTTGCTGGTTCATTTGCCTTACCCTCATGGGATGCGCCCTATCCACCTGGCATCTTTGGGGACAACCATTGGATCGAGCTACATGCCGCGCTCGCTATATTTAGTTATGGATTCTTCGCAATTCTTTCACTCGTGTCCGCCATGTTCCTCATCCAGCAACACGGGCTAAAGAAGAAGCAATTTAAAGGCGTTTATCAATACTTGCCCTCTGTCCAACAGCTCGACCTTATGGCTAGGCGCTTACTAATCACAGGGGTTATCGTACTCACTGCATCACTTGCTTTCGGAGCCGTCTTTTGGATCAACAACTTCGAACTAGTGCCTATATTCAAACTGACCGCGACTTGCCTCATCTGGCTTGGTTACCTGACAGTATTTATATTACGAATACAAAAAAAACTCGTCACCCGCCGCCACGCAATTGCCACAATTGCTTTGTTCATTCTAGCAATGGCCTCACTCTGGCCTGTGCAATCAGCTCGAGACACCGAAGCTTTAATTGAAGGGTTGCCCACCCAGGTCGAGCGTTAATCGCACTTCATTTTGACTATGAGTGAAGTATTGGAATCTCTGTTCGTGCTCGGCACCTCGCACCACGCGACACCACTAGAGGTGCGCGAACGCTTTGCACTTACGGAAGCCCAGGCCAGCGACATGCAGAAGCAACTACACACCCTTGAAGGTATTCGTGAGTGCCTAGTGCTAAACACCTGCAACCGCCTCGAAATCTACTGCCTCGTAGACAGCATCGAACTCGCCAAAGAAATCAGCGAGCTCATTTGCAATAAACAAAATGTGCCCTCGGAACTCTATCAACAATTCGCCTATAGCTATAATAACCTTGAAGCCCTTCAACATTTGCTCGAAGTCTCAGCAGGGCTCGACTCGCAAATGGTCGGTGAGACCGAGATTCTCGGGCAGCTCAAACAAGCCTATGCAAACGCTCGTAAAGCTCATTGTACAGGTAAGGTGCTCAACCGTCTCTTCGAGAAAAGCTTTCAAGCCGCCAAAGTCACACGCACTCAGACCGGAATCACTCGTGGTAAGATCAGTATTGGCAACGTAGCTGTCGACCTAGCCAGTCGTATCTTTGGTAAGTTAGGCAATAGCCGCGTTCTCCTCCTCGGCAGCGGAAAGGTTGGCGAAAAAACTGCTCAAGCACTTAAAAGTCGCGGTATTGGTGACATCTCAGTAAGCAGCCGTACCTTCGAAAACGCACACACGCTCGCAAATAACCTTGGCGTTGCCGCCATCGACTTTGATAGTTTCATAGACCAGCTAGAGCACTTCGATATTGTTATCTGCTCCACAGCCGCGCCCGATACGCTAATCAATAAAGAAGTCATGACGCGCGCAATGAATCAAAGACCTGAGCGCCCCTGTTTCTTGATTGATCTAGCCATGCCACGGGATGTCCACCCCTCTGTAGAAGAGGTTGAGAACGTTTACCTTTATAATCTCGATGATCTTTCAAACATAGCCAATGAAAATCTCGAAGCTCGCAAAGCCGAGATCGAGAAGGCCCGCGAAATGTTAAAGAAGCACGCCTGGAATCTCTGGCTCCAGCTTCGCCGCCGCGAACTGATGCAGAAAGCATGAATGCTATCCAACAAACTGAAAAAAATAACTCTACTCCACCGATGTTTGTGAGATCTCGAGCACATGCTCCAAGCCATCAGGCTGATGAGAACTAAATGGCACGAGGCAGAGAGTCAGAATACACATCAAAGCCACTGGTCGAAATGCCAATCGACTAGCGACACTGAGTTGGCGATTCTCGCTACGAACGCAAAGAGCAAAGACTGCTACAGCTATCAAAGCCTCAAGCAGTCCCCAAATAATCGAAGTTAAAAACATGCCCATTGTCGGGCTGCCCAACATTAGATTAAAACTAAGCGAAGCGGCGATGATCGAAGCGAATGAAGCGATGGCCAAGGCAACAAGCTGACCAGCATCCATTTGCGGGAAACGACGCCCCTGCATCAACCGAAAGAGCCCATAAGCAACCCAAGGTGCCACGACACCCATATTGAGAAAATTTGCACCTAAGGTGGTATAGGAGCCATCACCAAGGAATCCGGCTTGCAGTATCAAAATTGAGGCCATCGATAACATTGCAGCAAAGGGACCAAATAAGATGGCCAGAAGTGAAGCGCCTACCAGGTGTACGGAGAAACCCAAACCTGTTGGGTAATTGACCATTTGGGCAAGAAAGATTAGGCAATTCAATGTAAGCAGTGAAGGTATTTGCTTCACGGAAAGTTGGCGGCGCAGGCCATAAAAGACCGAGCTTAATGCAATAACGCCTGCACCGCTCGTAAGTAAGGTAGTGGATGAATCAAGGCTAGCTTGAATTACATGCATAGTTCTCAGTAGGATTCTAATTGAAATAAGTCTTTGCGCGATGCAGCGCTTGAGGAAAATCTTGTTTAGACTTGATTATAAGCAGATTCCGCACCAAGAAAATCGTTTTTCGAAGACTGATCCCATCACGCGCCAGAATTTTAATACCTAGCCCGCCTTCACGTAGGGGACTGTCGCCTATTATAGCATCTGGCGTCTCTAAATCATGAATTTTTTGAATAATATCGCCCAAAGGTTCAGGACTCATGAAGTAGAAACTAGCATAACTGCCACTTGGGTACAAAGCTTGCAATCAGCAACATCGCCATGCCTAGGCTGACAGCAAAAATTTTCATAAGCCAATAAAGAGCTCTCACGATAAATGGGCACAAAAAAGCGCCCCGCAGAACTACGGGGCGCAATTTAAGACAGCTGGGCAATGAACAATTGATTAATCGAGCACTGGGCGTTCGATGTCGATCGCCTCCCCTTTATAAAAACGGACTTTCCCTTCGACCCGCTGGTTGGTCGCTGGACGACGCCCCTGGTAGGTGTAGACAAAATCGATACGGCGATTCAGCGATGGCTCGTCTAGAGTGGGCTCACCGAGCTGGGCGATCACCTCCTCTGGGCTCATCCCCATACGCAGTGCCACCCACTTGGCGCTATCCATCCATGGAAAATTAACTTCCTGTTCGCGCTGCTTGACGGCAGCCACGACGTTTTCGATGAGGCTGGGGCTAGCTTGACTGCTGGTGCTTGCTGGCATCGAAGACAGTACTTCTTGGGTAATCGAGTCGAGCTGCTGTGTCTGAACGCCAGCTAGACGGGCTTCTAGCTGCGCGACTTTTGCGGCGAGCGCTTCATACTCGGCGCGGGTAACCGCTCCTTGGCTTTGTGCCTGCAGAGCACAAAAACAAGGGCCAAATACTGCAAGGCAAAGAATAATTAGGAGTCTGAGTTGCTTAGTTTTCATAAAAAAGGGGACTTACTTTATGTAAGCCCCCAGAAGATAAACTAAGTGTTAGTGATAAAACAAGCTTAGAAGCTGTAAATCAGCTCAACTGCTGCTGTGTCTTGTTCAGTATCACCACCGGGAAGGTCGAGTTCTTCTGTGCTGAACTCGACAAGACCAAACACGTTGTCAGAGAATGCATAACTTGGAGAGATAGTAGTTTTCTCATAGTCAAAGTCTGTACCACCAAGGTTTATAGAAGCATCAGTGTAACGTAATGTCAGACCTGCATTACCGAAAGATTTGTATACCATGTATACCATTGCGTCGAGTTCAAAAACTGCAGGTGCGAAGAAGTCTTCTCCATAAGTTACACCATTGTAAGCTAATGTACCGTCGTTATCAACGTAGTCGGTAGCGACATACTCCACTGCAAAGGTGAAATCACCATAGTCATAAGACGCCCAGATATTATCTGTGTCGTAGTAAGGATCATCTGCGATGGCGATGTTTACAGAGAGGTTTTCGATACCATTATAACCGAGGTAATACTCGAAGCTGTCGGTAGCTTGGCGATCGCCTTCGGAATCACCGATCCATACTCCATAATCGAAGTCACCGATAGAACCGTCAGCAGATGCACCGACAGCGTAGCCAGCGGAGTACAGAGAACTGCTCTCAGGGCCCGCATAGGAGAATTGGTAAAGACCTGTCGCATCAAAGGTTTCGAAACCTTGGTAGGTTTCGATGTTACCAAATGTGAAGGACAGTGTGTCGCTATACTGATAGCTGATAGTAACTGTTTCGAACTCAGCTGATGAGTCGGTAACACCACCATCATCAAATTCTGTATCGCTATCAAAAGACAGTTCTGCAACTGCAGACCATTTGCTTTCAGCAGGAGTGAATGCGAAGCCGAGCTCAAACTCAGCAACAGCTGTTTCTGTGTTACCATCACCCTCACCGTCGGTGAGAGCCATGTCGATATAACCATATGCACTCAGATCATCTGTAAGAACAATCTCAGCATTTGCAGTCGCGCCGAAAAGGGCAGCACCTGCAAGGAGGCATGTAATTTTGTTTTTCATATATATGTTATTTGTTTATTTTGTTGTTTTGCTGTTTGAACTAGCTAGTTAATAAGCCATCCAAACGGCGCATAAATTGGTTACTAAGATGGAAAATGCAAGCCAAATATTAATAATGAATGATTTAAAGAATAGCACTAGAGCAGAAATAAGACCAAAACACTGGAATTGACTCTATTTTGTGACAATTACGCAGTAACAGTTGCTTGTGTGACTCATTTCAAATAATAAGCCGCTGATATACAATGGGTAAGATCCTAACTCATGGGGTCGTAGCTTAGAACAATTGGTGCGAATACCACGAGAAGCAAGCAGTTTAGTAAAAAAACGCCCTATCCTGAGTCTGTGGCTAGCTTCTTGCGCTCGCCTTCCACATATTTGGCAAACCCCAGAGCAAGAAAATACCCAATCCTAGGCACAAAATCGCAGGTAACCCGAACCCAAGTGGTAAAAAGCCAACCACTAAGGCCATAAGCCCTGCAATTACGGCAAAGGGTATTTGCGTGCGCACGTGGTCGAGGGGGGCTACACCTGAGGCAATTGAGGCCACAATCGTCGTATCCGAGAATGGGCTGCAGTGGTCCCCAAACACCGCGCCACTAAAGACGGCACCAATTGCCGCGACGACCAAGCGGTCGCGCTCCAAATCGACCACACCTTCTGTCAGTGAAAAGATGACCGGAATCGCCAGCGGCATGAGCACCCCCATCGCCCCCCAAGAGGTGCCTGTAGAAAACGAGATCAGCGCGCCCAGCAGAAAAATCCCTGCCGGTAGCAAAGCCAGGGGAAGATGCCCTTGCAATCTCTCGCTTAAGAAAGTGGCCGTGCCTAACTGGCTGATCGCCGCGCCCAACATCCAGGCCGCAATCAAGATCAAAACTGGTCCCGCGATCTCCCGCACGCCGGAGAGAAAAACCCTCGCCTCACTCTTTGCCACAGATCCCCGCCTAGCAAAGGCATAAGTAAACCCCGCCACTAGAGATGCCAGAATACTTGAAGCCACCAATATCTGCGGCACATAGACCTCCGCCTTTCCATAAGATTCGGCAAACTTGCTCAAACTAANGGGCAGCAAAGCTTCCGAACCGATCACGTAGGTCAGCGTAGGAATCGAGAGCGTCAGCACCGCAATCGGGATAATGGCCAAGCCCCAATGCCCTGCTTGAACAGCCTCCTCGGGCCCAAGAGGCGTCGGCCTTTGCCTTTCTCGCGCGGCCCGCTCCACCACGCCCATCGAGCCAGGGTTGAACTCCCGCCAAATACAGACCAGAGCCAGTATTAGCGCGAACCAACAATAGTAGTTGGCAGGCAAGGACTTAAAAAAATAGCCGTAGGCGCTAACCTCGCCCTGCCCAGCTAGCAAAAAACCCTCACGGATCATCGAAAGCTGAAACGCGATCCAAGTGGAAATAAATGCGAGACAGGCCACCGCCGATCCTGTGGTATCTGCTAAGTAGGCCAGCTTCTCGCGCGAGACCCCGCATCGATCCGCCGCCGATCGCAAGAGTCGTCCTATCAGCATCGTATTAGCCAGACCATCAAAAAAAACTAGAAGCCCAAAACCAAAAACCGTCGTTTGCATCAGCTTGTGCGGCGCACGGCCCGAGCCGAGCAGTTTTTTAACGAGCCCTTGTAGTCCGCGACCTGCTTCAACGAGCGCAACAAAGCCTCCGAGAACCAGTGTAAAGAGCATCGCACTCAATTTCCAAGAGGACCCAAAAATCGGCCAAAATTGATTCAGCAATAATTGCTCAATCACGCCTAAAACCGAGCCACCCGCAAGCAAGATCGCTCCGCAAACCGATCCCATTAAAAGCCCAAGGAGCGCGCTGCGGGTAGTCAAGACCATGCCCAAGGCTGACAGACTTGGCCAGAGCGTGCTCCAAGTTCTTTCGCAGTCAGCCAGATACCCGCTCATAGCCAGGACAACAATCATAGCTCCGAGACTCATCCATCCGCGACCAGTGGTTCCTTTATGCATGTTAGTCAGCCTGTGCGCATTTTCAAATTTGTCGAGTTCCCAGCAGAAGCTTACTTCCTAGTTACTTAAGATATTGTTAAATAGATATATGCAAAAGTAACATACGGCGATTTTTGCCATTATTAGCCTCCCATGCGCAGTGCTCACGCGATAGATCGGCAGATGCGCGTTTCGGTGGCCGATTTAGAAATCATCTGGATAAAGTAAAATATCAGCTAAAGATTACAAAGTTCATCTGATCGCTTGCAATTTGGCTGCAGTTTTGTTTTTATATGCATTCATCTACATAAAAATTATGAAAAAACTACTACTTACTTCACTACTAACGTTATGTGCTTCTCTCGCCTATGCTGGTTCTGGCTGCGGTGGTGGTGGCTGCGAATCTGACAAAAAAGACGGCAAAGCTGATTTCTCTCAAAATAAGACAATCGTAGCCAGCAGCTGTGGCGGTTGCAGCGACAAAAAAGATAAAGCACCAAAAGCTGATTTCTCTCATAACAAAACAGTTCTAGCTGGTGGCTGCGGCGGTTGCGGCGATAAAAAGGATAAAAAAGATAAGGCGCCAAAAGCTGACTTTTCCGTAAATAAAACATTCTTAGCCGGAGGCTGCGGCGGTTGTGGCGATAAGAAAGACAAAAAAGACGGCAAGTCCGACTTTACAGTGCAACTTACGGCTTTTGTTTAATTCGTTTTAGAACATAACAAACAGAGCCTTACGGACTATGTTCGTGAGGCTTTTTTATGCCCAATTAAAACATCGAGATAACTTAAATACAAATAGACTGAATTCTCGACTTGCATTAACATATCAATATATCATGATATGTTGATACTAGATAATGACCATCTCAAAACAGACGAAGCCCTACTCAGCTAAGGGGCAGCTACTGGCCGACCTCTTTGCTAAGCGCATCCTTTTTCTTGATGGTGCCATGGGTACTATGATCCAGCAGCACAAGCTGGGTGAGGACGACTTCCGCGATGCGTCTTTCGCAGAAGTTAAAGGCGATTTAAAGGGCAATAACGACATTCTATCGATCACACGCCCCGACATTATAGAGGACATCCACCGTGCCTTCTTCGAGGCCGGCGCGGATATGGTTGAGACCAACACCTTTTCCGGCACGACCATCGCCCAGGCTGACTACGCCCTTGAGCACCGCGTGCGCGATATCAACCTCGCAGCCGCGAAGCTCGCACGCAAGGTCGCCGACGAAATCTCCGAGAAAGAAAATCGACCAACTTTCGTAGCTGGCGCGATTGGCCCAACAAATCGCACCGCTTCCATGTCACCTGACGTCAACCGTCCAGAATACCGTGCCACCAATTATGACGAACTTTATAAAGCTTATTACGAGCAGACCGAAGCGCTCGTTGAGGGCGGGGTCGATCTTCTTCTTCCAGAGACAGTCTTTGACACGCTCAATCTAAAAGCCTGCCTCCACGCTATCGCAGATTTCCAGGACACGCTCGACGAGCACCTACCAGTCATCATCTCCGTCACCATCACCGATCAGTCTGGGCGCACCCTTTCCGGTCAAACTGTCGAAGCCTGCTGGAACTCGATCCGGCATGCTCGGCCCCTCTGCGTTGGG
>JAKVCM010000031.1 GCA_022448605.1 Puniceicoccaceae bacterium | reverse complement strand
TTGCGCGACTCCTTAACCATCTCCGACCCTGTACGAATATGCATGCCTGGTGACGCGTTCGTCGCACAACCGATCGTAGGCTTAGGCATCCAAGCAATTTTTTGCGTGCCATCCTCTTCTAATACGGCCTCTCCAGTGGCGCGGTCGCGCATTGGCATGCCCATTTCTACCAAGCACATGCGGCAATTACCCGCAATCGTGAGCTTCGGGTGGTAACAATAATGTGGCACCTCTTTACCCTTACCAACCATCTTCACAGCTTCGATGATGTTGGTCCCTTTTGGAACTTCGATATCCTGACCATCAATGTTGATGGTCACGTTTTCGACTATGCTATCGATCTTCATGTCAAATAAGTGAGGTCTCTTCAGCAGTATCTTTGCCCTCTTTGCGGCGAGCGGCTTGCTCTTGAGCCTTTTCGACAAATTCGTCTTTGAACTTGGCGATGAAACTTTGCACAGGCCATGAGGCAGCCTCACCAAAAGCACAAATCGTGCGACCAGCGATTTGGTCGGCGATGGATTTAATTAAATCCGCATCCTCTTCGCGTGCTTCACCGTCGACCATCCGTTGAGTAACTTTGCGCATCCAGGGAACACCTTCGCGGCATGGAGTACACTGACCACAGCTTTCATGGGCGTAAAAATAGTTAATGTTAGCTAGAGCCTCGACCATGTCAGTGGTATCATCCATCACGATAACCCCTCCCGATCCAGACATCGAACCAACGGCCATTAGGCTGTCAAAGTCCATGGGAATATCTTCGATACCCCAGTCATACTCGGTGCCATCTTTAAGTTTTCCAGTAAAGCGTTCGTCAGCACGAAGGATCTTAGACGAGGAGCCGCCAGGTATGACGGCCTTGAGCTTGCGTCCAGGTTTGAGCCCACCGCACACATCATAGATGAGTTGACCAAGCGTAATATCCGCACAAGCAAACTCATAATAACCGGGCTTTTGCACGTGACCAGATACGCACCAGATCCGTGTGCCTGTGTTGCCTGGTGTGCCAATTTTGGCAAAGCCCTCACCGCCCATTTCGATGACATGTTTCACATCACAAAGAGTCTCCACGTTATTCACAATCGTAGGGCATTGATAGGCACCGAGTGCCGCCGGAAAGTAAGGAGGCTTGATGCGTGGATTCGCTCGAAAGCCTTCGAGTGATTCGATCAGGCCGGTTTCTTCGCCGCAAATGTAAGCACCGGCACCGCGGTGTACAATGATGTCGCATGAGTAGCCAGTACCAAGAATGTTGTCGCCTAGAAAATTCTTTTCACGGGCTTCTTCGATCGCGCGCTCAAGGATTTTGTATCCCTCAAAAAACTCACCGCGAATGTAGATGAAGGCGAGTTTGGCCTGAATGGCAAATGCAGTGCACATCATGCCCTCGATCAACTGATGCGGATCTTGATGAATGATCTGTCTGTCTTTAAAGGTGCCAGGTTCTGACTCATCGGCATTACAAATTAGGTAAATCGGCTTGCCAGATTTACGATCGAGAAACTTCCACTTCATTCCAGCCGGGAAACCAGCACCGCCTCGACCACGAACACCTGAGGTGAGCACCTCAGCGCAGATATCTTCTGGCTGCATAGTAACGGCCTTCTTGAGTTGATCGTAACCGCCGTTTTTCACATAGCAATCGATGTCGTTAGTATAAGCATCCTCATCGATATGTTTAAAAATTAGCCTGGTTTCTTGATGTGACATATTGGGAAATTTGAAATTAATAATTGTAAGTCTTTTTAAAGCCCATTGGAGAGCTCACCACTCTTCATTTTGGCAGCCATTTCGGCGGCTTTTTTGGGATCGATATCAGTGTATTCGTCTTCGCCCACCATCACGACAGGGCCTTTGCCGCAGTCGGCGTGACACTCGACAAAATCGAGTGTGACTTTGCCGTCTTCGCTGGTGTGGCCGACCTTGCAGCCAAACTCCTTTTCGAATCTTCTACAGGTTTGATAAGCCCCTGCGAGGGCGCATGGTAGCGTCCGGCAAACGCGAACATGATACTTGCCCGTCGGTTCGGTCCGGAGCATGGGGTAGAAAGTAACCAGTTCTTGAATGTTAATTGGTTGAAGTTCAAGGCGCTCTGCGATCCATTCAACTGACTCGCTTGAAAGGTAGCCTAGATCTTCTTGCACTAAATGACAAAGCGGCAGTGCGGCACTTCGAACGGTAGGGTAGCGAGGCACGAGCTTGTCGATTTTTTCAATTGTTTCTGGTTTTAAACTAATCATTTCAGTGTTTCAAATTTTCAGCAAGTTGATCATTTCTACCTGTCACATTCTCCCATCACAAAGTCGAGCGAACCAAGGATCACAGTAATGTCAGTCAAGTAGTGCCCAGGGATTAGTTTATCGAGAATGCTCAAGTTACAGAAAGACGGACCTCGTATTTTTAAGCGGTAAGGAACACCACCACCCTTGGAAACGATAAAGAAGCCTAAAGCACCCTTGGGATTCTCCGCTTCGAAGTAGACCTCTCCAGCGGGAATCTGTGGCCCCTCGGTCACAATCATAAAGTTTTGGATCAACTCCTCCATACTGGTGAGCACTTTGGCTTTTTGCGGAGCGAAAATTTTCTTTGCATCCTGAGCATAGTAGCTGCCTTCTGGAAATTGGTCGATACACTGACGGATAATGCTCACGCTCTGGCGAATCTCTTCAGCACGCATAAGGTAACGATCGTAACAGTCACCAGTCGTGCCGACGGGCACTTCAAAATCGAACTTCTCATAACCAAGGTAAGGCTTGTCCTTACGCAGATCAAGATCAATGCCACTGGCTCGGAGATTAGGCCCAGTCAAACCGTAAGCAATGGCGTCCTCCTTCGAGATCGCACCGATACCGACAGTGCGATCCATAAAGATACGGTTACGCGTCAGCAGTTTGTCTACTTGATCAAGCACAGGCAGAACGCCCTTACAGAACTCAAGCACTCGGCCAAGCCAGCCGTCTGGGATGTCACGCGCGACACCACCGATGCGCGTATAACTTGTAGTGAAACGCGCACCAGTCAGTTCCTCAAAGAGCGTGTAGAGTTTTTCACGCTCGGTGAAAGTATACATGAATACTGTCCATGCGCCCGCATCCATACCGTAAACGCCCACGCCAAGTAGGTGCGAGGAAACCCGCGCCAATTCACAGCATAGCACACGGATCGCTTCACAACGCTCAGGAACTTCCAAATTGGCGAGTTTTTCAACAGCCATCGCATAGGCGACATTATTAGCTAGCGGAGCCAAATAGTCCAATCGATCCGTATAAGGCACGAATTGATTGTAAGTCATGTTCTCGGCGATTTTTTCATCTCCACGGTGGAGGTAGCCGATCACGGGGTCACAACTTTTGACGACATCGCCATCGAGCTCCATCTTTAGGCGAAGCACACCATGTGTCGTCGGGTGCGAGGGCCCTACGTTGAGCGCCATGGTCTCACCTTGGAGTTCGGTTTCATGCTCACCGCTGCGCGCACCAAGATCACCGATCGAAATTTCTTTTGTGGTCGTCGCCATATCTAAAAATATTAGTTCGTTGGTTTCTCCTCTTGCTCTGTCCAACTCTCGTCCCGTGCGCTTGGCTCCGTTTGGCTCATGGGACCATCGGCAGATGAGACGAAAGGGCCACCCATCATGGGCGCAGGCAAGACGGCCGCGCCTGTCGCTTCGGCCACATCGTCCGCCGGGAGTGGCACTTCAATTCCTGCCAGCGGGAAGTCCTTACGCAACGGGTGATAGGGATACTCATCCCACATCAAAATACGTCGCAGGTCAGGATGCTCATCGTAGTGAATACCTATCAGGTCATAAGTCTCGCGCTCATGCCAATTGGCCGCCGCGAAGACCTCACAGAGCGATGGCAGACTTGGCTTGATGTCGTCCAAGCAATCCGCAGCAATGCGTAAATATTCATGCTTGGTGGTCGACAGAAGGTGATACATACCAGTAAAACGCGGACTTTGTGCGTCCCAGTCCACCGCAGTGAGATCGACCAAGAGGTCGTAGCCAAAGTCGTCGCGTAGTGCAATGCAGAGCTCAACGAGTTTATTCGCGGGGCAGTTCACCGCCAAATGGTCGGCAGTTTGACGCTCCGACAAATAATCAAAACGCTCTTTCAATTGAGCTAACTCGCTCTCGGCCATTATTTAGCTATCCTTTCCAGCTCCAACCAAGGCAAGGTTGTCCGCTTCTGCGGGCTTGGTATTTCGGGCAGTCAAGTTTTTGACCGAACTCTCTCGGCCAATCTTGTCCTGCAATTTAATCATCGCATCGAGTAGTGCCTCTGGACGTGGAGGGCACCCACTGACATATACATCGACAGGGATAATACGATCAACACCTTGTAAAGTAGCATACGAGCGATACATACCACCTGTGCTAGCACAAGCACCCATGGCGACGACCCATTTGGGCTCCGCCATCTGCTCGTAAATACGACGAATGACCTCAGCCATTTTGTAGGTCACAGTACCGGATACGATCATGCAATCGGCCTGGCGGGGCGAGAATCGCATCACTTCCATCCCGAAACGAGAAATATCAAAACGCGAAGCACCTGCTGCCATCAGCTCGATGGCGCAACAAGCAAGACCCATCGGCATCGGCCAGACCGAGTGCTTGCGAATCCAATTAATGACAGCATCCGCTTGAGTGACAATGATTTCACCCTCCACCTTGCTGTCGTAAGCTACGTTCGTATTTTGCATATTAATTTGTGGGTCAAAATCAACTAAACCTCAAAACAAATGCAACTTACTTTGCCCCCTATTTCATGCAAGCTACAATTTGATTTTATCCGTAATAAGAAATCCGAGATCTCGCAAAAAATGATTGGACTTAAAATTACAAATGCCTAAGGTTGATTTTTATTTATAGATTTGTTATATAGACAGCTCGATCCCCAAAAACTAAGGTAAATTACATGAAAACTACATCCAACCCGCGCTCAGGTTTCACCCTGATTGAGCTACTCACTGTCATCGCGATTATCGGCATTCTGGCCGCTATTCTCATACCTGCTGTTGGTAAAGTCCGGGAAGTTGCGAATAAATCTAAGTCTTCTTCTAACATGCGCTCGATCGCAGTGTCCTATGCGGCCTACACAACTTCTGGAGGCCGCGTTCGCACATTGACAGAAGCAAAAATGACTGCCGACCCTGGCGTCACTTTATCGGGTGTCGCAGGCGTTGCCCAATTCCTAGCAAAGCAGTGCGACCTCGCTGATGCATCGATCTGGATCATAGATTCCGACCCTGCAGTCGCAGCTTATGCACAACTTCTTCCAGCAATCGTTGGTTACCGTGATGCCGAAAACGCTTTCCAAACTTCCGAAGAATGGACGGCCGCTGTTCCTGTCGGATATGATTTCGCTGTTGGTGTCAGTGGTAATGCACCAACATCGACCACACCACTTCTTTGGACACGTGCACTCACAACCGCAGGCACATGGGGTAAAGAATCACCCTGGGGCTTAGGTGGCCACATCGCTTATTTAGACGGTCACGTATCCTTCTACAAAGAACTGGGCGAAGAAGATGGTCAATTAGTCGACCCAACGACTGGCAAACAGACAGTAAACATTACTGATGTGCACGACCTAGCAAACATAATGAAAGCACCGGAATTCAGCCTGTAGAGCATCTTTATTTTTTCATGTTGAAAGCCAGCTTCGCATGAAGCTGGCTTTTTCTTTACCCGCTAGCATTTTCTAATTCGTTCGTACTGTATATCACATCAAATAAATTATTCTTGCTTGGCTAGTTAGTTAATCCAGCAAAACGAATCTCCTCTAAAACTATTAGAATTCTCACTTGCTTGGAGTTTTCTTTATTTATCATTGAAATTTCAGAATTACTTAATATAGATATAATTACGAAACTAAGTATTCATTATGTCAGAGCCTATCTACATTTTTGGCCACAAAAACCCCGATGCCGACGCCATTTGTTCCGCACTGGCCTACGAAGCTTACAAGCATGCAATCGGGCAGACTGAATACATCGCGGCGCGTTGCGGTAACTCCAATGCCCGTATCGATGCGATTCTAGAGCGCTTTAAGACACCCCTTCCCCGCTTCATCGGCGATGTAACCCCACGCGTGGGTAATATCATGCAGAGTAAAGTGCGTACCGTAACGAAGCAAAGCACCTGTGCAGGGGCGCTTGAATTGATCGACCAATACGATGTTCGCGCCCTCCCAGTGGTCGACGACGCTGAACAAATCGAAGGCATAGTCTCGATCTTCCAACTCGGCGAATTTTTCATTCCCAAGCCAAATGAGTCACGCGCCATGCGTCGGGTCAAAACCTGCGTGCAATCCATTATCGACTCTCTCAATGCCAAAGTGCTCCATGCGGAAAATATCAACGAAATCGAAGAGCTCTTCGTCCGTATCGGGGCGATGGATATTCGTTCATTTGGCGGTCACCACAAGGAAAGCGGACTCCTCTCTGATCGAAGTATTATCGTTGTAGGCGATCGCAGAGACATCCAAGAGCGCTGCCTTGAGCTCGGTGTCAGACTGCTTGTCATCACAGGCGCACTCGAAGTGGATCCAGAAGTGGTCGAACGAGCTAGCGAGAGCAATGTTTCACTCATCGTAAGCCCATACGACTCGGCCACAACCTCGTGGATCATCCGCACAGCAACTCACATCGATGGTCTGTTCGAACCCAAAGTCAGTTGCTTCAGCGCCGAAGACCACATTTCCTCGGTCAAGCGCCGGATCGCTAACAGCAACGATCCTCTCTATCTCGTCGTCAACGACGAGAAACAATTAATCGGTGTCTTCTCCAAGAGCGACATTCTTCGCCCCAGTCGCACCCGTATCGCACTGGTTGACCACAACGAGCTCGGTCAAGCCGTCAACGGTGCCAGTGAAGTGCAAATTACCGAGATTCTCGATCACCACCGACTCGGTAATATACCAACCGAGCAACCGATTCTATTTATCAATCGGCCCGTTGGTTCGACCTGCTCGATTGTAGCTGATCTCTTTAAAACTCATAAACTGACGCCCGAAGCAAACATCGCTGGCATTATGATGGCTGGTATCATCTCCGATACTTTACTGCTCAATAGCCCCACTTCAACGCCGCTCGAAGGTGAACTGCTAGACTGGCTCTCGCCTATAGCTGGCATTGAACCCGATGCGCTCGCAGACATCATGTTTACTGCGGGATCGGTCATCATTAACAGCAAACCTGCAGAAGTCATAAGCTCAGATTGTAAAATCTACGAAGAGGGCGAACTACGCTTTTCCGTATCGCAAATCGAAGAGCTAGGTTTTGACAAGTTCTGGGAAAATGAAGACGCGCTCGGTAAAGCCCTTGAAGCCTACCGTCTAAAGGAGGAGTTATTCTTTAGCTTTCTACTCGTCACCGATATTAATTCGCATGATTCTTTGCTCGTCGTCTCGGCTGATGATGAATTAAGGGCTTCAATTAACTACCCACAACGCGGGCAGAGCAACATCTACGAACTATCCGGTATCGTCAGCCGCAAGAAGCAATTGATCCCCTACATCTCGTCACTTCTTAAAACGATGGGGGTGGTCTAGGAATATTTCTTTCCTTGCTTGCGTCTACATTGCGGGTAGCTTACTCACATCTGTATCAACTAGAAGGCTACATTACCGCTGACTAGGCAACTATCTGAAGGTTTCTCATCAAATCGATAAATGACCCAGTACCTGCGTGATAAGGCGAAAAACCCATCTGTGGATGAAATTGCTTCAATGGGAAGGGTGAAGTTTCAGTGAATACCCACTTCAAGCCAACCGATGCGCACAATGCGTAAGCCGCCGCGATGTCCCAGACTTTTACACGGTAGTCTATGACACCAGTCAAATAGCCCGTAGCCGCATAAGCAGCCATCAGTGCGCCACTACCGATACAGCGAGCACGATATTTCGACATGAGTGGCGCCAAGTTTTCTATCTGATTAAAAGACATCGGAAAGTGTAATCCGACCATCGTCTGCGCATCCGCTGCAGTCGCATCACGATCAATTTTCTTCTGGTTTCTATATAAACCATAGCCAGCGCCCCCCTCCAACAGATCCTTCGTACTGTGGTCGTAAATAAATCCATAAACTGGTAATCCATCAAATAAGAGCGCGAGCGAGATTGCGCAAAAAGAACAACCCAAAGCATAGTTGTTTGTACCATCAATCGGGTCAACGACCCATGCGAAGCGCGCCTCCAACGCCAGCATCTCGTCCAAGGGACTCGCCTCTTCGCTACAGTAATCATCCTGTGGGAAGTTCTGACGCAATTCAGCAAAGATTTTTTCTGAAATCGCGAAGTCGGCAAAAGTCACCCGAGTATCGTCCTCTTTCCACTCTGAGCAAACGTCGCCAAACTGGCGTCCGAAGAACGCCACTTGATCACGAACGGCTACTCGACCCGCATTGATTCGGTGGCGTATCTGAGCATCGAGTTGAGCTTTTGCTTGGCGGTTCATAATTTTGACAGCAATAAAAATAAAACCAGTAAGGCGAATGCTCTCGCGTGATCGAAAAAACCATTTTGTTCCGATAAATCAGCTATGTTGGTCATAAAGGAAGCTACTCAATTAAGGGATTCTTCGACGGCATAAAGCGCTCCCTGAAGGGAATTTTTAGTGTTTTTTCCAAGTCCAAGATACGCTCTAGGACAATAGCTTTTTGAGCATAGGGTGTATTCGGCAATTCAGTATGTAGATTCTTAAGGAAATCGTAAGCCTCTGCATCAAGCCCCTGCTTACGGAGGAGTTCTGCGTGTATGCGGCCCGCAAAATAAGGCGCATCATCTTGCTGTGAGGCCCGAAGGAACCACTCTGCCGCATTGACATCGTCCTTAAGGCGATTAAGGTATATCTGAGCTTTTTCTAAATAAAGCTTGGCATTTTCAGGGTGAAAATCGAGCGCTTGATCAACCAAATCAAAGGCTTGCGCAGATTGTTCCAGATTAATCGCCTGCTGACGCACCTCTGGGACATTTGAGTAACCACCCTCCTCGCGTATCCGCCAATTGGGTACGTCGTAGGCGATCATACGACTGCTATTGATCCAGAAAAAGTCTGGCCTGGGATCAAGCGTCGTCACCAGTCGCACCATCGAGTCAAGTTTTATGCGGTCTTTGCGTTCCCATATAACATTGGTTCGTATCCAAAGGAAATCGGCAAGAATCGCTCGAAAGCCTCCGAGCACACCGATAATCAATCCTTGTCCCAGTGTACCCTCCAGTGCGTCGAGATTCATTTCGGGCTGCCCCATCTTAACCGCTTTCCAAGCAGGTGCCTCGATCGGGCGTGCTAGCAAACCAAGCAATACCAGTAGGAACAGAATCGAAACGATTCGGTTCAAACGTATGAACAAGGGGTATTGAAGAAAGTTCACGAATAAATATTAATTGTAGGGCTTTCAATAATGTCGCCTGCCGCTAGCAAGAACCAAGCTAAGATGGGCTTCTCAAGTGACTCCTCAATAAATGTTATCTTTCTCATAGACATCCCCTAAATCTCCCGACGGCGAAAATTGACCTGGGCTAGTAGGACAAAGGCTAGCGTGTAGATTACACCGTAGCCTACAATCTGGAGAAGAGTAATCAAAGCGGGCGTCTTTTCCGTATCGAAAACGAGCTGATCACCAATGTTAAAGAGCTGGAAATTCGGAAAAATAAGCCCTAGCCCTAAGACAAGAATACGCTCCCATCCAGCTTCCATGACCGAGTAGGTGTCGCGAGCGATATATTGAAGCTGGCAAATAAGCAGCATAAAAAAGGAGACTACGATTGTGTAGAGATTCGTATTGGAAAAACTCGCAACGAAGAGTGTGATTGCAGCAAGTACACCAAACTTCGTCCATTGCAGAAAGCCGAAGAGGAACACATCGCCGTAGCGAATTAGTGGTCCATTCAAAATAAGCTCACTTCCAAGGCGTTCAAACAAGACCATTTCGCGCCAGTATAAAATCCCGCACAGCGCCAGAGTAATGACCAGTGTAAAGCAGAGCATTAATAAGTGTGCACCGAGGAACTTCCCCGCCAAGAACTCCAACTTGTAGACAGGCTTTGCCAGCATGGTTAGCGCGGTACGGTTTTCCATCTCATTAAAAAAAAGCTGCGTGGTCGCTGTGATCGAAAGAATCGAACCAAAAAAGAAGAGCGCTCCGAAACCGAAATCCGTAATGAATTTCAACTCCCCTGTACCAAAATCGAACTGCTGGAAAAATGTAGAGCTGCCCACTAGAGCGATTGAGATCAACAGCACTGAGTTGAAAAACTTCTGTCGCACGGCCTCCAGGAAAGTCGTGCCTGCGATCAAGCGGATGCGTGTGAATGAATCGATGATATTCATACTACTTCATCCCCCCTCCTGCTTGCTCAAATGTTCGTTCTCGCTCTCATGAACTTCCTTAAGGAAATAAGCATCTAGGCTCAGCCTCGGCTTCTCAACTCTAGCTAGACGTCCGCCTTGCGCCTTGATCTCTGCTTCAACTACCGCACGGCCCTCGGAGCTGAGTCCCTGCACAACGAGCGATTCGGCATCTTTTTCTTCGACTAGATCGTCGATCCCTCCCTCACGCACGAGTTTTCCGCGGTGAAGAATCGCTACGCGGTCGCAAAGCCCTTCGATTTGCGCGAGCAAATGAGAGGAAAGTAAGACTGTTTTCCCACGGCGTTTAAGCTCGCGGACAATTTCTGCGATTGCCGCCGAACCAAGTGGGTCGACTCCAGCAGTAGGTTCATCCAGTATAACGAGTTGAGGATCATGCACCAAGGATTGTGCAAGTCCAATGCGCTGAAGCATACCTTTCGAGTAGGTGCCAACCCTGCGGTCGGCAGCCTCGATCATCCCGACAAGCTTAATCACTGAGTCCACCGCCGAATCGATTTTCTCCCGTGATAACATACAAATACGCGCGTAATAGCGCACGAGTTCGCGCCCTGTTAAATAACGATAAAAATAAGGCGCCTCAGGCAAAAAACCAACACTACGGCGAGCATCGACTAATTTACTTGGCCTACCATAAATATCGCAAGTGCCTTTCGAGGCTTCAAGCAGACCTAATATAATTTTGATCGTCGTGCTCTTGCCGGAGCCATTAGGTCCGAGCAGTCCGAAAATCTCGTTATCGCCAACTTCTAGACAGAGATCATCGACGGCGCGCAGTTTTTTACCGCGCATGCCGACGGCAAAATCTTTGGTTAAATTCTGGATGCAAATTGCGGAAGTAGACATTAAGTGATTATTGTTCGATGCGGAAATTTCTGCAAGCGCGGTCGCCGCTACCTGTTTTGATTTCAGTCCCTTTAATGTAGTTTTTCAACTCAGACTCCACTTCGGCCTGAAAGGCGACCACCTCGGTCTCTTCTCCTTCGGCGTAAAGATGCACTCTACCATCTACCATGTTTTGGATATAGCCTGTCACATCGAAGCCCTTAGCCACACCCACTGTCTGATAACGAAAACCTACGCCTTGCACATGGCCTTCAAACCAGCAGTTCATCTGAAAAACACGATAATCCATAACACACAAAATTTATAGAATCCCGATCGTTGCAAGTGCATTAGAGCCTTGTCTCAGCCCTTTTTAGGCGCAGTCATTGCTGTTCATACATGCTAGAAAGCTTTTCAGATCGTATTAAACCGACATTCGTCGATATCATATTGCCACTTGAGCAGTCTGAAGATTCTAAGGCCCAAAAAGCTGCCGTTGCCGCAAAATTAAATACAAAGATCTCGCAGATAGTCGAACTGCGCCTTCGTAAACACTCAATCGATGCACGCCAGCGCAAGATTAAGGTGCAATTACGCCTTGAAGTTGGGATCGACGAGCTACTAGCGCCAGAGCCTGAGCTGCAGTTCAAATACCTGACGGTGTCACCCGACGCAAATAACGTTCTCATCGTCGGCTGTGGCCCAGCGGGGCTGTTTGCCGCTTTACGCTGTTTGGAGCTTGGGCTAAAGCCAATGATCCTTGAACGTGGTAAAGACGCCTCCTCCCGTCGATTTGATCTAGGTCCCATCCTGAAAGAAGGTCGAGTAATTGAAGACTCCAACTATTGTTTCGGCGAAGGTGGTGCGGGTACTTTTTCTGACGGCAAGCTCTACACCCGCGCAACGAAGCGTGGTCCCGTCAGGAAGATCTATGAAACACTTGTCGCTCACGGTGCTCCCGAACGCATTCTTATAGATGCGCACCCACATATTGGCTCGAACCTCCTACCAAAGGTCGTGATGGCAATGCGCGAATCGATCCGTAATGCGGGCGGCGAGGTGCATTTTAATACAAAAGTGGAATCCTTTATCATCCATGAGCAAAAAATGGCTGGCGTGAATACTACCGATGGTCGAGAGTTTTTGAGTGGGCATGTCATCCTAGCGACAGGTCACTCAGCGCGCGACATTTACGAGCAATTACACACACAAAAAGTGCTACTAGAGCAAACACCCTTTGCAGTCGGTGTAAGGATCGAGCATCCGCAAGCTCAGATCGACAACCTTCAATACCATACACCTCTAGGTCAAGAGCGCCCTGCCCTATTGCCCGCTGCTAGCTATCGGCTAGCCACAAAGATCGACAACCGCGGTGTCCATTCATTCTGCATGTGCCCAGGTGGCTTTATCGTGCCGGCTGCCACAGAGAACGACGAGGTGGTCGTTAACGGTATGAGCCTCGCCCGACGTGACTCCCCTTTTGCCAATAGTGGTATGGTCGTCACGGTGGAACCGGAAGATACAGCTCCATTCATCTCAGAACACGGCGTCCTGGCAGGTATGGCATTTCAAAAAGTGCTCGAACGTGCTGCCAAGCAGTATGGAGGTGGCGGTCAAGTCGCGCCAGGGCAAAGGGTCACAGATTTTCTCGCGGGCAAAGACTCCCTCGATCTTCCAAAGACCAGTTACTTTCCAGGAATAATTCCCTCGCGAATTGACCAGATTCTGCCTGAGTGGATCACAAGCCGTCTGCGCCGCGGACTTGACATATTCGGCAAGCAAATGCGCGGCTATATAACCGAAGAATGTAACCTGATCGGCTTCGAAACTCGTACGAGCTCACCCATTCGCATCCCACGTGATAAATGGACATTTCAACACCCAAAGATTAGCGGCCTCTACCCCTGCGGCGAAGGTGCTGGCTTTGCTGGAGGCATCGTCAGCGCTGCACTCGATGGTATGCGTTGCGCGGAGGCAGCAGCAGAAAGTGGGGGCTATACTAGTCAAGACCGCCGAACCCTAGAGTCCAAAACGACTCCTCTTCACAAGTGAAGCTCCAACTCAGTCCATGATCGGCCTCATCGAAAATACAAGTGGTGGTGAAAGCAAATCACCCAATATGCCAAAAGGCTACCTCCTCGCTCTTGTCGATAGTATCTTCAAAGAGGGTGGCTACTTGCAAACTGAAATGCAGCTTGATCACCGAGCGGAACAAGCGGCCATGGCGGCATCGGTCGCAACCTCTCTGGAGTCCGATCAACCGCTTCTCTACGAAGCTGGCACAGGCGTGGGTAAGAGCTTAGCCTATCTGATTCCTAGCATCATCCACTCCTTCGATCGCGAGCGCCCATTCATCGTCTCTAGTCACACGATTAGCCTTCAGGAACAAATCCGAGAAAAGGATCTTAAAATTTGCCGCAATCTTTTTACCAAAGTTCCCGAGCTGCGCCGCTGCGGTGCCTTCAAGACTGCCTTAATGCTCGGAAAGGGGAACTATTGCTGCAGCACGCGCCTTAGCAATGCACTCAAAGATGTCCAATCGGCCAAGCAGACTGATATGTTTAAAAAAGACGAACGCGCCGACCTCGTTCGAATCGCCACATGGTCGGCCATAGCCAAGAACGGCGTTATCCAAGAACTCACTCCTCCACCGTTGCCCGATGTCTGGGATGCAGTTAATGCCGACAGCTCCACTTGTTCTCGAAAAAATTGCGATTCAAACACTTGTTTCTACCAACGTGCCCGCAAGCAGTTACTTTCGGCCAACTGCGTAATCGTAAATCACAGTCTCCTTTTCTCATTAATTAATGCAGGCATGCAGCCCGAGGGCGAGGCCAAAGGTATCCTCTTAGCTGACGACTTTGTCGTACTCGACGAAGCCCACCGCCTACCTTCAATCGCTACTGATCACTTCGGCACCCACATCAGCTCTTTTGCTGTAAATAGGGCGCTCAAACGCATCTACAACCCGCGCACCAACCGCGGTATCCTAAAGCGTCACGGTAAAGCGTGGGATCAAGATGCCGTTGCTAATGCGCTGGATGCCGCCCACGAATTTTTCAGCCACCTTGGCGACACATTTCTTACCAAAAAACCGATCCAGCGCATCTACGAGTCCGACTTCTGCGACAACATACTGACAGGGCCGCTCAAAGAAGTGACCGAGCGCCTAGGTATCCTCATCCAAAAGAGCGACGATGAGCGTGCCCAAGACGAGCTACGGGACCACCGTCGCCGTATCCTAGGCTACCGCGATGCTATTAACGGTTTCATCACTTTCGCCGATGAAGACCATGTGCAGTGGCTTGAACGCGGCGGAAAGAAGGGTCAAATCGTAACACTTCGCAGCGCCCCACTGGATGTAGCACCCTACTTAAGGAAATACATTTTCCAGCGCGGCACCTCAGCCGTATTAACTAGTGCCACCTTATCGGACGGTAAAAATATGGATGCGTTCCAGGAAACCGTTGGCGGTCAAGCAGCAGAAAAAGAAATCGTGTATTCGCCTTTTAACTACAAGAAGAACTGTCGCATCTATATTGCCAGCGACGCCCCGCAGCCTGAACCGGGACAAGGGCGTCTTGACCTCGACTACCTCGCCAATATGGTTTGTTGGTGCACCCGCCATGTCGAAGGTGGCACACTTGTTCTCTTCACAAGTCACTTTGATCTGTGCCAAGTACGCGAGCGCACTCAAGGATTCTTTGATAAGATCAAACGCCCCCTCTTTACCCAGGGTTACCAGATGACGCGCAGCGAGTTAACGAAGCAATTCGCCGCTGCAGGTAACGGTGTGCTCTTTGGTACTGACAGTTTCTGGACAGGAGTCGACATACCTGGCAGTGCGCTTTCACAGATAATTATAACACGACTACCATTTGAGAGTCCCGGCCATCCAGTTAGCGAAGCTCGAAGTGAATACATTCGCCTACGCGGTGGCAATCCCTTCGCCGAAATGACGGTGCCCGACGCGCTTGTTAAATTTCGCCAAGGTATTGGCCGTCTCATTCGACGCCATGAAGACAGCGGCAACATAGTGATTCTTGACTCACGCATTTTGACGAAGCCATACGGTGCACGTTTTATCGAAGCTCTTCCCAATAAAGACTACCTAAGCTTTAATAGCGAAAATCGTGATTCCGTATTCGCCTAATACATCATAATTGTTTTTTTTACTTCAATGCAACTTTCCTCCTTTGGCATAACGAACCTAGGCAAAGTCCGCCATACGAATGAAGATGCGCTCTTCATAGACAAGGCGCACCAAGTATATGCCGTCGCCGACGGACTGGGTGGTCTACCTGGTGGAGCTGAGGCAAGTCAACGCATCATGCAAATATTGGAGCAAAGAATGAAGCGAACCGACCCCAGCCATGAGCGAGTCGACCTGACTGAGCTCATTAACGGTATCAACGAGATCGTAGTCAAAGAAGGTCTCGACGCTCACCCTCACTCGGGAATAGGGAGCACTTTAACCATTGGACAAATCGTCGGTGACCAGTTGCTGATAGGCCATATCGGCGACTCGGCAGCCTACCTGCTACGTGACGATGATCTCAAAAAGCTGACCATCGACCACACTATTGCTCAAGAAATGATAGACCGCCAAGGCGAATCAACGCGCGACGTCATTCCTCCAGAATATTCACACACCCTCACCTGTTGCGTTGGCCAAGGCGAAAATCTACGCGTTGATAGTAAGAGCATCACCATTAAGCCGGGCGACCGCATACTACTTTGCACTGATGGTCTCAATAAAGTAATCTCAAGCGAGGCAATCAAGAAAGAACTCGCTCGAAAACAAAGCCCCGAAGATGCCTGCCACCAGCTCACGAAGATGGCCAACGACAACGAGGGACCCGATAATATCACGGTCATAGTCATTCACACATTATAGGAACTAATGAAAAAATCCGAAATTTTTTTGCCAAAAGTGGCAGCGAAGCCAGACAACATACTCTTTCGCTTCAGCCTCGGTCAGGCACTCTATGACGAAGGCGAGACCGCGGCCGCTATCCCACATCTGAAAAAATGCACCGAGTCCCGCGAAGATTGGATGCTGCCACGCATCCTGCTTGGCAAAGCAATGCTCGCCAAAGGCCAAAATTGCAGCGCGAAGCCAATCCTAGAGGCCGCACTTCAACTAGCCACCGAGCAACAGCATGATGACCCAGCAACGGAGCTGCGTAATATTCTTGCCGACTTCTAGGCGATGATCCCCTACAACTTAGCGGAATTCCCTTGTATCCGACGAGGCATTTCAAAAATCTACGGTATTTAAAAACAGATGTTTTCTTGCCTTGCAGTCTGAGGAATCCGCCCTAATCTCCGCCTCTTTTTTGAAGCTTCAAGGCGCATATGGCGCTTGCCGAAGCCCTACTCAACAAAGCAGAAACAGACTCTCAAAACATACTCGATACGATCATGACCGACCTATCAAAATACAGAAATATTGGTATCTTCGCCCACGTGGATGCTGGTAAAACGACCACAACCGAGCGCATCCTAAAGCTCACTGGTAAAATCCACAAGCTAGGTGAAGTGCACGATGGCGCTGCGACGACTGACTTCATGGAGCAAGAGCAAGAGCGTGGAATCACGATTCAATCAGCGGCCACGACTTGTTTCTGGCCTGGTTCCGAACAGCAAGAAGCAAATGCCCCTTACCGATTTAACATAATCGACACACCTGGCCACGTGGACTTCACAGTTGAAGTTTACCGTTCGCTCAAAGTACTCGACGGTGGCGTCGGTGTTTTCTGTGGTTCGGGAGGTGTCGAGCCTCAGTCCGAAACTAACTGGCGCTATGCAAATGACTCTGGAGTCGCTCGTTTAATCTATGTAAACAAACTTGACCGCATAGGGGCCGACTTCTACAAGGTCGTCAAGCAAATCAAAGATATCTTAGGTGCGAATCCGCTCGTCATGGTGCTTCCAATTGGCACCGAGAGTGAGCTCAAGGGTGTCGTCGATCTTCTCACCCGCACCGCGTGGGTATGGGATGAAACCGGCGATCCGCTTGCCTACGAGAAAAAAGAAATCCCTGCTGACATGGTCGACAAGGTTGAAGAATACCGCGCCATGCTGATCGAAACTGCCGTCGAGCAAGATGACGACGCAATGGAATCCTATCTCGAAGGTAATGAGCCCGACCTTGAGACACTTAAAAAGTGTATTCGCAAGGGCACTATCAACCTCGATTTCTTCCCGACTTACTGCGGTTCTTCCTTCAAGAATAAGGGCGTGCAAAACGTGCTCGACGGCGTCGTCGAGTACCTTCCTTGCCCAACGGAAGTGAAGCCACAACCTGAAGTGAATGCTGAAGGTGGGGAGACTGGCGAATTCGCAGTAGTCGAGGTAGAAAAGCCACTTCGTGCACTTGCATTCAAGATCATGGATGACAAATACGGCGCTCTGACCTTTACACGCATCTACTCAGGAAAGATATCAAAGGGCACCAACGTCCTTAATACCTTTACGGGCAAAACTGAACGAATCGGTCGTATTATTGAGATGCACGCTGACGAGCGTAACGAAGTCGATTCTGCGCAAGCGGGAGACATCGTCGCATTACTTGGCATGAAGTCTGTACAAACAGGCCACACTCTTTGCGACCCTGCACACCCTGCTACGCTTGAACCCATGGTATTCCCAGAACCTGTTATCTCTATCGCGATTAAACCAAAGGACCAAGGCAACGCGGAAAAGATGGGTGTCGCTATCGGTAAAATGGTGGCAGAAGATCCAACATTTATAGTTGAAACAGACGAAGACTCTGGCGAGACCATTCTTAAGGGAATGGGAGAGCTTCACCTCGATATTAAAGTCGATATCCTAAAACGCACCTACGGCGTCGAGGCTCTGATAGGCAAGCCACAAGTGGCCTACCGCGAGAGTATTACTAAGACGCTCGAAGACAGCTACACCCATAAAAAACAATCTGGTGGTTCGGGTCAGTTTGCGAAGATCCAATACACACTTGAACCACTCGAGCCAGGCGAAGGCTTTCAATTTGAGTCCACAGTTGTCGGTGGTAACGTTCCTCGTGAATTCTGGCCAGCGGTTGAAAAGGGCTTCAATCTATCTAAAGAAAAAGGTGTTCTCGCGGGCTACCCTTGCTTGGACTTCAAAGTCACACTCACAGATGGCGCCTTCCACGCAGTAGACTCCTCGGCAGTCGCTTTCGAGACCGCAGCTAAGGCAGCTTATCGTCAGTCCCTCCCCCAAGCCGGCGCTCAGATCCTAGAACCCGTCATGAAACTCGATGTGTTTTGCACAGACGACAAGATGGGCGACGTGATCGGCGACTTGAATCGCCGACGAGGTATGATTAAGACTCAAGAGCCGACTAACAATGGCGGCGTCCGTATTAAAGCAGACGCACCACTCTCGGAAATGTTTGGTTACATTGGGGCACTCCGCACCATGACATCTGGCCGCGGTCAATTCTCTATGGAATTCTCACACTACGCAGCTTGCCCTAATAACGTATCCGAAATCGTTATCAAGGAAGCTAAGGAGCGCGAAGAAGAAAAGAAGAAATAATTCTTTAAAGACTCCATAAATCGTATTTAGCAAAGTCTCCGTCTCAAAAAGGCGGGGACTTTTTGTGCCATAAAAAGAATTTTTTAAAAATCAGAGGTGAAGGACCTAGCCGCTAAAGGACGGACTCCAAGCTAAACGCGAGATTACACTTATCCCAAAGACTGCTTTGATCTATGAAATACTTGATAACGACGAAAACTCCCAACTCTCGTCTACGAAAAACGCATTCTCTCTACTCGGAAGTGAGATTAAGACCTCTAAGGCCAAAATTATGACTGATACACAAACTTCCTTTACGCGACCTGATGGACGCGCCATAGATCAACTTCGCCCGATTACTTTCGAGACGGGCATAGCTCCGCACGCACTTGGTTCCGTTCTGGTGAGTTTTGAAAAAACACGCGTAATCTGTGCTGCTTCCATCGACGAGCGTGTGCCAGGTTGGATGCGCGCACAAAAAGTCGAAGGTGGTTGGATGACTGCGGAATATTCCATGCTCCCCTACAGCACACACGAGCGTAAGCAGCGCGACATAAGCCGAGGCAAAGCCGACGGTCGAACAATTGAAATCCAACGCCTCATTGGTCGATCTCTCCGTGCTGTTTTTGATCTAAAGAGGCTCACTGGTAAAACTATTTGGATCGACTGCGATGTCCTCCAAGCCGATGGCGGCACGCGCACTGCTTCAATAACTGGCGCTTACGTAGCCGCGCAGATCGCTATTCAGAAATTGATCGTAGAGGGGAAACTAGCTGAAAACCCTTTCACCGATTCAGTGGCTGCAGTTTCAGCAGGCGTGTTTGATAGCACTCCCGTGCTCGACCTCAACTACATCGAAGACAAGGACGCGACCGTCGATGCCAACCTCGTAATGACTGGTTCTGGTAAGTTTGTAGAAGTGCAAAGCTCGGGCGAAGAGGCTACATTTAGTCGTGGAGACCTCGATACTTTGTTGGGGCTTGGTGCTAAAGGGATCGCTGAAATCAATCGACTGCAAGAAGATGCCATTGCCGAAGGTCTGAGATCTGATTAATGTGGCCTTGGGACTGCGCAAATGAAACATCTGCCAGTTGCAGGACGAATCGAAAGCTTTATCCTGCCTATATCTACCCAAAAATAGAATTGATTAGCTCTAGCCCCATTTCGATATCTTCACGGAGTGCTTCTTGTTTAGGTTTTTCCTTATTCTTTAAAGGGGCTTGCTCGATAGCATTGTTTTGACCGGGTAGAAATATCCCGTCTTGGGCGGGGGGTTTTGGTGTTCCTGCTGCCTCGCCTTTTCCAGGCTTATCGAGGGCACGGCGAGCAGCGTTGTTGAGCAGTCCTTTGAGAGCGCTGGTATCCGGATCACCTAGGCTACCTCTAATCTCAATATCTTGATTCCAATTACGGAATCCTTCTTCGCTGGTCTTGGATCCCAGCAACTGTAAGGTCTCTAAGTAGTCGACCAAACGACCTTTGGCACCGAGTCCGATAGAGAGGTATAGCGGATGATCAAGTATCTCACCGAGATTACCCGCGGCAATGGTGCCATGACCGTTTATGCTTAGATTATCACCCATCAACTTAAACTCAGGGATACGGACTTGCTTATCCTTTCCGCGAACGAGTTGGAGGGTAAAACTCTCAAATTTCATTTCCTTAAAATAGGGAACGGCTTGCGCCATCGCAGTCATTCCTGGGCGATTGAGGCTTTGGCCTAATATACCTGCACCGAGGAGACCAAGCTGACTACGGCTGTCTAATTCGAAGGCAGTGAGAACGCCATTGCGGCCTGTGATGGTTAAGCCGCCTTCAAAATCTTCGCAGGCTTCCTCTAGTGTATGACCACTACCAGCAAATTTCAACTGGCCATCAAAGAGCCCTTGAACTGGAAATTTACTATAAGTTCTTTTTGAAAAGAGCGAGGGATCAATATGTTCAAAAACAAAAGAAGATGCAACTCGGTAGGCTCGGCTCTGAATGGGGTCGTAGGTAATATTGGCTTGGCCGAAAAGGCCGCCACCTTTAAGTGTAGCGGTAATGTCGTTGACTGAGAAAAGTGCTTCGGAGATGTTTATCTGGGCCTTAAGCTCAGTGAGGACTTGTCCAGATTCAATCGCTAACTCATCGAGCTTGATCGAGACTTCACCGTCGAAATCTGACCAAAGCGGACGCTGCGTATTTGTTTCTGCTGCACGAGGAGCGAGTGCGCTATTGTTTGATGTGCTCGCAGCAGTATCGTTTGTAATAAGAGACGCCATAAGCAACTCGATGTCACCCTGCGAGACACGCGAAGAAGCAAGGCTTAATCTAAATGGCAAAGGCTGCCGCTCGGGGTAAAATTGGCATCCCAGCTCTATATTTGTACTCGGGCGACTTTCAAAGCCAGCCTGCAAACTAGAACCAAGTGTATAAACACCCCCGCTGGTTTGTTTGAGCTGGGCGACCAAACGGTAATCTTGGGATGAGCCAGGAAGATCACGAGCACGCAGGCCAGTGATAACAGCTTGAAGCTGTAGCGGATATTCGGCTACGGCGTTAAAGTCGAGTTCGACTTCGGCCTGACCTGCAAGTACACTGCCAACACCAGCGAAAACGGGCTGCTGAAGGAGTTCGGAGAGTCCAACGTAAAGTTTCGTCTTTGTCTTAAGACCAGCGAGTGGCGAGGCACCCTTACTCTCGCTCTTTGAGCCAATCACAGAGCCACTAATAACATCTCCATAAACATCCAGTATTTGAAAAGCACCCAGATCAAAGCGAATGGTTCGATCTGCCTTAATACGTATCTTGGGGTTCATTCGGAGCGTGACATTATCTAGGAGCGGCTGCTGGTTTTTTGAAAGTGAAAAGGCGCCGAACTGGATCGATCCATCTGTCTTCAGTCCAAGTGCCCCGCTCTCCTCACCTGAAAAAATGATCTGTGCGGATAGCGCTTCACCTGAGAGTAGCATACCATCGTCCAACCAAGGGTTAATCCATGTTAGTGGAAGATTGATGAAGTTGACCTGCATTAGTTCTCCGGTGAACTTCTGTTCTGCACTGAGACTGAGGGCTTGCTTGAGCTTAACGGTGGCTACAGGTGTGCCATTCGCTGCAGCACTTACATCGGCTGTTTCGAGTGTGAGCTTGGAGCCTTCGGCAGAGCCATTCAAATTACCAGCGAGCGAGAGACCTTGCAATTGGACTAACTCGGGCGCGAAAATTTCGGGGTAAGGTAAATCGGCATTAAAGCTTAGGGCAATCTCGGCAGTTTCTTCAAAGCCATTGACTGAAAGATCTAAGGTTTGCGTGATAGAAATTAAGTTCCTGCCATCGACGTCACTGCCTGAAGTAAACGATTCGGCACGGATTGAGTCAAAGCCACCAGACTGCTTTTGCGTAATGACCATGTGGATGTTTGAGCTAAAATCTTGAAGGCCGCCTTGGGGGGATTGCTTTGACTCAAGTTCAAGCGCAGCCTTTAGATTTGTTTGCGACCCAGGTGCAATGTGGCCAGTGTTGGCCGAAAATACATAGTGGTTACTGGAGGCATCAATTAGCAAACCGCTAAGATCGATCGAATCGATATCGAAGAGCAGCCCGATCTCGCTTAGTGCGTAAAGCGCATCAGTGGGGGAGCTAGCAGCTAGAGCGGTAGGCGGCGTAGTTCGAGTAGGGGCATCATTTGTGCTATCACTAGCGTCCACTGGAAGATTATCGCTGACCGCCATGGGCGTATTAATTTCAGGCAACTTGACGACTAAACCCTCCACCTTAAGCCCGCGCAGTTCGATCATGCCACTCAAGATTAAGCCAATTGGCGAAAAATCAGCTCGAAAGCTTTCGAGCTTCGCGCTGGTGCCATCGGCTAGTTGCAGCTTTAACTTGGTCAACTCAATGCTCCTAGCGGTAATCCGCACTAACTTGATTGAACTACCTGCAGGTAACTTGCTCTCGATTAGTTTTTTCTGGAAAGCAGGACGTGTGACGCTAAAATAGCCTATGCCAGCAAGGGATATGAGCAATACAAAGAGGACGAGAAAAATGCGGAGAAGACATTTCATTATTTTAAAAAAAGTTATGAATCATTGCCCCAAGCGCAAGGTTCCTTGGTGAGGTACTAGCGGAAATGCAAAAAAGGTGCCGCATCTATTTTGCCAACTGGTAGAAGAAGAGACCATTCAAAGCGAGTGCGTGCTCGATCTTACAGTCGCGCGCCCAGTCTATAACGGTCGCTTCGGGCAAGGAGCGGACTTCAATTTCTTCGTGCTCGTCCCAATCGGTGCCGGATGGATGAAGCTCCGCATCTTCTGCGAGAACGATATGGCAAAAATTATTTAATATGGCAGGATTAGGGCGTGCATAGCCAATCAGACGACCGCTCCTGGCGGCATAGCCTGTCTCCTCTTGAAGTTCGCGCAGGCCAGCAGCAACAGGGTCTTCGCCTTCATTTACGATGCCTCCAGGGAATTCCCACGACAATCCATTGGAGCCCCAACGAAACTGCCTCACCATGATCAACTCCCCTGCGCGCGTTCTAGCGACTACGATGACCCAGTCGCGCGAGTCGATGTAATAAAAATCGCCCTCTTTCCGTGTTTTAGGATGGCGGTATCGACGCTCGCGAAGATCCCACACGCGGCAAGAATTGAGCAATCGGTCGCCAACGATTTCCCAACTTGGAGGTTCTTGATCTATTGGGCTGGAGGCCATTAGTTGGCCGGGATATTGATCTCTTTGCCAATACTGAGGCGCCTCGGATCGGCATCTGGGTTCGCTTCTAGTAGGGCATCAAGTCTTACGCCTTTTTGGCTAGCGATTTTGCC
The DNA here is from genome assembly GCA_022448605.1 of Puniceicoccaceae bacterium. Classification (GTDB taxonomy): domain Bacteria; phylum Verrucomicrobiota; class Verrucomicrobiia; order Opitutales; family Coraliomargaritaceae; genus Thalassobacterium. The sequence continues at coordinate 18,976 of JAKVCM010000031.1, read as the reverse complement.
AAACGTATCGCCAGATTGTATTTTGTAAGTCGATGCAGATCCGGAAGCTGTAAAGGTCTCAATCGCACTTGTTTCTATGCCAGTGCTTGTAGCTTGTAGCCTCGAACTTGAGGCGTTCGTAACTGCGACAGAGGTGGCGAACTGAGAAACCTTCTGGGCAAGTTCAATGAGCTCGCCACGATTGGATTGGACACCTTCATTCGCTTGCTTGGCCTGCCGTAAAGTCTGCGAACTTTCACGACCAAGGCGCTGAATAGTTTCTTTGAGTTTGGCATTCTGCGCGGACAGCTCATTGATCCGTGTATCGATCTTAGAAAGTTGCTTATCAATGCGAGCAGCAAAGCTAGTGCCCTCGTCTGCAGACTTCGTGAGCGGAGCAAGTTGCTGCTTGGCGGTCAGCCCTAAATAGAGCCCTGCGCCACCCAATAAGATAGCAAGCAAAACAAGTGCGAGCGTTAGCAATGAGCTCTCTGTTGATTCAGTATCATCTTCCACAAAAGACATCTAAGTGCTTTTCTGTTTATTGGCAAGTCAGTCTTATCTGCAAAAAATATTTGTTTAAACAACAATTTTTTATAGATACGAAGCTCTAAAGTCCTCTAATAGATATGGTCCCGTCAGGAAGCTAAAAATGACTAACAGATACCTTAGTCGTCTTGCTACTACCAATGAAACGCTGCAAGCTCATTAGGATGGCAGATTGCGATGACTCCAAAAGAAGACCTAAGCGCAAGCTTGGATCATTTATGATCGTTAGCGTATTATCGGCAATCGCGTTCTTAATATTCTGGCAAAATCATCCCGATATCAGCCGCTATCTGAGGCTTCTCGAAGCAGGGCTCAGCTTTCTTGAAGAGGATCCATGGGCCTTAATTACGGTCATGGCAACGCTCCCTGGCTTGGGATTTCCGAATAGCCCTGTTCTGGTGCTCTTCGGTGTAGTTATTGCTCCAAACTATGGAATGCCTGCGGCAGTAGTGCTGGCAATTGCCGCGCAGACCCTGTGTTCGATTTGGACCTATGCACTCTCATATGGACCGCTAAAAGTTTTGCTGCTTCGCTATGTAATGCATGGTCAAAGCCTACCCGAGATGAGCGAGCATAACATGGTCCGTCTCGGACTAATACTGCGGCTCACACCAGGTATCCCCTACGTTTTACAAAACATATTACTCGGTATTTTAGGCATGCGCTTTCGGGACTATTTGCTCGTTTCTATTCCCACGACGAGTCTGTGGACGGCATGTTTCGTCATAACTGGGGGCGCAATTTTCAAAGGGCAGCTTTGGTGGGCGATCACTGGGATTGTAATTTTAATTGTGGTCATCCTTGCCACCCGAATGTGGAGCCGAAAGAATCCTGCTGATGTTAGATAGCTTAATAACACCACCGCCTGAGCAAGTGCTCGAGGTCACCGCGTTGACGGGCTTGATCAAAGGACAACTGGAAGAAAACTTTTCCCGCGTCTGGGTGAAGGGTGAAGTTTCTAATTTGCGAAAGCAGAGCTCGGGGCATCATTACTTTTCACTCAAGGATGTGGGCAGTCAGTTACCCTGCGCCCTCTTTGCGCGGGATGCTGCACGGCAATCTTTCGAACTGCAAGATGGCATGGAAGTACTAGCGCTAGGCGACATATCTGTCTTCGTACCACATGGTCGCTACCAGTTGATTACCAAGATCGTGATCCAGAGCGGCGAGGGTCGCTTGCAATTGGATTACGAACGCCTAAAGCGGAAATTAGCAGCGGAGGGACTCTTTGATTCGGATCATAAGAAGCCACTGCCTAAGCTTCCGCGGAAGATCGCAGTAATTACATCACCGACGGGAGCCGCAGTGCGAGATTTTCTACAAATTTTGCGTCGCCGTGAGTTTGCAGGTGAGGTGGTGATCTTTCCTGCCAAAGTTCAGGGTAAAGGTGCGGCCGAAGAAGTGGGCGCCATGTTTAAACATGTGGTCGCGAGTGATGGTTTTGACCTCATCGTGATTACGCGAGGCGGAGGCAGTATCGAAGACCTTTGGGTATTTAACGAAGAAGCCCTCGTGCGTAAAGTGGCGTCTTGTCCCCTGCCAGTGATCTCAGCAATTGGCCATGAAATTGACACCGTATTAACCGACTATGCTGCCGATAAACGTGCGGAAACTCCATCGGGTGCAGCCGAATTGATCTCTTCGCTTCAAATGGAAGCGCGCTCGCGCTGTGAAGACGCCGAAAGCGACTTTCACGCTTGGGTGGAGGGCTACCTTAACGACCAAGTCTCACAGTTGTGCGATCTCTCTGCGCGGATGCGCGCAATTTCCCCTAATCGCCGAGTGCAATACATAAATATGCAACTGGACGAGATGGAAAGTCGCCTTGGCAGTAACCTAGCGCGCCGTCTCTCAACCGAGCAGCAGACTATTAACATTTTTGGGCAGCGCATCACCCAGCAACACCCAAAGACACGAATAGGTGTCGCCTGCCAACACATTAAAGATTTCTCAAGGCGTCTAGAATACGCCAAAGATTTGACTGCTTCTAAGAAGAAGGAAAAACTCCAAAACCTGCATCACCGCCTTGAAAATGGTAGCCTACAAGCCACACTTAAACGAGGTTATGCCCTGATCCAAAACAAAGATAATACTATAATCGATAGTGCATTACAGGCTAAAAAAGAGCTACAACTGAAGGCTCGTTTCCAAGACGGAGAGATTATTCTAAAAAACGACAGCTGAGCGACTTAACTTGGAAGCGTATACCATTAATGGATCAAAGATGCCATCACAGAAGTCTACAATCAGCATGCTGGTCAGTCGAATTAATATGTCTTCAAGCTATAGGTATTCCGCTGCCTGGCACAAGACATCGCATGTTAGAAATTTTTTTACAAAAAAAGAACATCTACATAAGTTGCGTGTTACCATAAGTAACAACTTTTTTTTAATTAGTTTGTTGGGATAATTAGATTAGTAAGAGGCTTGCTTTCTAGAGATCGGGGACAAGCCTCTATCTTTCGTAAAAAAGGGGTGCACATGACCAAAATCCAGATCAACGACCCGTGTAAGTGAGAGCACAGTATGGTCATCATCAGTGGTAAGACTTTCCATCTCGGAGAGCAGGTTCAGCCAAAAATTGGCCATAAAATTTTACTACAACGCGATGGAAGGCTTGCTTTTCTCGATGAAAACGAAATCGTGTATTCTTATGAGATTGTAATATCGGAAAAATCCAACAATTGTATACAAATTATGAAAGTAACACTCATCACACTCCTCGCAATTTGTGCTAGCATTTTTACAGGCTGCACCACTCCGGTCGCTATCGACCCTCTAACTGGGCAAGAACAGATCGCCGAATACCGTGCTGGCTTCTTCTACGCACCTATCGACGCTCCGATAGGTGAAATTTTTAAGAAAGCTATCCGTGAAATTGATGATTTGGGCTACTTCCGAACAGGTGAGCTGCATAAAGACACCGCTATTTCAATCTACTGCCGCAAAGTCGGTGACGATAAAATTACGGTACGTATTAGTCAGCAGACTGACCCTGAAGTCGCAGAACAATCCGAAATCCGAATCCGCGTAGGCAATCTCGGTAATCTCGCCGAGTCACAAGTGATTTATGCTCGCATTCGCGATGCACTGTAGTTGCGCCAACCACAGCGACCAACAGACCGCCCCTCCACCTCGAGCGGCGGTTTTTTATTTTAGTATCATAACATTGTGACTGAGAGCAAAGGATTTTAAGTCGAAGCCAGCGCAGGTTTAAATATCCAACAGCACTTGCTTTCGGCTACAACTCAAGATACAAAACCCTCATCCTTAATTAATAAGTATGCACAATAGCCTCTCCCTCATCGGTGTTGGCAGTCCTATCGTTGACGCCATCGCCCTAGTAGAAGAATCATTCGTCGCCCAAATGGATGGCGATAAAGGTGGGATGGAGCTCGTCGATGCGCCTACCATAGCCAGCTTGATCGCTAGCCTCCCAAAAGCGGCCATTGTTGCGCCCGGCGGCTCGGCAGGCAACACACTCTTCGCCCTCACACGTATGGGTGCCTCCACCAGCTTTTTAGGCAAGACTGGCAACTGCGCAGAGGGTGACTTCTACCGCGAAAGCTTTTCCAAGCTCGGCGGCGATGCCTCGCGCTTCAAAATCGGCAATGTGCCCAATGGCCGCTGTCTCTCCCTCGTCACTCCCGACGGGGAACGCACTATGCGCACCGATCTGGGCGCAGCCATGACTCTCGCTCCCGAAGAAATATCCGTTTCTGATTTCGCTGGCTGCGCCCATGCCCACATTGAAGGATACCTTCTCTTTAACGAAGCCCTCATGCGCCGCGTGCTCGAATCCGCTAGGGAGGCAGGCTGTACCATCAGCCTCGACCTCGCTAGCTTTGAAGTGGTCAATGCCACCAAATCAATCCTCCCTGTCCTATTGAGGGACTTCGTCGACATCGTTTTTGCCAACGAAGAGGAAGGCGGCGCTTACACTGGTATCAAAGGTGATTATGCTGCCATCGCACTCCAACTCTCCGAGCTCTGCGATATTGTCGCTGTCAAAGTTGGCGCCCAAGGCTCCTTCGTCGCACACGCTGGCATAGTTGAAAAAATCGAGCCCATACGCGCCGCTCACGTAATCGACACCACTGGTGCGGGCGATCTTTGGGCAGCTGGCTTCCTTTTCGCTTGGTCACAAAAACGCTCACTTGCTGATTGCGCCAAACTCGGCTCCATATTAGGGGCTGCCGTGGTTCAAGTACAAGGCAGCGTCCTTCCTGAAAATATCTGGCAAGATATACTAGCTAACATTTAACAAAATTACTCACTGATTGGAGTCCAGCACCACATGACCAACAACCAAATCACCGAACTCGTCGTCGATATCTCAAAGCGCGCCCGTATAGCCTCACTCGAACTGGCTGCGCTTCCCACGGAGACGAAAAATAACTTCCTTCTCGATCTGGCAGAGCAGCTCCTTACGCAGATCGATGCCATAATAGAAGCCAATACGCACGATCTCGAAGCAGCCAAAAGCCTCGACCTCTCTGCGCCCATGACAGAGCGACTCACCTTAACGCCTGAGCGTATTGCCGCTATGGCCGAGGGCGTGCGCCAAGTCGCCGCCTTGCCCGATCCCGTTGGCATCGAAATTGAGCACCTCGCTCCCCCAAAGGGTTTCGACCTACGCAAGGTCCGCGTGCCCATGGGCGTAATCGGAATCATTTATGAATCCAGGCCTAATGTCACCGTGGATTGCGCTGTTCTGTGCGTGAAGTCGGGCAACGCCTCCATCTTAAGAGGCGGCAAGGAGGCCTTTCACAGCAATATGAAACTGGCGGGAATCGTCCAAGACGCCCTCCGCGCCAACGGCATCCACCCAGACGCAGTCCAATTTATACCCACGACGGACCGCGCCGCACTAAAGGTACTGCTCAAACAAGACGATACCATTCACTGTATCATTCCCCGCGGAGGCGAGAGCCTCATCCGCTTTACTGTGGAGAATAGCCGTATTCCTGTGATCAAGCACTATACAGGCGTCTGCTCTGTTTACATAGATGCCACAGCCGATGCCGAAATGGCCGAGGAAATTCTTATCAACTCAAAGTGCCAGCGCCCCAGCGTTTGTAACGCTGCCGAGAATCTAATTGTCCATCAAGATGCCGCCGCACAACTGCCCCAGCTCGCCAAAGCACTGCACGACCGTGGCGTCGAGTTGCGCGTCGATTCCCATGCCAAAGCCCTCCTTGCTGCCAGCGGCCTACCCCTCGTTAATGCCTTGCCCGAGGACTTCGCGACCGAATACACGGACTTGATCATCGCCATTGCAATCGTACCTGACTTAAAGGCTGCTATCGATTTGATCAATGCCAACAGCTCCGGACATACCGATAGTATCGTGACGGCAGATACTTCCGCCGCACACAATTTCCTCACCTCGGTCGACTCAGCCGCCGTATTTCATAACGCTTCGACCCGATTTTCTGACGGTTTTGAGTTTGGCCTAGGTGCCGAAATCGGCATCTCCACCGACCGCCTACATGCACGGGGACCCATGGGTCTAAATGAACTATGTACTTATAAATACCTCCTCCATGGCACCGGTGAAACTCGCTAAATAAGCTCGATGATTACCCCATGGGCTTCATTATGCAACACCGAGATGGCATCATCCGTATGGGGGCGATTCTAAGGCCCACCGAAGAGATACCACATCGCAAAGTCAAAATTTTGCAGTCTGCTTTTTGAAGTCTGTTCTAGCGAAGTTTCAGAGTTGCCAATCCAGCCATAGCGAAAATGAGCGAAAGAATCCAAAACCGGATGACGACCTTGTTCTCATGCCAGCCCTTGAGCTCAAAGTGGTGGTGAACAGGCGACATGCGGAAAATGCGTTTACCACCACGCAATTTAAAAGAACCCACTTGGAGAATCACTGAACTCGCTTCCATCACAAAGATACCACCAACGATGATCAAAGTGAGCGGTTGATGCACCATGAAAGCGATCATCCCAATGAGTCCGCCGAGTGCAAGCGAACCAGTGTCCCCCATAAAAACCTCAGCAGGATGAGAGTTATACCATAGGAAGGAAAGGCTCGCCCCCAGCAATGCGGCGCAAACTACAGCGAGTTCGCCCACACCGGGGATGTAACTAATAAAAAGGTATTCCGAAATGATAACATTACCCGCCACGTAAGCCATGATCGCGTAGGCAAGTGCGACCGTGACAGTACAACCGATAGCCAGACCATCGATACCGTCGGTTAGATTAATCGCATTGCTCGAACCCGAAAGGATTAAGAAAAGAAATGGCGCGAGAAGGAAAAGTGACATTTCCGAGATGACCACATCTTTGTAAAATGGCACCCATAATTCGCGCATCTTAGAAGCTGATTCGGGTACACTAAGCAGGCAAACTAAGGCGATGACAGTTAGTAAAGCTTGTCCTAGCAGCTTCCACCGTCCAGATAGACCTTTGCTGCTGGCTTTAGAGACTTTGAGATAGTCGTCGAGAAAGCCAATCACGGTGAGGCCGAGATAGATGATAAGCGCAGTGTAGACATAGACGTTGGGACGAGCCCACAGCAAAGCGCTACCGATGACTGATACGCAAATCATAAGGCCTCCCATTGTTGGCGTTTGCGCTTTACTTGCGTGGAGTACGTATAGTTTCCCGACTTCGTCCTCGCCCCGAAAGGCTTGCTTAGCGCGAAGTTGCCAGAGTTTGGCAAAAATCCACGGACCTAGGATAAAACCGATGCTCATCGCGCTTAGACCAGCAAAAGCGGCGCGTAATGTTAGATAACGGAAAAGTCGAAATGGACCAAAGATATTTTCAAATTCTGCCAGATAAGATAGCATTGCGTGGAATTAGGAATTAAGGTTTGAATTTATAGAGGGTAGTAGCTTTTCGAGTGAATAGTTGCGGCTACCTTTGAGAAAGATAGCTCCTTGGAATTGAGCAATGGTGGATTTAATTTTTTCTACGCTGTCCGTGCAGATGCACTGTTGTGGTGAGATCGCTGAGGCGTAGGCATTGGTCAACTCCTTGGAACCGACGAAGGCTGCGCGGTCCTTCGGGCGTAGTTTTAGCAAGTGCCCGATGGCTTCGTGGTGGGCGGAAGCTGTTGTTCCGAGTTCATCCATGGCACCGAGTACATAAAAACGTGCAATATTTTGCGGCGTGCTTCGGTCAAAGGCATCCAGCGCATCGGCCATTGACGAAGGATTGGCATTATAGCAATCGATATAAAAAGTCTGTTCTCTAAATGTTTCAAGGTATCCGCGATTACCAGAAGGCCGCCACGCTTCGACGCGTTTGCGGATATCTGACTCAACAATACCCAGATATTTAGCTGCAACGATAGCCAGCGCCGTGTTGCTCGCGATGCCTTCGCTAGGACTTGCAATTGGGTAGTTTTGACCGTCAATGGTGACTTGTTGAGATGCCTGCGCTGCTCGCGTTGCTCCCAGATCCTCCATTTGTTCTGAGACTTTATAGCGAACGATCTGCTTGCATGGTAAATCGGGAGCAACGACCCCTTCGGGCAGTAATACTATAGCACGATGTGCTAGCTTCTTATAAGCATTATAGCGCAAGGCATCGACGTGTAGAATAATTGGCGAACCTGGTTTAGCGAGTTCAGCTAAAAGCGATTTTTCGGAGGCGATGTTTTCCAAGCTGCTCAGTAGTTCTAAGTGGGCGGCTTCAATATTTGTCAGCACGTTGAGGTCGGCTTGAATCATTCCTCCAAGCTGCACCATTTCATCAGGCTGATTGATACCAGCTTCGATAACAGCGAAGTCTTGCTGGTTTGAATCAAGCCCAGAAAGTGTCATAGGAACACCTATGCGATTGTTCCAATTCCCCGCAGTCGCATGTGTGCGGTCTTCGCCGAGTAAGCAGCGCAGCATTTCTTTGGTCGAGGTTTTGCCGCAACTTCCAGTAATACCGATGACAGGCTTTGAAAATTTTGAACGTAATGCTGTTCCAATCGCTCCGAGGGCGACTAGAGAGTCGCTCACTTTCAATTGAGGCAGTGCAATTGGCTCAGTATTTTCAACGATCGCAGCCACTGCCCCACCTCTCGCGGCCTGTTCGAGAAATTCATGCCCATCGCGAGCACTTATTTTTAATGCGATGAAGCATTGCCCAGGCTTGATTTGACGCGTATCAAAACACAGGCCTTCGATAGCTACTTTCGGCTCGTTAAACCATGATCCACCAGTCCAAATGGCTAAGTCTTGTGGATCGAATGATGACATAATCAAGAAAAGTCTTTAAGGCATATCAAATCACGAGCTATTTGACGATCATCAAAAGGAATCACTGTGCCGTCAAACTCTTGAAAAGCTTCGTGGCCTTTCCCTGCGATTAAAACGCAGTCTCCTACTTCTGCGGAATCTAACGCAAGAGAGATAGCGTGCTTGCGGTCGTTGACAAAGTGGGCGCTTTTACTGTTTTTAGCTTTACGCATATCGGCGAATATTTGATCGATCGGCTCAGCTCGAGGATTGTCGGAAGTGACAAAAACTTTGTCAGCGCCCTCAATGGCAGCGCGCAGCATGGGCGCACGCTTAGTACGGTCTCGGTCCCCACCGCAGCCAAAAACAACAATTAGGCGGCCAGCTGTTATCTCGCGCAACATGGCGCATGCGTGGGTGAGCGCATCATCAGTGTGAGCATAATCGACAATTACATTAAATGGCTGCTCTTCATTAATCCGCTCCATGCGGCCGGGCACACCTGGAAAGGAAGCAGCGCAACTTAGCGTCGCTTTGATACACTGACCTTTTGTATAAGCGATCGCGAGTGCTGCCAATAGATTACTCACATTATAGCGACCAAGCAGGGGTGAGTTGACCTGTATCTGACCCTCGGGCCAAGTGAGTTGAAACTCTGTATGGTCAGCAAAGAGACCGACTTTCTCTGCACGAAAAGTAGCCTCTGTTTCAATTGCAAAGGTAGTAACTTCGACACTCTTGGGCAGTTCGCTGAATAGGCGTTTACCGTAGGGGCAGTCTATATTAATGATTGCTTTGCGCGGCTGGCGTCCCATGGAGCCGGTAAATAGACGCTTCTTTACCTCAAAATATGCCTCCATCGATTTATGATAATCGATATGATCCTGCGTGAGATTCAAAAACGCAGCCACGTCGACGTCTAGGCCGTAAGTACGCTTCTGATCAATCCCGTGGGAACTCACCTCAATCACGGCTCCAGTGCAATTGTTCTCCACCATCTGCGCGAGTAAAGCGTAGACATCCACCGATTCTGGTGTCGTTCGAAAAGATGGTAGCGTGCGCTTGCCCAAATCATAGCGAATGGTACCAAGCAAACCAACTTGATCTTGCCCACCGATTAGATGCTGCGTGAGCATGGAGACAGTTGTCTTACCATTGGTACCTGTGATACCCATAACGCCAAGTTTAACATCGGGCGCATGGTAAAACTCGCGCGAAATAAGCGCCAAAGTCTGACGCACATCAGCGACTTGAATATAGTCGATTGGAAAGTGATGCCCGAGATCTTCCTCGGTGATGATGGCCACTGCGCCGCGATCAACAGCTTCCTCAACAAAGAGATTACCATCAGTTCGAAGACCACCAATGGCAAAGAAGAGAGCACCTGGTACTACGCGACGACTATCCGTAATGAGACAAGTTACTTCGCTATCCTCGAGGAGCTTGGAACGAATCGTATCGACGCAGGCAAGAAGATGACTAACATTGGGATTCATAGGTGATCTCTTTTGATCGCTGAACGCAGTTTGTTCGAATCGGCGGGAGTAAGATTGTCTTGAACTGGCAGATGAGAGTAAGGTGCTAATTTGAAATTCTGCTAGACCGATCATAAATTGAGGGTTGTAAGTTTACAAATGCGGCGTCTGACCGAGCAGGACGGATGCCCAGATAGGCAATGCAAGCTTGAGCAATATTGCGAAAGGCAGGCGCTGCAAAATAACCCCCATAAGCAACGCCTTGAGACTGCGGCTCGTCGACGACGATGGTAATAACTAACGACGGTTTATCGGCCGGGAAAAAGCCACTAAACGAAGCAACGTGATGCTGACTGGAATAACGCCCATTGACAATTTTCTGCGTGGTGCCTGTCTTCCCTGCGATGTTGTAATTATCGATAGCAGCGCGGCGAGCTGTGCCTTGATCACCCACGACGTCGGCAAGCATGTTAGCCACAGTTTGGGCGACTTCAGCTGAGACCACTCGGCGTTTAGCTTTGGGTTGAAAACGGACCACATCTTGACCACTAGAATCGAAGATACGCTTGGCTAGCATTGGCTCCATGAGCACCCCATCGTTGGCGATTACTGACATGGCAGTGTGCACTTGCATAGGCGTAGCGCTGATCGCATGCCCCATAGGAAGACGTGTGATAGTCAAGCCATCCCAATTACGTGGAGCGTGGAGCGTGCCAGTGATTTCGCCACCAATATCGCAACCTGTCTTTTCGCCAAAACCAAAAGCTGCTGAGTAATCATGTAGACGTTGATCGCCTAAAATAAGGCCAAGATGTGCGGCACCGCGGTTGCTCGACTTGACCACAATATCGTGCATGGAAAGGCTATCATAGTTACGGTGGTCGGAAGGAAGCTTGAGTGTGCGGCCTTGATAGCTGACCCGCGCTACGCCTGTCTGAAACATGTCACCGGGATGGACGATACCCTCGTTAAGTGCTGCGGCAGCGGGCACAATTTTGAAAGTGGAACCTGGTTCGAATACGTCAGTCAGCGCACGGTTACGCTGATTAGCGATCGGGTATTTCTTGGTGTTATAAAATTCGTTGGGATCGTAAGTCGGATAGTTGGCCATTGCCAATACTGCACCCGTGGCTGGCTGGCTAACGATAATGCTGATGCCCTTTGGATTAAACTCCTCGGCGACTCGTGTGATCTCGGCTTCAACAATGTGCTGAACCATTTGATCGATACTGAGTTCTACATTAAGGCCGTCGGATGGCTCTACTTCCCGCTCGCGGAACTGTGCGAGTTCGTGGCGTTTGCCATCGCGCTCGGTTTCGCGCCAGCCGTCTTGTCCACGCAAATAATAATCAAAGAAGCGCTCGATTCCAGTGACAGGTGTTTCTTCCCTGTTCACGTAGCCAAGAATATGCGCCGCTAGTTGAGCGGCTGGGTAAGCGCGAGCGTGACTTTGGTTACCGTAAACCGCACGCAGGCCTAGTGCCTTCACTGCATCATATGTGCCCTCGTCTGCATCTTTGGCAAGCACAGCCCAGTGGATAAGCCGGACTTCTTTTGTCTCGTCGGATACTTTGCGTGTCTTACGGTCAATCTTCGCCTCAATTTCTTGCTGCGGTATATCAAGGATTCGTGCGAGGTCTGCCAATTTCACGCGGTCGCTATCTCTAAAAGTCTGCGGGTCTATGCCTATATTGTAGGTGGTGCGTGTGGTCGCAAGAAGGTTACCGCGAGTGTCGACAATGTTGCCACGGCGCGCCTCGACGACATTAACCATTTTGCGGTTACCTTCAACGTGTTCTAATAAAGCTGCTTGATTCCAAACGTGCAGATAGAATAATCGCCCTAGTAAGACGCAAAAGGCACAAGCCACCGCAAGTGATATAAGTGAAGAACGCCCATTGGATACGAAAGCTTTACTCATTAGTTATTATTTTCACGCGACGCGATTTTGATTCTGGGCTTTGAATAGGTTTGCAAGTCCGCGTAGGGTCTTTCGCGAAGGACGCAGTGGTTTAGGTTGCTTTGAATTAGAGTAGGATAAGCGCTCGCTGGAAGAGGAGCACTCTCCGTACAGTGTAAGCGACTCTTCGAATACAGCGCGTTGTGCGCGGCAACGATAATAGTTTGAGGTAACTTGCATGGTTCCTATCTTCAGGGTGATAGTTAGCTTAACGGGACCTATCGATATCGAGGAGAGCGAGATCCATAGAAACCTCGTAGGGCTGCGAAACAGCATAGGCACGACCTGTGGCGAGCTGGCGCTCATTGACAAAAACAACTTGATCCTCAACCGATGGGCGAAGAGTCCCCGCGACTTTGCCCTGCAAAACGACTGGCTGATGAAAGCCTGCTATACGCTCGTCAAGATAACGAAGCTTACTGGAGGTCTTCGCAAGCCGAGATTCGAAATCCTTGCTGCTTAGAGCAGTGCGGGAGATCTGCTGTTGTATCCAGACAATAGCAAAGGCACTGCCTAAAGTAACCATTACCATTGCTAGTATCAGTAAGATGACATGTTTGCGAGCTCTATGAGATGGATGTAGCATAATAAAAATTACTTAGATAATTTTTCGAATAGCGCGCAGGCGTGCACTGCGACTGCGAGGGTTAGATTGTATTTCAGATTCGCTAGGGCTGATCGGTCGAGTTGAGATCATACTTGCCCGAACTTCGCGCTCGTCTTGCGTGCGGCTGTCATGAAAATGTTCTGGGCGGCCAGACATCTTACGACAAAAGCGCTTAACGATACGGTCTTCGAGTGAATGAAAACTAATCGCGGCGAGTATGCCATCGGGCAAAAGGCGATCGAACGCAGCTGGAAGGCCACGCTCGATCGCACTCAACTCATCATTTACCTCAACTCTAATTCCTTGAAAAGTGCGTGTCGCGGGGTGTACGGCTTTACGACCGCGAGGTGTAGGTCCAACTGCCTCGCTGATTAGTGCGGCCAACGACTGTGTGCGTTGCAGCGCGCCAGTACCACGCGCATCGATGATCGCTTTGACCACCCGGCGCACACGTGGCTCTTCACCGTAGTTACGCACGGCGCGAACGAGGGCTGCCTCCTCCGCTGTCTCTAAAAATTCTGCAGCACTAATCCCCTCTTCTGGGTTCATGCGCATATCGACAGGTGCGTCGTAACGAAAAGAAAAACCGCGCTCCTTGGTATCAAGTTGGAAAGAGGAAAGACCAAAATCAAATAGGATGCCGTGAAAGCCCCGCTCATCAAGATCGACAAGATCGCCAAAGTTGCTTTGATACAGGCGAAAGCGGTCACCGAACTCTGCTTTCAAAGCTTTAGCACGCCCTAAGGCAGCGGGATCACGATCCAAAGCAACGACAGTAACACTATCCGCTGCCTCTAAAAATGCGCGTGTATGGCCGCCTCCTCCAAAAGTTCCATCTAAAAGTTTAAAACCTCTACTCGGGCCAAATAGTTCCAAGGTCTCGCGAAGCAAGACGGGAACGTGACCGCTAGCAGTGGTGGGTGCTAGAGTATCATCGATGGAGTAAGACATTAATAAAGTTTTGAAAAAGGGAAGGTTTGCTTTGAGTTTTAAGATAGGCGCGCTCGCGGCGCTGGAGCGCATCGCGGACAGCGTTTGTCGAGTGAAAAGGTGTGCGAGGTGCGGGACTGAAAGTCCAAGAGCTACGACGCTCACGTCGGGGATGAGAGATGTAGCCAGAATTACGGAAATTTTCCCGGGCGATAGTTTCGAAGACGTTTCTCATATTCTCTATTGATTAATGGCTTATTTAGAAGCCGAAGTCCTTTGCTATGTCGGCCAAGTCTTCTGTGCCTTCGTCATCTGTAATGAGTCCATCGTAGAAGGCTTCGTCGTAGATCATGAATTTTGAAGCCTCGCCAAGCAGGACGACCGATTTTTTCAAGTCGGCGTGATTGATAAGCTTATCGTTCAAATTAATACGCCCTTGTTTGTCACAGGAGAAATTGTGCGCCATCGACATGATGCGGCGTATGGCTCGCTGGCCCTTCTGATCCCCCATACTGATCTCGGAAAAGCGCTCATAGAGTTGTTCGATCATCTTGGGAGGATAAACGGAGACGGATTTTTCGGTCAGACTAGGCAGGGCGAGGAAGTCATTATCCTTGGACTCAAGCTGAGGACGCCACTGGGAAGGGATTGTAAGACGCCCTTTATCATCCATGCTATGACGATATTCTCCGAAATATTTGCCTGTATTTTGTGCGCTCATTACCCCTATATTCACCATTTTGCACCTTTTTGCACCATTTTGCACCACTCGTCAAGCTACTTTCTATCAGTTTTTTACTAAAAAACGCTGTTAATAAGTGATTTAAGTAAGCTATCTAGATAGACTTGATGGGCTTATTCACATATTAAATTAATAATAATTCGGTCACCCACTTATTTAGCCCTCACGAAATTAAGTTGCGGGATCGCAGGATTCATTGACCTTCGGCGGAGTATGATCTAAATTAAATAACCAATTAACTTTACATATCATCATATCATTATAACTTGATACGTTATGAAAGTCGTCTCTCTCAAAAGCCGCCTCCTGTCAGGCAGGGCTCTCTTCTCGATAGAGTTCTTTCCACCGAAATCCGACTCTTCAGCGGAGCAACTACTACGTACTGCCGAAGCACTCAAGGTCTATTCGCCCGATTTTGCCTCGATCACATATGGAGCAGGCGGTAGCACGCGAAGTCGCACGCTGAAATATGCTCGCCATTTGAGCGAAGACTATGGCTATGCAGTCATGCCTCACTTGACATGCGTTGGACACTCCCGTGAAGAATTACGCAGCATTATTGCCGAATTCCGCGAAGCTGGGCTTGACCAAATAATGGCTCTGCGCGGTGATCCACCGAAAGGTGAAACAGACTTTAGACCCCACCCAGACGGTCTAAATCACGCAAATGAACTTGTCGGCTTGATCCACGAAACTTACCCTGAATGCACAGTGGGTGTGGCGGGTTACCCTGAAATGCATCCCGAAGCGCCCTCTCCTGACATCGACTTACTGAATTTGAAACGCAAAGTCGATACGGGTGGGCACTTCGTGACGACACAATTGTTTTTCGATAACGCCAAATATTTCGGTTTCGTTGACCGCGCACGCAAAGCAAAAATTGGTGTGCCCGTGCTCCCTGGACTCATGTGCGTGAGCTCACGTAAACAAGCACTACGCTTCTGCGAAATGTGCGGCACATCGATGCCTGCCGAGCTGGATCAGCAGCTACTTGCTGCAGGCGATAACTCCGAAGCAGTCGAGGCAGTGGGCATCGACTGGGTCTATCGCCAGGCTCGCGAACTGCTTGAGCGCGGCGCGCCCGGAATCCACCTTTACATACTTAACCGTGAAGGTCCCGCGGTTGGACTAATGGAAAAACTCAAAGCGTCAGGCTTTTACAAAGCGTGAAGCCAAAGGACATTCAGCTAATCGGCAGCGAACTGGCCATCGTTTGGGACGACGGCAAAGAGAGCTATTTTCCCTCAGTTTTCCTTCGGAAGCATTCACCCAGCGCGCAAAACATAGGTGAAAAAGACATCTTCGGTAATCAATATGGTGGTGACGATCCAAAGGAATTTGAGGGCGTCACAATCAAAGGCTGGGAGCTTCAGGGTAACTATGCCATCCGTCCCATTTTTAGCGATGGTCACGGCAGTGGCCTATTTAGTTGGAAATTCTTAAAAGAATTAGAGTCCCGACTTTCTTAATTTAAGTAGGTAGAGCGCACTCCTAAATACTACGCCAGTGAGCTATCCGTGCCGCGACTTGTTCAGGTCCTGGCATACCGGGCTTATCGCGCGCGGCGAGTGCTTTCTCTAAATCAAAAGCCTGCACCCAGTCTTCACCCAAGGCTTGGTGAATCTTAGAGACTTCTTCAAACGGCAACTTGTTGAGCGGTATATCTAACTGCTCGGATAAGGCGACCAATGCGCCCACCACGTGGTGAGCTTCACGAAAGGGAACCGCTTTTTTCACTAAATAGTCGACTACGTCCGTAGCAAGCAGTGCGGGGTCGCCCACAGCGCTAGCGCAGCGTTTCACGTCCGCAGAAACTCCTGGTAAACAGGCTGCCAAGCAATCGAGGATTAGCTTCGTCTGATCAAAACTGTCGAAGACTGGCGGCTTATCCTCTTGCAAGTCACGATTGTAGGTCAGTGGTAGGCCCTTGAACATCGTTAGTAACATTTGCAAATTACCAGCAAGTCGAGCGGACTTGCCACGGATCAGTTCAAAAGCGTCAGGGTTCTTCTTTTGCGGCATCAGACTGGAGCCTGTTGTAAAAGCATCCGGTAATTTGACGAAGCCAAACTCAGCACTACTCCACAGAATGAAATCCTCAGAGAGACGCGAAAGATGTATACCGACAGTCGCACAGGCTGAGGCGAACTGAATAAAAATATCGCGATCACTGACCGCATCCATGCTGTTATAAGTCAGCTGCGGACTGCCCTCGTGATCAACAAAGCCAAGCTCTTTAGCCACAAAATTACGGTCGATTGGTAGTGTCGTGCCAGCGATCGCACCTGAACCGAGCGGGCAGACATTAGCTTGCTCCTTGACCGCAGCATTGAGTGTGCGGTCACGTGCCAACATCTCCACATAAGCAAGCAAGTGATGCGCCATCGGCACAGGTTGAGCACCTTGTAAATGAGTGTAGCCGGGTATGATCACTTTCTGAGTCTGATCTGCCAGATCGACGAGTGCGGAAATCGCCCTAGCAAGCGAAAGATCAATTTCGTCACAAGCGTATTTAAACCAGAGGCGCATATCAGTAGCCACTTGGTCGTTACGACTACGAGCGGTGTGAAGCTTTGCGGCTGCGGGCACCTCCTGTGTGAGGGCTTGCTCAATGTTCATATGGACATCTTCGAGTTCGGGATCCCACGAGAACTCGCCCGCTTCGATTTGTGCAAGAATCGCATTGAGACCCGCTTGGATCGCATCGCGCTCCTCAAGAGTGATAATACCGACATGGGCGAGCATAGCAGCCTGCGCCTTGCTGCCTTTAATATCGAAGGGCGCCAGTCGTTGATCAAGCGAGACGGATTCGCCAATACGGAGCATCAATTCAGCAGGACCTTCGGAAAACCGTCCACCCCAAGTCGCTTGTTTTTTAGCATCTGACATACTTATAGAATTTTCTCCCCTGCCCGCTTTGGCAAATCTAATCCAACCGACTGACTATACTCCCTTCGTTCACGTGAGCGATGGCCTCCTTCTTTGAGATCACATCTGCTTCAACGAGCTCAATCAAATGTTGCTCGAGTGTGTTCATACCCTCTGCCTGGCTAGTTTCCAATTTACTGTAAACTAGATGCAGTTTTCCAGTGCGCACGATGTTGGCGACGCCAGTGTTGTTTTTGAGAACCTCAAAGACGGGCACGCGACCATTACCTGATTTTCGCGGAAGCAATTTCTGACTCAAAACAAATGCTAGCGAAAAAGAAAGCTGCGCCGCAAGCTCTGTCGAACGTTCGGCAGGGAACATTTCAATAATTCGGCTAAAGGTGCCTTTGACATCCTTAGTATGCAGGGTCGAGAGCACTAGGTGCCCAGTTTCTGCTGCACTCAAGGCAAGCTGAGCTGTCGTCGCATCACGAATCTCGCCGACATAAATGATATCAGGGTTTTCACGAAGCGCGCTGCGCAGGCCATTCGGGAAATCACTCAAGTGCTTACCTAGTTCACGTTGTGAGATCAGCGATTGCTCACTACTAAAGACATACTCAATCGGGTCCTCCAAAGTAATAATACGCGCCTTGCGACTCTTGTTTACGTAGTCGATAATACTAGCAATAGTCGTTGATTTACCGCTACCCGTTACTCCAGTCACCAAGACGAGACCTTGTTTGAGCTCGGTAATATCCTGCCAAACTTTGGCGTTCATGAAGCCGATTTCATCAATCTCAGGAATATGTTTCGGCAACATTCGCATTACGCAGGCCATGCCATCACGATCACGAAAAATATTCAGGCGAAAATTAATTTTTTTCTCATCCCAAGAATAGCCCGAATCAATGTCCAACTGTGGATTATCAATCAAACTCTGCCGCTGAGACTGAGTGATCAGCGGGAAGATCAGCTCCCGCATAGTCTCTTCGGTCAAAGGCTCTCCACCTTCAATAGTCTCCAAGTCACCATCATAACGATAACGCACAGGTTCTCCAACTTTCATGTGTAAGTCGGATATTCGCGAGATACTATCAACCTCCATTTCGGGATCAGCAAAGCTACGTAGTAGATCAAATATGCTAAAATTGCCACCTTGGGCTTTGTAGACTTTCTTATTGGGGTCAAATTTGGACATATTTTTATATTCCTAAACTTCAAATGAAAAGCAAGTGGTAAGCAAAGCTATGCACAGCTACATAAAACTATACGACCCGAAGTATTCCCAGAAAAGACGGTTGCGAAATAAGTTAAATCGGATTGATTTCAAAGTCTCTTATGAGCAAAGAAACCAACGAGGAGAATTCTTTCGATAGCATTGAATCCGCGATCGCCGACATTGCCGCGGGTAAAATGGTCATCGTGACCGACGACGAATCCCGCGAGAATGAGGGCGACCTCGTCATGGCCGCATCCAAGGTCACCCCAGAAGCTGTCAATCAAATGGCGCTACATGCCCGTGGCCTTATCTGCGTGCCCATGCTCTCGGATCAACTTCGTCGCTTAGGCATTAACTCAATGGCATCAGAAAATCGTGAATCACAGCAGACTGACTTTGCAGTCTCTGTCGACGCCGCCGAAGGAATTACTACGGGAATTAGCGCCCAA
>JAKVCM010000030.1 GCA_022448605.1 Puniceicoccaceae bacterium | reverse complement strand
CTAATCTCCGACGCAGGTATGCCCGCGATCAGCGACCCTGGGTTTCGGCTCGTTCGCGAGTGCCGTAAGCGCGGACTACAAGTTACCTCTGCGCCCGGTCTAACTGCAGCCACCTCCGCGCTCGCACTCTCTGGGCTTCCGACTGATGCCTTTCTCTACGTTGGCTTCTTGCCACCTAAAAGCGCCGCTCGCAAACGCTTCTTTAAAAGCAAGAAAGAATTCGAATACACCATAATCGTCTACGAATCTTGTCACCGTATCGTTAAGTTCCTCAACGAACTTATAGAGATACTAGGCGAGGATCGCTGCATCAGTGTCAGCCGTGAATTGACTAAGCTACACGAAGCCGTCCATACTGGATCCGCGAGCAAGGTGCGCGAGCGCGTAGAGAAAAGCAGCCAAAAAGGCGAGTTTGTGGTCTGTATCGCCAAGCACGGCTTTGAATTGTAAGACCAGCTCCCATCGCAAAGCGGTTGAGCGCGTGAATCTACACCAACTGTGGCAACTTTGTTACGACATCGATCGAAATACTGCCTTCACCTTTAAGCAAACGTGCTAAGGCCTGTCCGCAGAATTCTGAACGCCAACCTCGCATCATACGGTGTCTGGAGTCTTCTAGATTGTCGACTTCTAAGACAAAGGAAGTGACTTCAGCGCGGTTACCGATCAGTGCTGGGTCGATCATATTCGCCAGGCAGATGCCCTTAATCGATGCCAATGAAAGATCAACTCGTGCCTCGTAGCCGTCATCGGGCGAGGGCCCGATATGCTTGTTGTTCGGTAAATCAGGCAAATCGCCGCTACGACCACGCTCGATTGCTTCCCATATGTATTTACGGTTTCGATCGGCGGAGCGTTCGCTCAAGCCCTTCATCTGGCGAATGTCTTCCAGCTTTTCGGGCGGGCGCTTTATCAGAGAAACCAGCGCATCATCCGAAAGAATAAAGCCACGCGGCAAGTTACGATTGCGCGCTTTCAGTTCTCGCCAAGCACCGAGTGATCGCAAGGTATTACGTTGCTGCTGCGTCAATGAACCGCTACCGCGCACACGAGGCATCTCATAGTCGGGATCTTTTTCGCCGTAATTTCTTTCATCTTCGTAGACTTTCATCTCATCTTCAATCCATCCTCTGCGACCAAGTGATTCTGCTTTATCCATGATTTTAACCATCAGATCAACAGAATGACGGACGTCGTCTTCTGCGTATTTAATCTGAGCCTCAGTCAGTGGGCGCGCCAACCAATCAGAGCGAGTCTCTGTCTTGGCAAGGCGAACCTTAAGTAAGGTCTTCAGTAGTTCGCTCAAAGAGATCGTAGAGGACAGTCCCACAAAGCCAGAACTACGCTGCGTATCAAAAATATTCTTGGGCAAGCCACCACAGGCGCGATGTAGGATATTGAGATCTTGCTGAGCGTCGTGCAGAATCTTAACCGTATCAGGGTCGGACATGAGTTTGGCGAGCGGCGACCAGTCTTTGATCTCAGGCGCGTCGATCAACTGACACTCTCCATCGGGAAAACCTATTTGGATCAATCCTAGTGTAGGGTAATAGGTGCGATCCCAAGTAAACTCGGTATCAACGCCAATAGCGCCTGCTTCGCACGCACGGCGCACGACATCGGCTAAGGCTTTTGTGGTACTAATCATAAAGAGAGAAGCGTCGCTGATTCTGTCCGGGAAGGAAAGGAGATTCTTAGACCGAGCAAAATGTAGCCCAAATACATATACAATTACTAAACGCGGTTCCTTTTCTCACTGGAACCAGCTGCTCTTGTAAGCGTCACTACTGAACCCTACTCTCTCAAAGTCCCCGCAGCCTGTTCGTCGAGAAAGGATTGATAAGCCATGGATACACCCTCCATTAAAAATTCACTGTTTCGTCAGGCCGCCGGATCTGAGTACGGAACCATGTGCCCTGTTTCTTGACCAGGTGCAAGGTATTTTGGACAATCAAAGGTAACAAATCATCACGCTTCAGCTCACCTTCGAGAAAGGCAATCGTCTCTCGGTAACCAATGGCCGATGCTGCGCTAGGGTTTTCTTTGAGACCTTGTAAGAGCAAAGTTTGGACCTCAGCAATCAATCCATCCTTGAGCATAAGCTCCGTTCGACGCGCTACGCGCTGCTTTAAATTATCCATATCGCGCTCCAACAAAATGTAGTGTTTTATACAATCAGCAAAAGGTTCAGGGCGCGCGGCGAATTCAGCCTGCAAAGTCGGTAAATCTTTGCCCGAAGCAATGCAGCGTTCGAGTGCGCGAGAAACACGTCGCGGATTTTTGGTATCTAAATTTCCAGTACCTGATACACTATGCACACGTAATTTATCTAACAAGCCTTTCAGCCCATCCGCCTCGTAAAGCGCCGTCACCTTCGCGCGTATTGCATCGCTTACCTTGACAACGTCGATGACGGGCGCAAAAAAACTCTTCAAATAAAATCCACTGCCACCCGTCACGACGACGGATTTCCCACGTGCAAAAATCTCTGCCACCGCTACCTCCGCATCGCGCACATATGCCACAATATCATAAGGCTCGCTGACAGAATTAAGGTCGATCAAATGATGCGGAATCCTTGCACGCTCTTCTAGCGATGGCTTGGCGGTACCGATATCCATTCCTCTATATATAAGCGAGGCATCGCAGGAAACTATCTCCGCATCGTGCGCCTCCGCGTAGCTGAGCGCATACTCCGTTTTACCGACCGCAGTCGCCCCTGTAATGATGTGTAACCTTTGTTCCATTTAATAATGCCAAATATATACCCATCTTTATCAAGTAAGAGTGACGAAGGCTTGGCAACCTATGAAAATCTGCATCATTACTGCCCATTTCCTAGTTTGCTAATAGAGTTCCTGCCGCCTTAAACGCTCTTGCGGCGCGGGTCACATATGCACACCGTTAATTTCAAGATGGACCCATCAATCCGACTTTGGCAATGGCCGAACATATTGGCGATCGACACCGCCTTGGTATCTATACTTTGGCAACTAGGCTTGGTAAGAGCTCTGAATACCGAGATCGGTTGGGCGGCCTCTGCCGTGTTGGGGCTCTCAGTCTGGCTGACCTATGTTGCGGATCGGTTGTTTGATGTGAAGTCGCGGGAAAAGGTAGCACTCTTTTCGCTCAGGCATCAGTTCGCAAAGCGATACCATCAAGCACTTTGGTATGTCTGGTTTGTGATGCTAGCAATTAATCTGCTACTAGCAAAGCAGCTCACGGCCATGCAACTAAAGAAAGGTTGCCTGCTACTAATATTTTGCTTACTCTATACAACACTCAACCAAAAGCTCTCAAGGCACTTTTTTCCCAAGGAGATCTGCGTAGCATTGATCTATGCAAGCGGCGTAATAATATTCATGCCAGTAGCTTACCCACTCGGTTTCTTCGGAGTATTCGCTTTATTGTGCCTGCTCAATTGCTTGATGATCGGAGCGAGAGAAAAAGTGATCGACGCTAAGATGCATGTACGCTCGATCGCAACTTTAGTCGCGGAGCGCTGGCTAACACTGCTTGCTTTATTCGGCGCAGGGCTGGCAATTTGGCGAGGCGGCGAATTGTGGCTGGGGCTGACACTTAGCTTAGGGCTGCTCGGGCTACTGCATGGACTAAGGAGGAGAATTAGCATGGAAACTTTTCGTGTGCTCGCAGATGCTAGTTTAGCCATGGGCGCACTGTATGCATTGGGTTTTAATGGAAGCCTTGGTTAGATAGCCCTAATGACGAGCTAGTCGCTTCTGGAGTATAGGCAACTGCCCTAACGTCCGCGTCGAATATCAGAGCCCTTAAACTGAACACGCACACGGAAGATGCACTTAATGCGGGTCTTAATTTTGAAGGTCTTGGGGTCGATAGAGTCTGGAATTTCTTCACGGTGCAGATCGACAATTGCGTGGTAACCTCGCTCGGAAAAAATATCGATCAGCATGGCGAGTGCATCTGGATCATGTAGGACGGAGTCCTCGGTATTGATCACGGCAGATCCTGAGATGGCGTGGCGCTCAATGATTGGCATGAAGTCGCTCTTTATAAGATTGACGACCTCCTCAAAGAGAGGCTCTTGACGTTCGACATAGGCATCGAGTCGGTCGACTAGATCCTGACGGGCGTGCTTTGATATAGTCGCGGCTACGGGAATGCTTGAGATGCGATCATAAGTAGCCTCGTCGAGTTCGAGAGAGCCTTGGTAACGTAGCTCATCGTCAATACGCTGGCGGACGGCTTCAATCGTTCCGTGTGCATTAATAAAGTGATAGAAGAAGATTTCACGCAGGTCTTTGAGGGCACCATAGGTCTTCTCTTTGAAAGTGCGGTAGCGGTTGAGCGCCGCATCAGGGTCAAGGTCGGTCGGGCGCAGTTCTTCAATTTCACCAACGCCAGATTCAAGGACTTCCTCGTTATGTGCCTGCGCTTCGACTCCACGGTTTATTTGGCGCTTCACGCTCTCCTTCTTATCGATAAAGAGCACAACTATATGGAAGTGAGGCTTCTTGAAATGCTCAGAGTAGAGTGTCTCTTTAAATTTATTGCGCTGTTCAATTAGCTTTTGATAAAGGAGCTTAACGCACTCCACCTGTACTTTGGTGCGGGGGAAACCATCGACGACTGCACCACTCTTATAAACGGGGTCAAGGAGTTTGCGCAGCATAATCTCGATGACCTCACGGTCGCCCACTAGCATGCCAGCGTCTTTCATCTTATGTGCTTCGGGGCTCTTGAGCAGACCACTGACTACAAGCGGTGGTGCTGTGAGGTCGCGATACTGCATAATGAACTCAGTATTCGTACCCTTGCCCGCACCAGGCGCACCGTTGAGCCAGAAAATCTCTTTCGGGAAGCGGAGATATTCCTCGCCTAGTTCGTCTTCTAGGCTTGCCCAAATAGAGTTGAAGATGATCTGCGCGTCCTTGACCTCAAGGTCTTGGACTTTTTTGTCAGCAGGTTTGATTTCAGTGGAGGCCTGATCGGAAGCCATTTTTAATATATTTAAGTAGGTAGTGATTAGGTAAGTTTAGCTCTGTCGGAATCCACTTGTGAGATCAAGTCCCTTTCGGAGTTTCACCAAGTGCCACGGGCTTACTGATTGGTTCTTGTGTGCGTGGGCGGCAAATACGCTCGGTCGCGCTCTCAAAGTCTTCCTCCCCGCTCAGAATGTCGATTTCCAGGCGTAGATAATAAACAGGCACGCTTGCCTTGATATCATCAAATAGGCGCACGGCGTCCTTCTCAGTTGTAAGGATCATATCTAAATTGACTTTGCTGGCCTTACGGTAGAGGCGCTCGATCTCGTAACGAGTAAATCGGTGATGATCCAGAAAGCGTTGGTTGAAAAGAATCTCGGCACCGAAATCGCGGAGCATTTTTTCAAAGCTTTCCGGCGAGGCGATGCCGCTGAAGGCTCCGATCTTGGCCCCTCTAAGTACATCCAGCGACAAGCGCTCGCCTGTATCGACAGATTGGAGATACTGCGGCTTGTGAGCGCATTCGATTATCTCAGCCTTCGGATTATTCTCGCGAATCAGCTCTAGGAGGGCTTCATCACGATTGCCGTCAGATTTAGTCAGAAAAACATAGCTGGCACGTGATAGATGTTTGATCGGTTCGCGCAGGATGCCGCGGGGGAGTAAATGTTGATTGCCGAATGGATTCGTTTTGTCGACAAGTAGGAGATTAAGCCTTCCCTTGAGCGGTAGATATTGGAAGCCGTCGTCGAGAATAAGGGTGTCGCAACCGAACTTACGAATGGCAAAAGAACCGGCTTTGACCCGATTTTTATCACAAAGCACAACAACCCCTGGCAGATTCTGGGCAAGCATGTAAGGTTCATCGCCGGCTACTTCGGAGTCGAGTAGGACAATCTTACCGTCGCTCACGATCTTAGGCGGCACTTCTTCACCATGGCTAAGCTTCCGCCAAATTTTTTTCAGCAAAGGTTCTTTTTTACTCTTATAACCGCGACTGAGAATGGCGACTTTGCGTCCACGCTCAGACAAGGTCCGTGCAAATTTCTCCACAACTGGAGTTTTACCCGTGCCGCCTACGGTGAGGTTCCCAACGACAACAACCATGCAACCCAGCGGCTTATTCCGTAGGATCCTATGCTCGAAGAGATACAAGCGTAGCTGCACGAGAACCCTAAATATAAAAGACAGCCCATATAGCAAGCTAGCCAGCACTTCAGCCCCGCGTCCGTGCCGGCGATCGTAGATCACATCAGTGGTAAAAAGAGCAAAATCATTCGCCATGCGCGCGAACTTATAACGGAATCTACGGAGTGAAGGCATAGGGCAGAAAACTTAGAACTTAACTAAAAAGCGATTCTCAAAAACTAGAAAGAGGGTTGACGCCAGATTTAATCAACGCTTTCACTCGAAAAAACACCATGCCCTCGTGATCATCGGCGGCTACCGCGCATCTGCTTTCTATGAAATATCTAATCATCGCCGAAAAACCTTCTGTCGCGACCG
Organism: Puniceicoccaceae bacterium; assembly: GCA_022448605.1. Taxonomy (GTDB): domain Bacteria; phylum Verrucomicrobiota; class Verrucomicrobiia; order Opitutales; family Coraliomargaritaceae; genus Thalassobacterium. Next base: position 2,976 of record JAKVCM010000030.1, on the reverse strand, counting down.
ACCTCTCCAAAGCCCTAAGCAAAGAATTTGGTAAATTTACCAAAAAGGGCAAATCGCGCGATACGACCTATTTTGAGTGCGATCGTGCTGCCATCACATCGGCCGTCGGCCACCTTGTCGAGCTGAAGATGCCGACTGGTCCCAATGGCAAAAATCTGCCCTGGAACTTCAACGTGCTACCCGCCATTCCAGAAAAGTTTGAGCTTCAGCCAATCGAGCAAAGCGCTGGTCGCCTTAAACACGTCCTTAATCTTGCTAAGAAGAAAGAGTTCAATGTGATTATAAATGCTTGTGATGCTGGCAGAGAGGGTGAGCTGATTTTCCAATACATAATGGACATTGGTAAGATAAAAAAGCCAGTCAAACGCCTCTGGATGCAATCGATGACTACGGGTGCGATCCAAGAAGCTTGGCAAGCACTGCGCGAGGGCGAGCAAATGTCCAACCTTGCCGACGCCGCTAAATGCCGCTCTGAGTCGGATTGGCTCGTAGGCCTCAACTCAACCCGCGCCCTCACCTGCTTCCGCTCTCGCCACGGAGGATTTAACATCACCGCCGCAGGTCGTGTACAGACGCCTACCCTAGCCATCCTTGCCAAACGCGAGCGTGAGATCCAAGCCTTCAAGCCTCTAGACTACTGGGAAATACATGCTGACTTTGCGGTGTCTAAGGGCAACTACCCCGGCAAATGGATCGACCTCGACTGGAAGAAAACCCCCGGGTATCCACACGGGCGAGCGGAGCGTCTCTGGGATAAGGAAAAAGCTCTTGCCATTCGCGAACGCTGCGTCGGCAAAGAAGGCAAGGTAAGCGAAGAGAAAAAACCGACCACACAAATCGCGCCGCAACTTTACGATCTTACCACGCTCCAGCGTGAGGCTCCCTTCACCGCAAAAAATACCCTCGGCCTCGCCCAAGCGCTTTATGAGCGCCACAAAATGCTCACTTACCCGAGGACAGATTCCCGCTATTTGCCCGAGGACTACATGAGCAAAGTTCACGAGACCATGCGCGATCTCGCCAACTCAGACCACCCAATTTCGAATTGGGCAGCCATCGCAATCGAAGAAGATCGCGTAAAGTTCAATAAGCGCATCTTTAATAACGCCAAAGTCTCCGATCACTTTGCCATCATCCCGACTGGCCGTGTGGTGAAGCTCAACGAGCAAGAGTCCAAACTCTACGACATGGTGGTCAAACGCTTCATCTCGGTTTTCTTTCCACACGCTGAGTTCGAAGTCACTAAGCGTCTCACGATAATCACTCATGGGGCGGAAAAAGACACCTTCTTGACCAATGGTAAGACTTTGACGAACCCAGGTTGGTTGGCCGTCTATGGACGAGTAGCTGGAGTCGCCGCAGGCAAGGACGAACTGGTAGGCGTCAATGAGGGTGAAACCGCACGTATACCCGATTTGCCAATTATGCGAGAAATCGCCGAAGGTGAAGAGCTACCCGCCCCGATTCGCGTCGAGGATAAGTCGACCAAGCCACCTGCCCGCTACACTGAGTCTACGCTCCTAGCCGCCATGGAAGGTGCGGGTAAACTCATCGACGACGATGAACTGCGCGAAGCCATGTCCGAGCGCGGTCTCGGTACACCTGCTACTAGAGCCGCGACGATTGAAGGTCTCCTCCGCCAGAAATACATCGCTCGCGAAGGTCGTGATCTCAACGTCTCCGGCAAAGGTCTGCGCCTGATCGAACTCTGCGAAGAAATGGACATCAAAGCCCTCAGCTCACCCTCCATGACGGGCGACTGGGAGGCTCAACTCAACAAAATGGAAAAGGGCGAGATCTGCCGCGACGTCTTCATGCAAGGAATCAACCAATTCACGGAAGACGTGGTTGAGAAGGCACGCTCACACATGCAAATGCTCGTCAACCGCGTCTTCCCTGACCTAGAGTGTCCGTGTCCCGCCTGCGGCGCAGCGCGACTCAAACAAACCGACGCCACCTACGAATGCCGCGAAGAAGCGTGTGACTTCCGCGTATCTAAGCACATCGCTGGTCGCCGGCTTAACGACGACGAAGCAAAAGAGCTTATAATCACAAAGCAACTCCCTGAACTTGATGGCTTCGTCTCTCGCTTCAACAAACCTTTCAGCGCTGCACTCAAGCTTGCTCAATCAGTTTCCAAAACTGGAAAAATAGGCAAATGGAAGACCGAATTTGTCTTTGATGCTGATGAGCCCACTCTAGCCGAAGACTTGAAGGACGAGCAAATCATCAAAAGCTTCATTATGCAAAACGGCGCCGAAGCAAAACTCTATGAAACGGAGAAAGCTTATCATCTTCCCGCCTTGAAGACAAGCGACTCACCTGAAGGTTTCCGCCTTGGAAAGACTATCTTGCAAAAAGAGCTACAGCCCGAGGAGGTAGAGAAACTCTTCACCGAGGGAAAGACCGCCCTACTCGACGGCTTCGTTTCTAAACGCACCAAGCGACCCTTCAAAGCTTACCTAACACTCAACTTCGACAGCGGTAAGATCGGCTTCGAATTTGCCCCACGACCAGTTAAAAAGGTGGCAAAGAAGGCGACTAAGTAACAGCTATGGTGCGCCTCTAGCGCCCACTAAAGACTACTTGTGCTTGCGGAAGATCCGCTAATTGAAACCAAATAACTTTTTAATCGTGGCAATCGTTGCGGATGTAATCTTCGGACTGGAGCCGCTGACATTCAAGACACGATGGCAGCTTTGCGATTTCAATAAACTAGGATGGTAGGCAATTATCTTCACATCACCGGTTTGGCCCTTGAGCTTATCTTCGGCAAAGCGGGGCTTCCACTCCCTTGGCACCCCGTATTGTGTAAAGGCGATGTCCCATGCCACGACAGTCTTACCCGCAAAAGACTCAGTCACTAGAGCAGGATAATTGCGGACAAAGTCAGGCACTTGATTACTGAAAACTCGGATACGTGTCGCTACTGGCAGACGACGCAGGTGCTCTCGTAAATTACTTACATGACCACTA
>JAKVCM010000003.1 GCA_022448605.1 Puniceicoccaceae bacterium | reverse complement strand
GGAATTCCCTGGGGGGGGGTTTTTCCCCCCAAAATCTTGCCTGCGTATCCTTCTTCGGTGGGGCAAATCAAACGCTTCCCACGACTCTGTATCATTTCTAGCGCGTAGGGCATTGCCTTGCCTTGCTCCATGCTCACAAGCGTTCCGGTAAGGCGAGTCACGATCTCCCCACAATGTGGGCGATAGTCTAAAAAGGAGTGACTCATCACGCCGTGACCAGAGCTCATAGTTACTAAGTCGCTTTCAAATCCGATTAGGCCACGGGTAGACACTTCAGCTTCGACGGTGACACCAGAGTTGTGGTGCTCTATGTTGGTGACTTTTCCTTTACGTTTTGCGAGGTTCTCCATCACGCTGCCGAGTTGTTCCTCGGGGACTTCAACCCAAACTTGTTCGAAAGGTTCGCAGCGATTACCGTCGATTTCCTTGTAGAGAACAGTAGGGCGGGAGACGAGTAGTTCGAAACCTTCGCGGCGCATTGTTTCTACGAGCACGGCGATCTGCATAGCACCACGAGCGTTGACGAGGAAGCGCGTGCCATCGTCAGTATCTTCGATACTAATAGAAATGTTGGATTGCGTCTCACGAATGAGGCGTTCGCGGATTTGACGGGATGTGACCTTCTTGCCGTCTTTACCGCCAAGTGGACCGTTGTTGACAGAAAACTCCATTTGGACGGTTGCGGGGTCGATTTCGACGAAGGGGAGTGCTTCCGCCTCCTTTGATGCGGCGAGTGTGTCACCAATGTCGACATCGTCGAAGCCGGCTAGGCCGACAATATCACCTGCCACTGCACTGCTTACGTCGTCGGTATCACCCGCACCCGAGAAACTTTTCATCTTGGTCACTTTAACGCGGTCAATCTTGCCGCTTTTACGGTGTGCGAAAATAGTCTGTCCTACCTTCACTTCGCCAGAAAGGATACGCCCAATGGCCATACGACCAACGTAGTCATCCCAGTCAATGTTACTGGCTAGCATGCGAAATCCACCTTCTTCGATGACTGGTGCTGGGATGCGAGAGATGATCGTCTCGAAAAGATCCTGCATGTTTTCGCGAGGACCGTCGACTTCAAGGTCAGCGAAACCCATCTTGGCGGAGGCATAGAGAAAAGGGGCATTGAATTGATCTTCGTCAGCGTCGAGGTCGAGGAAGAGTTCAAGCACCTTATCGTGGACCCATTCTGGGCGAGAAGTCTCACGGTCAACTTTGTTAACCACACAAATTGTCTTAAGGCCTTGGTCGAGTGCTTTGCGGAGCACCCATCGTGTCTGCGCTTGCGGGCCACCGACGGCATCAGTGAGAAGTAGCACGCCATCGACCATCTTCATGACTCGCTCCACCTCTGCGCCGAAGTCGGCGTGCCCAGGGGTGTCGACGATGTTTATGGTGTATTCTTCGCCATCCTTAGGGTTGACCCATTTAACGGCCAGATTTTTAGCCTTAATGGTTATCCCTTTTTCGCGTTCGAGATCCATCGAGTCCATCGCGCGCTCTTGCACTATCTGGTTTTCACGGTAAGCACCGCTTTGCTGGAGCAAGCAGTCCACGAGGGTAGTTTTGCCGTGATCAACGTGAGCGATAATGGCGATGTTACGGATGTTTTTGGCGTTCATAGAAAAGAAAATAGCAGTCAGGAGCTAGGTGTTAGCTCCAATTAAAAAATAGAAAACCCGCCGAGGTAGATTCGGCGGGGGCATTGAAGGGCGGGATAGATGTCAGCCTAGCATCTGAAGTCAATGGAAATAGAATCAGGGCCTTACTGCGTTCAGAAAGACATAATTGGTGAGAAAGGCAGGATGGACGCACGATGAACATGCCTAAACGATTGTTCCTATCAATTTTAAGTGAGATCTAGAATCGATCCATTCTTACGCTAACAATTCACGGAATGCTCTCTCATCAAGAATGCTTAGCCCAAGTTCCTTGGCTTTCACGTATTTTGAACCGGTGGCTTCACCTGCGAGGACAAAATCAGTCTTTTTACTGACACTTGAGCTAGTTCGCCCGCCTGCGGCTTCGATCATTTGGGTGGCTTCGTCCCGGCTCAAGCCGGGAAGTGCTCCTGTCAGCGCGACGGTTTTACCCACGAGAATGCCTTCGACCTTCTCTTGGCGAGCACTGTCGAAATTAAGACCGTGAGCTTTGAGTTGTTCGATGAGTGTATGATTGTCTGCATCAGCGAACCAAGCATGGATGCTTTGGGCCATGATGCTGCCAATGCCGTCGATGGCTTCAAGCGATTCTATTGTTGCGCTGGCGATTGCTTCGAGCGAGTTAAACTTGGCTTCTAGGTCCTTGGCCGACTGTTTGCCGACATGGGGGATACCAAGGCCGTGGATGAGTTGCCAGAGTTTACAGCCTTTACTGGATTCGAGTGCGGCGATCAGGTTTTTGGCGGACTTCTCGGCGAACTTATCGAGATCAAGTAATTGCGCTTCGGTCAGGGTGTAGAGGTCGGCTTGATTTTTGACCAGACCACGCTCGACGATTTGTTCAATCACAGCAGTGCCGAGGTTTTCTATGTCCATGCAGGCGCGGCTGGCGAAGTGCTGGAGCGCCCGTTGTTGGCGGATTGGGTCGTCTTTTCTGACAATACGCCATGCGGCTTGGGTAGGGTCGCGCTCTGCTTTGACGCCGAGTGCTTTTAAATGATTACTAAAGCTAAATGGCTGGCTGCCCACGGGACGCTTGCCTAGGTTAACACTTAGGATTTGTGGAATAATCTCTCCAGCCTTTTGCACCAAGACGGTGTCGCCAGGACGGATGTCTTTGCGCTGGATTTCGTCCTCGTTGTGTAGGGTGGCACGGGAGACGGTGGTGCCGGCAAGCTGTACGGGCTCAAGTATAGCGACAGGCGTAACTACACCAGTGCGACCGACCTGTAGGCTAATTTCTTTAAGTAATGTTTCGGCACGTTCGGCCTCGAATTTATAGGCAATCGCCCAGCGGGGTGCTTTTGAGGTGTAGCCTGCTTCTTCTTGCAGGGAAAAATTGTCCAGCTTGATCACTGCTCCGTCGGTTGGATAAGTAAATTTTTGTCGGATTGTATCCAATTCAACGATACATTTCCATGCATTCTCGATCCCATTTGCTAGCCAGTACTTTTCGAGTATGGGAAAGTGCCAGTCATTTAGGCTTTCCTGGATTTCAGATTGCGCGGTAAAGTAATTGCTTGGTTCACACGCGCCGATGCCGTAGAGTACTATATCTAGCTGTCGATTGCGTGATTCGGAAGGATCAAGTAGCTTAATGGTGCCTGCTGCGAGATTACGCGGATTGGCATAGAGCGCTTGACCCTCAGCCTCGCGGGCGGCGTTGATTCGTTCAAATTCTGAATGCTGCATGTAGATTTCTCCACGGACTTCGAGTGTGTCGGGTGCGTTGGCAATGGAGTCGGGCAGTCCCCGAATGCCACGAACATTGGATGTGATATCATCGCCCTCGATGCCGTTACCCCTCGAAACCGCTCGTATTAGTTGGCCATTTTCGTATGTTAGGCTGACAGCGACGCCGTCGATCTTGGGTTCAACCAAGTAGGTGAGCGTTTGCTCGGGAAAGCGTTTCAGCAGGCGCCGTCCAAAATCAATCAGTTCGTCGGAACTGTAAGTATTATCTAGGCTAAGCATGGGCTTGCGGTGCTGATAGCTGTCGAAGGCATCTAGTCGATCATCGCCCACGGACTGAGTGGGGGAGGCGTCGAAGTTAAACTCGGGCTTAGCTGCTTCAAGCTGCGCCAGTTCTAGCTTGAGACGATCGTAAGCCTGATCGTCAATCTTAGGTTGCGCGTCTTTATAGTAGAGACGGTCATGCTCGGCGATTTCAGCGCGTAATCGGATAATGTCTTTCTGCGAATTAGGCATATCATCTTAGTGAAACCGCGAATGGGCGCTTGTAAAGCGGCGAAACCATAGCCCAATGAATGAAAGCCCACGGGAGCTCGACTAAATTGTTTAATATTCCCTCCAATGGGGATTGTTGCTTTCAGCATCAATATGCGATCAAGCTTCGCTCGCCCCGTCTCCATCCGCTTTATTCCTTTCGTCGAACTCCCATTTCTCATCCCGTTATTGCTAAGTGGGCATTAAAAAACCCTCGGAATTTTTTTTTGACCGAAGGTTTTTAAAATGGCCTCCCGTAGGGGATTCGAACCCCTGTTGCCTGGATGAAAACCAGGTGTCCTAGACCGGGCTAGACGAACGGGAGGGAGGAGGAAATCACGGAAGCTAAGTTTCGACTTAGCCTCTGCAAGCCCTTTTTTCGGAAAACGCTATTTTTTACCCATGAGCCTCCAAAATCCGTTTGCGCAGAGCGACCATGCCATTCATCAAGAATGAATGGCTGATTTTGATTTACCATTCCCTATGCCCAAGCAAGCGCTCCAGAAAGTGGAGTGCTTACCTTATCCGCTTGTTACTAAGGGAAAAGTTCGTGAGGTCTTTGATATGGGTGACGCGCTCCTGATGGTAGCGACTGACCGCGTTTCAGCCTTCGACGTCGTGATGGAAGAGGGCTTGGCGGGAAAGGGAATTCTATTGACACAAATTAGCCTTTATTGGTTCGCACAAGCGGGTGCTATCACACAACACCATTTAGTAAAAGACCATACGGCACGGATTGCAGAACTGGGTAGGGACTACCCCGAACTCCGGTATCGCAGTATGATCGTGAAAAAGTTAACACCCCTACCGATTGAAGCGGTGGTGCGTGGATACCTGTCAGGTTCTGGTTGGAAGGCTTATCAAGAATCAGGTAAACTTTTTGAATATGATCTGCCAAGTGATTTGCAGGAGAGCAGTCAGTTGCCGCAACCTTTGTTTACGCCGACGACGAAAGCGGCGAGCGGCCATGACATGCCTATAGATTGTACAGATGGGGCTAAGTTGATCGGTGAAAATCCCTTTCAACGGATACACGATCTGAGTATTGAGCTTTATCAAATGGGTGTGGAGCGTGCGGATACTGCGGACATTATTCTAGCTGATACAAAGTTCGAGTTCGGTACGGATGCCGAGGGTCAAATTCACTTGATCGACGAAATTTTGACGCCTGACTCGTCACGCTACTGGTCTAAGAATACTTATCAACCTGGCGGTGCGCAGCCTTCCTATGACAAACAATTCGTACGCGATTATCTGGAGTCACTGGAATGGGATAAAGCACCGCCTGCACCTGCTCTACCTGCAAATGTGCTAGCTGGGACTTTAGATCGTTACATTGAGGCCTACGTGAAGATTACTGGTGGCTCCGAGTAGCGAGTGGTCTGCTGTGAATCTTAGCATAATGAAAAACTATCAATTCATAATTCGCGAAGTGCTATGCCTATTTGGTTGATCAAACTGTTCGGAACGGTTGATTTGGATGTGACCTTCATCGTCATCGCACTGATGACGGCTCCATTCTGGATCGCAATGATTGGATTCCCTAGTGCACCTTATTTGCGGCAAGTCGCGCAGCCTTGGCTAGTAGTACCTCTTTTTACGGTGATACTCCTTGTATTACTTTGGAAGTCATACCATGCGGGGTTAATGCCTGAGATTATTTCAAGCGTAGACTATGAATCCGCGCGTAATTTTGCGAATCACCCGATTGCCTTTTTGATCCTATTTTGTAATCTGCAGATTGTTAATTTGTTCATGGGTGTAATGATTTATCAAAAAGCGATGCGTAGCGGATTTCGTGCGCCACTTGAGTTGATACTCTGTTGGTTTTTGGGTGCGCTCGCCTTGATTCCATTTTGTATACGTTTAATCGTCAGGAGGCAAATTGCACTATGACTGCAGGATTCACAGAACTCGGGATGACGGATGTAGCTTCGCGCTCGCATAGCGGCTTTATCTCTAAGGGAGCACTCTGGGTAGCTCTGGTAATTGTCATCTATGTGATCACTCGTAATTATCTCTACATACAGGACGGTATGCTCGATCCTAATTTTACGATCATCCATCGAGCTTATAATTTTAACCTGATGGAGTTTCCGCTGATTTTGCTAGGGGTGTCGCTGGTCTTTATGGGTTTAGCCGTGACTTGGACGAGTTCGCGTAGGTCACTGATATGTGTAGCAGGCATCTATGCCTTTATCGGGCTAGATCTTTTTGCTTTGCGTTACTATGTGACCTACGTGGAGCCCGAGCGCCTTGTTTTACGACAAGTACGTTTGGAAACGCCAAAATTAGATCAACCCATTCGTATTTTGCACATCGCGGATATTCAGGCTGGGAAAATCGAGGCTTACCAAAATGAGATCTTTGAGCGGATAGAGTCATTACAACCAGATATCATCATTAACACAGGCGACTTTCTTCAAGTCGTCGCCCCCGCAACTTTTGAAAGTGAGTGGGCCAAGCTGCATGCACTCATCAAACGAGTGAATCCCCGACTAGGTACTTTCGCTGTTTTTGGGGATACGGAGCGAGAGCTCTATCGCTATAAAGCAGATGCGCTGGAGCCCTTAGTTATGCTATCGTCGGGCGATCAAAGAATCGAGGTCGGCACAGGTGCGCTCAATCTGCATGGCTTGAGCCTCTATCAGTCGAAGTCGGCTGAATGGGCAATGCGCTCGATCGAGCAGTGGCTAGAACAGTCCAACCCAAATGATTTCCGTATTTTGTTCGGGCATTCGCCCAACTACGCGCTGGCAGTAACGGAATCGCCCATCGACCTCTGCCTAGCAGGGCACACGCATGGAGGACAAGTTAATCTGCCGTTTTACGGTCCCTTGGTGATCGACAGTGATGTGCCAGCGGAATGGGCGAAGGGCTTCCGCCGTGTGGGAATTCCTTACCTTAATGTTTCTGCTGGTGTCGGTTCTAATCGACGACATGGACTGCCTCCACTACGGTTTAATTGTCCCAGCGAAATGACGATGATAGAGTTAGTGCCTTTGCGCCCAATTTTGTAAAAATGCGATATTTCTCCATGTGGGAGTCCAGATAGCAATAACCTAGATCCAAGTGTATTTACGGGCCATTGAGGGCCGTTTAGGGCCGATGCGGCTTTTTGTTACCTTCTGTCAAGCTATCAGCGACTCTGTTCAGGTCTTGCCAGCGTGAGCAAAGCACCCAATCTTTGTCAGGTTTTAATTTAATCTTCACACGAATGGCATGAAAACACTTCAGCGTAATCCAGGCCTTCCGCTCGACCTTGATTGGGTTTTGTCGGTGCAGGCAAATACCTCAGCGATTGAGCGGCGCTGCAAGACGCTGCCTGGGCGACGTTCAATTAAGAAAGAACACCAAGCTGCATGGTTGCTTAAAGCGCTAAGCTGCATAGATTTAACCACTCTATCGGGCGATGACACCGAGCTGCGGGTGCGGCGCTTGTGCCGAAAGGCGCGAATGCCTGTGCGCAGCGACCTTCTGCATGCATTGGATGTCCCTCCTGAGCGAGTTCGCGCTGCTGCGATTTGTGTTTACCATGAGATGGTACCTGCGGCAGTGGCGGCTTTGGATGGTAGTAATATTCCAGTGGCGGCCGTATCCACGGGCTTCCCTGCAGGCTTGTCTCCTTACGCGTTGCGATTAGCTGAAATTGGTGAATCGGTCAAAGCTGGAGCTGCTGAGATCGACATTGTGATTTCTCGCCGGCATGTATTGTCGCAGGATTGGCAGGCATTGTATGAAGAAATGCAATCCTATCGCGCAGCTTGTGGTGAGGCCCATGTAAAAGCCATTTTAGCGACAGGTGAATTGGGCAGCTTGCGCAATGTGGCGCGGGCTTCTTTAATTTGTATGATGGCAGGGGCGGATTTCATAAAGACCTCGACCGGCAAGGAGAGTATCAATGCGACTTTGCCTGTTAGCCTGACGATGATTCGTCAAATTCGGGATTATTACGATCGCACAGGGTTTCATATTGGATACAAGCCAGCCGGAGGTATTTCAAAAGCTAAGGATTCACTTAACTACCTCGCACTGATCAAAGAAGAGTTGGGAGATCGTTGGCTGCAGCCAGATTTGTTTCGCTTTGGTGCTTCAAGCTTACTTGGTGACATAGAGCGCCAACTTGAACACCATGTATCAGGCCACTACTCGGCCACTCATCGCCACGCTATTGGATAATTTATGAAAATTAATAAAATTTTGGAAACCATGGACTACGGGACTGCGCCTGAAGGCTCTGCTGCGGCCCTTAAATGGATAGAGGAACGGGGTGCTGACTTTGGGCTATTTATTGATGGCGCTTTTGTAAAGCCGGCAGGGCGTGAATCCTTTGCGACTCACAACCCAGCCAACAACGAACTGCTGGCCAAACTGTGTCAGGCGCAGACAGCTGACGTGGATGCCGCGGTCTGTGCAGCCCGAGGCGCGCAGACGGATTGGGAATCTATGGGAGGATCGGCACGCTCTAAATATCTCTACGCCATAGCTCGCCTAGTCCAGAAGCATTCGCGTTTATTCGCGGTTCTAGAGACCCTAGACAACGGCAAACCTATCCGTGAAAGCCGCGACATTGATGTGCCTTTAGTGGCACGTCATTTTTACTTCCATGCGGGTGCTGCAGTATTAATGGCGGATGAAATGCCAGATTATCAAGCGCTTGGTGTGGCTGCTCAGGTCATACCTTGGAACTTTCCATTATTGATGTTGGCATGGAAAATCGCCCCAGCTCTGGCTATGGGAAATACTGTGGTGCTCAAGCCAGCCGAATACACTTCGCTCACCGCGCTGCTGTTTGCCGAGATTTGTCAGGAGGCAGGCTTGCCGAATGGTGTTGTTAATATCCTTACCGGCGATGGGAGTGTGGGCGAACAAGTCGTGACCCATCCAAACGTCGATAAAGTGGCATTTACCGGCTCTACTGCTGTAGGTCGGCATATCCGCCAAGCTATTGCGGGGCAGGGCAAAGCGATCACCCTGGAGCTAGGTGGTAAGTCCCCCTACATCGTCTTTGATGATGCCGATCTAGACAGCGCCGTGGAAGGTCTAGTCGATGCAATCTGGCTCAATCAGGGGCAGGTGTGCTGCGCGGGATCTCGTTTATTTGTGCAGGAAGGCGTGGCCGATGTATTTCACCGTAAGCTGCGTTCTAGAATGGATAAACTGCGCATCGGTGATCCCATGGATAAATCGATTGATATTGGAGCCATAGTCGACCCTGTGCAACTGAAGTCGATTCAACGCTTGGTCGATGAGGGCTTAGAGGAGGGTGGTCATCGCCATGTAGCCGCAGGTGATTGTCCGAGTGAGGGTAGCTTTTACCCCCCCACCTTTATTTCAGAAGTCGACCCTGCCTGCCGATTGATGCAGGAAGAAATTTTTGGCCCAGTGCTAGTCGGGTCGACCTTCCGCACCCCTGCCGAGGCAGTTGCATTGGCAAATAATACACGCTACGGGCTGGCTGCTTCGATCTGGACGGAGAATATTAATTTAGCTTTAGATCTTGCTCCTAAAATCGTCTGCGGTGTCGCATGGATCAATACCACAAATCAATTTGACGCGGCGGCAGGCTTTGGGGGCCGCCGCGAAAGCGGTTTTGGTCGTGAAGGTGGATGGGAGGGCCTGTATGCCTACGCTCGCCCGACCTATGAGTCTACCGAAGAACTCGTGGTAATCGCGCCACCGCAGGGCAACTCCGAGCCGGTCGAGGGCTCTATTGATCGCACGCCCAAGTTGTTTATCGCAGGGCGTCAAGTCCGCCCTGACAGTGGCTACTCGACTCCAGTTTATTCATCCACTGGTCAACAATTAGGACTTGTCGGTCAGGGTAATCGCAAGGATATCCGCAACGCAGTTGAGGCGGCCCAAGCGGCCCGGCCATGGGCAAAATCAACGGCTCATCTGCGTGCGCAGATTCTATACTATATCGCTGAAAATTTATCTGTGCGCCGCGAAGAGTTTGCTGATCGCATAACAGAGATGACGGGTGCCGCTACGGAATCTGCAAAGGCAGAGGTAGACTTGTCGATCGATCGGCTTTTTATGTATGCAGCATGGGCTGATAAATATGATGGCGCGGCTCACGGTGTGCCGATCCGCGGACTTGCTTTAGCGATGCATGAACCGGTGGGCATCATTGGCATACTCTGTTCAGACCAAGCGCCATTATTGGGCATGGTGTCGGTCTTAGCCCCTGCAATCGCGATGGGAAATACATGCGTGATCGTGCCTTCTCAGGCCTATCCACTGATGGCGACAGATTTCTATCAAGTCTTGGAGACTTCAGACTTACCGGCTGGCGTCGTGAACATTGTCACCGCGGCACACAGTGATGTAGTCGAAACTATGGCGGGCCATATGGAGGTTGACGCACTGTGGTATTTTGCTGCGGATGGTCACTCTGCGAGTATTGAACGCGAGTCGGTTACAAATTTGAAGCGCATTTGGGTGAATCATGGACACAGTCGAGATTGGCAGGATGCAAAGCAAGGTGCGGGCAAAGAGTTCTTACGACAGGCGACGGAAGTTAAAAATATCTGGATTCCTTATGGTGAATAAGCCATAAGTGGTGGAGGTGGCGGGGGTCGCTTTGCTGGTCCCTTGACGGTGTATATACATCAAGTGCCTATGAAAAGCCCCGCTCATGCGTGACCTTGCGATGGTTGCCGATTGAGTTTGCCGCTAGATGTTGCTATCTACCAATTTGAGCTAATAATAAGCTCGGAAATTCAGACCAAAAAAAGGAGGGCTTATGAGCCCTCCTTTCGCCTGTGTAACTGGTCTATTCTTAGATATCAAATCCTATTCCAAGGGTGAAGATGCCTTCAGCCTGCACAAAGCTGTCACCACTAACTTGATCACGATAAGAAACGAAAAGCTCGTATATCCCATCAATGCTATAGATCAAAGAGACTTCAATTTCCGAGATGTCCACTTGGTCACGTTCTGTAGCAACGAAGTAAGCATATTCTACTTTACTTTTCAGTGAATCAGTGAAGAAGGTCTCGAAATCTAGGCCAAGTATACCAGCATCAAAACTGACGCTGCCAAGTCCGTCGGCAGAGAGCTCTCGGTTGCCGAACCCGCCAATTATTCCGGCAGTAGAATCGACTCCGAGATCAAAATTGTAAGATGCATAGAAACCGATTTCGTCTAGTGATACTGGGACACTTTCTGCCTCCAAACAGCGGTAGCGACCTTCGACAGACCAAGAGTCATTCAGGTCGATTCCAAAGCGTATGTCTATCCCGTCGACATCATCGTCGATAGACTCGCCAAAAGCGTTTGCCGAATACGTTCCATAGGAATACCCGGCGGAGAGATTGGCTCCAGTCTCGGCGCTGGCGAATTGTGTTGTGGCAATTAATGCCAGTAGTGTTGTTAGGTAGTTGTGTAGTTTCATAATAATTAGGGTGTAGGAGAGTAGCAAAGCTCCAATAAGCAAAGGAGTATCTTTTTGCGATACAGGTAAGCTTAAAAGATATTTTTTCCGCAGGAACGCAAGTCACAATTTATTCCGCTACAGCAATTTTACACAGCCTTTCTTATACATGGGAGAGAAGTTTACTTTTTTCTCTTTTATAGTATATGCACGGATCAACGGATAGTAGAACGTGCGGAGCTGTGATTAGACTAAGCAACCTTTCCGTAGTCCCCACAGAAAAGAACTAAAGATTCTCCACTATTCATCGAAGCCTTCATCTGTACAATCAGGTGAAAGTAAATCAGCCCAGTCGACTCCCTGCTGTGAGGGGACTCTAACAAAAACATCTTCTGCGTAGGATTTTATTTCTCTGGCCCGTCGACTAGCGGCATCTAATCCAGGTTCATCGTTCTGTGCGTAGATAGTAACTAAGCTACCTTTAGTAGCTTCAGCATAATTCCTGAAGGATGCGGTAACTCCAGTCATACAAATGGGATTGTAATCCATTTCTGGATTAGCTGCACAAACAGCTAGGGTATCTTTCTCGCCCTCCATCACTCGGATCTCGTTTAAATCGGACTGAAGTTTGCTGATGCCCAACGGCCCGTTGCCGTAACCTATGGGGCAAAAAACTCGAGAACGCTACAAGTATCCCTACTAGAAAGTTTTAGTTTGCCAGCCAATAGCTATGGAACAGAGCAAGATTTCAGCTTATACAATGCGATATTAATGGATACCGAAAATTTTAATTATTTCTTTTCTGTAACGGGTAACGGCTATGGCGATGCTAAATTAGTCTGACTTAATTTAGAATTAATGGTAGAAGAGTAGCTATCAATCCCCCTGTGCTATGCCTCAATAATAGCTTCAGCGAAGTTGTTGTAGGTTTTTTCGTAGTCTTTGGCCATCTTATCAGGGAAAAGATGGAATTTACCCTCTTTGAGTGATGCGACTATACCCTCACTTACCACGCTTGGTGGGTCAGAGTCTTCAGCGAAGCCTGAGGATATGGCCATATCGGTTAGAATAGGTCCGGGATGGACGCTTAAAGTAGCAGTTCCTTGCTCCTTAAAGATAGGCCTTAGCGCCTGAGTGAAAGAGTAGGCAGCTGCCTTGCTAGCTGGGTAAGTTGCTCTAGGAAAGCTGCTCAGCGAGGCAATGGAGTTAAGCTGTACAAAAGCACCCCCGCCGTTGCGCTTAAGCACTGGAGCAAAGGCCTGTGCCATACGAATTAGGCCGTAGACGTTGATGTTCAGTTCGGTCTGAAATTTTTCGATAACATCCTCATTCATGACGCCCGCACCGATGAGGACACCTGCGTTCGAAACGACGACTTGGACGTCGTCCGCAATTTCTGCAGCAGCTTTGATGGAGGTGGGATTTTCATAGTCGATCTCAATAGGAACGACTTTTTCACTAAATTCTGCTACGAGCGGCTCGGCTTTATTTAGCGAGCGCACGCCTGCGTAAACTTTGGATGCACCGTGTTCGAGAAAAGTTTCGACGATGGCTTTACCGATGCCTCGATTGGCACCGGTCACGAGGGTGATTTTGTTAGAAATGTCATAGCTCATATTTTAGCGATAAACCGCTCTGGGCAGAGCTTCAACCCTTGAGACTATTTAATTGGAGAGGGCGTCATTGGAGCCATCACGCCGCGCGATACGTCGACGTATGTGTTCGCTGAGGAAGTCGAGCATGGTAACGACTATTAAAATGCAGCAAAGCACGGTAGCGAAGCGATCCCATTGGTGGAATTCTTGGTAGGCGTGCAGTTGTAGACCGAGGCCACCTGCACCTACGTATCCTATGATACTGGCTGAGCGTATGTTGTATTCTAGCATCCAGATACAGTGACTCCAAATGAGCGGCTTTGCGTGGGGCCAGATGCCGTATTGGAAAGACTGAAGTGGGTCTGCACCGATACCGCGTAGTGATCGTGCCACTTTCATATCGACTGACTCAAAGGCCTCACTGAAAAATTTACCTAGGTAACCAGTGCTGTAGAGCGTTAAGGCGGCGACGCCAGCCAAGGCATTGGCACCCATTGCAGCGACTGCGATAACCGCCCAGATGAGGCTAGGTATGGTCCGAATGATGTTTAGCAGCATGCGCACACTAAAGACTAGCCATCTTGGTCCAATCGTCTGGGCAGCACCTAGAGCGATGATCAGAGAAATAATAATCGCGAAGAATGTAGCTAAAATCGCGATCTCTACGGTTTCAATCAGAGCAGAACCGGTTGACTTCAGCACCGATAGGTCGGGCGGGAAGAATTCGGAGATGAAGCGTCCCAAATTCTTCAGGATGTCGAGATCACGTTCGTTACCCTCAATTTGGCTACTACTAAAAATGACAGCCAGTATAAATATGACTAGTGTGGTATTAAGAAGGTTGAGCCGCCGATACCACGGTAATTCAGTCAGTGCGGGACCCTTCTCGTGCTGAGGCGTGGGACTTGGACTCATACTTGGGCCTCCTCATTGACCGGCCTGACACGGCGCATCTTATGTGCCTTAGGGTCGTTTTGGTTCAAGCTGAGTGCGATGTCTGCGAAGCGCTGAATGTGCTCTGCATTATGAAGCACGCAAAGCACGGGCTTTGCCTTTTCGTCGGCTTCTTGCCTGAGTAAGCCAAGCACGCGGCCTGCATAATAAGCGTCGAGACTGGATGCGGGCTCGTCGGCAAAATAAATCTTAGGCTTCTGGAAGAGCACACGTGCGGCGGCCACGCGCTGCTTCTCTCCACCTGACATATGCTTGGCCCATTTATGTGGATTTTCACCAACGCCTAGTTCTAAGAGTAATCGGTAAGCTTCTTGTCGCAGTTTTTTCGGGAAGCCGAGTAGAGTGCCTAGCGAGTGAAAGCGGCCCAATCGCCCGCAGAGCACATTAGTGAGTAGATCCGCGTTAGGAATGAGTTGGAGCTCTTGATAGACGATTCCAAAGTGACGACGTAGGTCTTTCGGTTTATGCGCACTCACGCCGTTGAGTTTGAAACTTACGCTGCCCTCGCTTGGTTCGAGCATGCCACAAAGGCAGGATAGAAGTGTCGTCTTACCAACTCCAGAGGGCCCCACGATGGCTAGGAATTCGCCTGCATACAGGTCAAGGTCAAGGTCACGAAAGAGCCAACGGCCACCTCTTTGTAGGCCAATTCCTCGGGCGCTTAATATGGGCTCCTGTTTTTTATCCTGCATCAATAATGTAGCTTAAGCATCACACGATGAAATCTAAATACAAGTTGCTAGGTCAAACCTGTCATTGAAATTTTCAGCAAACATAGGATGCTTGAACCAAAGTCTAGCAAGTCAAGGTTCACTGAAACCAATTAAAACTGCATCGTGCGGCTGATTTCCAGTGCTTCAAGCGTAGTCTGTAGGTGGGTCTCGGCTTTGGCGGGAGCCAATTCTGCGCCGAAGATACGGTCGCGTAAATCACTTGCATCCGTATTCATTTCAAGAAGCGCTGCCTGTAAGGCAGTTTGCTCTAGCCCACTTAGACCCTTACGTACGACGATTACGTGGCTGGGCACGGGACCTTGACTATCGAGCATGCGCAGTCGCTCGCGTTGTTCTTTATTCAGGTGCTTATCCTTATCAATTACATAGTAACTGACAGCAGCTGCAAGCGCTTCGCCTCTGAGGACGCGTTCTGCCGCCGAAACATAACCGGTTCCATAGAAAACATGACCCTCACCGAAGAATCCTTCTGGGCCGTTCTCTAGATCGATTAGACCTTGGGTGTAAAGATCCCAGACGGGAATAAGAAAACCTGAGGTGCTCGTGCGACTCGAGAAAGCAATGGGCTGGCCCTTGAGCTCAGTGATATTTTGGTAGGGTGCATCTTTGAGCGTGATCCAGTAACTTTGGTAGTAGGGCTTTCCATCGATGAGTTCGGCTAAAAGAATATCAATGATATCTTGCTCAATCAATTTACCTGCAGCTGTCGCGCTAAGGTAGGCTAGATCGATTGTGCCATTGCGGAGGCCCTCGTAGATGATAGCAGAACTCAACGGCACGATCGCCTCTACAGGTTTGCCCGTAGTCTTCGTAAGGTAGCTTTCTAGGGCAGCTCGATCCTCTAGCATGGCGTCCGGGTCTTTATCCGGTTCTAATGCGACAATAATTTTTTTGACAGTGCTGGCAGTAGATTCGTCGCCTTGCTCCGAACAGCCAAGGAGTAGGCTGACTGTGACTATAAGGGAAAGTTTAAGATAGGTGATGAGTGTATTCATAAAGCGTGGATAGTGGATGGAAGAGTGATCTAAACGCAAGAAGGGATCGGCCAACAAATGGCCGATCCCCGAATTTGCTAGATATATAAGAAGTAATTACTATTAGAAAGTGCCTTTGATCGATAATGTCGCGTTTATAGGAGCACCCACAGTGAATTGGTGATCATCATAAGCGTGCGGGTAGTATTCCTCGTTGAGTAGGTTCTCTATATTGACCTGTAAACGAAGGTTTTCACTTAGCTGGTAGTAAGCTGCCGCATCGACACGAACAAAACTTTCTACTGTGCCAAAACCAGCGCCACCCTTAGGAGTGCTCTCACCCTGATAGATCGCACCTAGGCCTAATCCCAATTTCTCGGATACCTGGCAGTTGTTCCAGATCGAGAAGGAGGACTTAGGTAGCTCCCCAGGTCTAGCACCACCTGCGGTCTCACCTGTGAGGTAAGTATAGCCTGCGCTAACTGTCCACTGGTCTGAAATCCGACCTAGGTATTGAGCTTCAATGCCTTGGATCTCAGCCTCGCGATTCTCTATAACATTGTTAATCCTTTGGAGGAGATCTTGCTCGATTTCGAAGGCAGCTAAGGTGAGGCTTTGATCATCCGATAGATCCCATTTGATTCCAGCTTCAAGGTTGGTAAATTCATCCGGGTCTAGGCCTCTGTCGCCGCTAAGACTGGCAAACTGCCCGCCACTTTGTGGGATGAAGGTCTGGCTATAACTTGCGTAAAGGGAAATGTTTTCTGCAGGCTTGTAGATAAGGCCAGCACGAGGAGTGAACTCCTCATCTTTTTGGCTTCCACTATCGGCTGCGCCTGGTTCGTTATCAGTTATTTCAATGTCGAAACTGTCGAAACGTACTCCAAGAACTGCGGTCAGCTGGTCGGATAGTTCGATCTCGTCTTGGGCGTATAAGGAGAAGACCGTGAGGTCGGTAGTAGTGTCGTCATTCAAAATGTCGAAGACTACTGAGCTTGGATTACCGGCAGAATCAATACCTTGGCCGTTTGTTGTGAATGGACCATTAGCATTAAAATTTCTTGAATCTCCATTCCAGTTATCTGTGAAGCGATCGTTTGCTGATTCGCTGTCGATGTATTCAGATCCGAAAAGTAGTGTTTGTTTGATGTCACCAGCTTCAAATTCAGCGACTAGGTTGCCACTTAGGACAAAGTTTTGGCGCTCAGTCGTGTCGACGTAACCGTCAAGCGTAGCGACATTTGTAGCTTCATCGTAGCCTGACGCGTAGATATTCTGGTAGAGCTTGTCGTAGTCAGTGTATGATGCAGTAAAGATACCTTTGAGGGTATCAGAGAATGAATGTTGCAGTAGCGCACGGAATGAGAGCAATTTAAACTCAGACTTATTCAAATCCTCATCGCCGAAGACGACACCACTAAGTGCGTCCATAGGTTTACCATCACCGCCACTTGGGATACCGCGATCGATGAAACGATCGTAATCGATCGCCTCTACAGAAACATCGAGAGTCGTTTGACCGCTGAGTTCAAACTTAAGGCTTGGGTTAACCCCATAACCGCTTCCATCTGAGAAGTCGCGGTGGTTTTCGAATGTATCAGAGTAAGCGTTCAGGCGGAAGGCAGTGGTTCCATCAATGGCAACATTTTTGTCGAGATAGACTTCACTCGCGCCGAATGTGTCGAGCGACAATGAGTATGCATTGAAATCTTGACCAACCTCAGCCTTCTTGGTTACGCGGTTAAGAACACCACCGGCACCGCCGCGTCCAAAGAGAAGGGCGTTAGGACCGCGAAGTATTTCGACTTGTTCTACGTTGTAAAGAGAACGGTAGTATTGCACATCATCGCGCACGCCATCGACAAAGAAGTCGGCGGTCGAGAGGATACCACGGAAGACGACTGCATCGCGGTGGCCTTCACCTTGGTTCATGTTGACGCCAGGAGTGTAATCGACAATGTCACCGACGCTATCAAAGCCGCGAAGTGAGATGTCGGCAGCACTTGTGATTGAGAGGCTCTGAGGCACGTCAATGACAGGTGTTGGAGTTTTAAGAGCATTGACCTGATCGGAGAAGAGAAACTGATCTGTGACTATGAATTCATCTAATTCGTAGACCTTGTTTTCAGCTGCAGTTTCCATATTTTGTGCCAGTGATGACACAGGATTGATTGTCAGTGAAAGAATGCCACAGGCCATGAGTTTAATGGGCAGCATCTTTAGTTGTTTTGCGCATGTTTTCATTGTTTTATTGTAGGTGTAAAAATAATATCAGGAATGAGTCTCAATAGCTTATATGGGCATGTCAAGATATTTATTGATATTGAGTATCATTAGCATGGCTAATCCTTGGCATTACTCATTACCGACAAGCTAGTCCTCGAGTAACTAGCTCCTATGTGATGACTAATTAGGATGCAGCTTCCTTTATTTAGCTGATTGAGTAGTGTTAAGGACGCTCAATTGTAGGCATACCTAGTCAACTCCTCATAAAAAAAGCTGACCGGAGTCAGCTTTTCAGGAAATAGGCTCTGAAACGATCTTATCTCGGTTCCCATGTGTTGAGCACTTCGTCGGCAATTCGGCGAGACAAATCGTGGGTGAGGCGTGGCATGGCTTGGTATTCCATTTGGAGGAAATCTTCTGTCTGAGCAGTTGCGGGAGTTGCGTAAGGATTATTCACGTAAGCGCTGGAAGATTCATTGATTATGCGCTCCTGGAAGTAGTAATCACCCTTGTTTTGATTAAAGAGGGAGACTTCGGCAGCGAGTACGAGGCTAAAGCTAGCGGCCGTAGTCGTGTCCTCACTTTGGCGCGCGGCAGCGAAGCGCTTATAATCGGTCAAATTGATAAGAAGGACAGCATCAGCAGTTTCCCTGCTGGTGACGAGCTTTGTTCGTCCATCGCGGATGAATGCGTCCCGAATCTGCGTGCTGAGCAAAGCTTGCGCTTGGGGCGCGAAGCTATCGTTAGAGACAGGCTTAATGTAGATCGATTCAAAGGGCAGTTCGGCTGGGTTACCCAATTGGTAAGAATTACAACCGCTGATGAAGGCCGAGGTAAACAAGGCTAGCACTGCAATCATGCTAGCATATAGTGCGTTTGGGAGCATCTTCATTTCCAGTGAGTTAGTTTAGTTCTTGTGGAAGAAATTAGTCCGCAAGAAACCCGCGTACAATACTGGCGCCAGTGGTGGGTTGGACGCCTGCCTCGATGTCGGCAATACGAGCGCGGGCCTCTTCGGCTGCCTCCGATTCTGGAGCGATGGTAATGGTGTCGTTATAGAAGACCAGCGCCGCGGTATTGTTTGAGCGATAATTATAGAAAAAGTCGCCTAGGTTGAGACGACTGCGCGCAAGCAGGTCTTCCATTGCGGCGAGCTTGCTCTCTACTTCGCCTAAGGAACTGTTTTGAGGGAAGAGAATGAGAAAGTCTTCGTAGTAACTGATAGCTTGGCGTGTCGAGCCTTGATCGTATTCCGCACCATTGACTAGATTGGAATAGGTCTGTGCCATATTATAGTATGCGTCTGGCGCGAGCATACTTTGAGGATAATAGTTGATCAAACGATCAAGCATATCGATGGCATCTTCGGGTCTTTGCTCCTGTTCATAGATCAGCGCGGTGTTCATTAGTGCGAGAGGCGCATAGTCGCTGTAAGGTGCGTTGCGAACGATCTGTTCAAACTGGCTAGCAGCTTTGCTTGGTTGCTTGAAACCTGGAATGATCCAAAGGATTCGGCCTCGAGCACCTTCCATAAGAGCGGTCGCACAATCGAACTGAGCGCTGAGCACTTGATTGAAATTTTCGTAGTTTGGATGCTTGAAGATGATCTCTTGTAAGATGTCGAAGGCTTTGACCCACCGCCCCTTCTTCATGAGAATTTGGCCATGGAGGAAGCGAGCATCCCCGCTGGCCACAGCCTTTGGGTATTTCTTAATGATTTTCTTGAGCTTGCGTTCAGCTGAACCAGTGTTGCCAGCGGCAAGCATTGTCTTGGCAGAGTTGAGGAGGGAGTTCGCTTCGGACTCATCGGCAGCGGAAGCTAAATTGAGTGCGACGAGGTCTTCGTCTTCACCGCCGAACCAATCGAGGGGGTTGAACTGGGCATGAAGCGAGCTAGCTAGAAATAGGGAGAAAGCGAGTATAGAGGCGGTCGTAGATTGCATAGTGGTTATTGCCATTTGATCAATGAGGCTCCCCAGGTCAAGCCTGCCCCAAAAGCGACGAGAAGGATCAGATCGCCAGATTGAATGCGGTCCTTTCGATAGGCTTCGTCAAGTGCGAGTCCGACGGAAGCGGCAGATGTGTTGCCAAAGCGATCAAGATTGTTGTGGAATTTTTCCATAGGCAGCTTCATCCGCTTGGCAAGGCTTTCAATGATGCGCATGTTGGCTTGATGCGGGATGACTAGGTCGACTTGTTCGGGTTTGAAATTGCATTGCTCTAGAATGTCATTGCTGACTTGTCCCATGACGCGTACTGCCTGTTTGAAAATCTCCTTACCGTTCATTTTGATGAAATGTTGACGTGCTTCGATGGACTCGTGAGAGGAGGGAATAGTTGAACCGCCGGCAGGTAGATAAAGCAGGCTGGGATCGGAGCCGTCGGAGCCGGTAACACTGCCTAGCACACCAACCTCAGCTGTATCTGAGGCTTCAAGTATGATCGCGCTTGCTGCATCGCCGAAGAGCACGCAAGTGGCTCGGTCTTCGAAATCTAGGATCGAACTCATCTTCTCCGCACCGATGATGAGTGCTTTTTTATAGGCACCCGTGCGCAGCATGTTGCAACCCGTGTTGAGGGCGTAGATGAATCCTGAGCAGGCAGCTTGTATGTCAAATGCGGTTATATTGCCTAGACCAAGCTTACTCTGAAGGATGCAAGCGGTGGATGGAAAAGGCATATCTGGTGTTATCGTGGCCACGATAATGAGATCTATGTCACTGCGGTCGATGCTTGCTGCAGCGAAAGCATTCTCGGCGGCAGCGATAGCCATATCGCTGGTTGTCTCGTCTTGAGCAGCGAAACAGCGTTCGCGGATGCCAGAGCGAGTGCGAATCCATTCGTCCGAGGTGTCTACGATTTTGGCCATGTCATCATTTGTTAGCACCTTAGCTGGTGTGTAGGAACCAGTTCCGGTTATGATGACGGATTGAGTTGGCTTAGACATTAAGATAAGTTTATTCTTAGTGTATCTTCGATCTGTTACTGAGCCCTAATCGATGCTCGTTTTAGATTAAGTCATTAGCTTGATTGATATCAAAGCTGATTGAGTCAATCATATCATGCTCCACAATTTGGCTAGCGATGCGCAAAGCATTGGCAATCGCTATGTAATTTGAAGAGCCGTGTGATTTCAAAACATTACCTTTGAGACCTAATAGAGGCGCGCCTGCGTGCTGGTCGGGGCTGAGTCGTACCTTCATATCGCGGAAGGCTGATTTGGAGAGCGCTGCGCCTATAATACGCTTAGGATTACGTAATAGCTCCTCTTTCATGGTATTGCCCACGAAGCCAAAGACCGCTTCGCTTGATTTAAGAACAACGTTACCAACGAAACCATCACAAACAATCACATCGACGTCTCCATCGAAAATTTGGAAACCCTCAATTGGACCCACATAATTGATCACCTTCTTATCGATCGCTTGCAGATAAATTCCCGATGCGTTGATTAAGCTATTACCTTTGCCTTCTTCAATACCGATGGTGAGTAGAGAAACACGAGGGTTCTCAATGCCAAGGGCAGCCCTAGCATAGTTTGAACCAAGCACTGCATTGTGCATTAGATTGAGTGAGCTAGATTCTGGATTTGCACCGACGTCGATGAGGACGAAGGGTTTTTTTTTGCTGGGCACTATAATCCCTAGGGCAGGGCGATCGACCCCGTCTAGCGGACGCATACGAAGTGTGGCACCAGCCATCAGAGCGCCAGTGTTGCCGCAGCTGACGACTGCATTGGCTTCACCATCTCTTAGTAACTCTATGGCTTGAGCCATCGAAGAGTCTTTTTTCTTGCGCAGCGCTTGGATCGGTTTGTCCGCCATGCTGACCACCTCGCTTGCGTGGTGAATTTGGATCTTGGAAGCATCTATACTGGGCTTGCGAACCCTTAGCAGTCGCTCCAATAGACGCCCTTTTCCTACTAAGGTAAAGTCGCAGTCGAGACCAAGTTCATCAGTCGCATACAACAGCCCACGTATAAACTCCGTGGGTCCTAGGTCGCTCCCCATTACGTCGACCGCGATGGTGCATTTACCGTCGGGTGCGACCATTGTAGTAAGACGAAATTAAAGCAGCAGAAGGCAGAATCAAATGGCTTAATCAGAGTCGTTTAGACTTCGACGTCGAGCACTTGGCGACCACGATACATGCCGTTAGCAGGATTCACGCGGTGAGAGCGGAAAAGAGTGCCGTCCTGTGCGTCTTTAGAGAGTTGTGGCAGTGCGAAAGTTGTCGCACCACGACGTTTGCGGCTGCGTTGCTTAGATTGTTTGCGTTTTGGCTGTCCCATGGAATGTGTGCTATTGAATTAAAGTGTTAAGAGCCTAACTCTTTCTAGATTGGCGGATTAAAGGCTACAGTTTGGCTCCGTCAAGCTCGCAATCATCATTAATTCCACCTTACAAACGCAGATTTAGCACAGCATCGACGAGTTGGTTTATCCCGCTCTCTGCTTCGATAATTGATTGGGCAAGCATGTAGGCAGGAGTTGTCGCCACACGGTTGCTTCGGTCGACCACGATAGAGTCGACAGAGCAGTCTACGTGATGAGCACCCTTGGCCTCTAGCGCAGCGACTGTGACGGCATCGTTGCCAATGGTCAATTTGACATGCTGGTCTCCGAGTGCACGGGCGGCTAGGACTGGTGCGATACACATAAAGCCTTGTGGTTTACCTGCTGCATGAGTTGCTTGAATGAGATCGATCACCGCGGGATCGACATCGTAATCAGCACCGTCAAAGGCGTAACTGGACAAGTTTTTAGCCACGCCGAAACCACCTACGTAAATAAATGCGTCAAAATCGTCCGCTTTTGCGTTGTCCAGCGGCAGGATTTCTCCGCGCGAGATACGTGCCGATTCGACCATTACGTTACGATCTTCCTCTACTAGTTCATCGCCGTTCGCATGATCAATTACCTGCCTTTGCGCAATATCGGGTGCAAGGCAACTTACCTCCGCGCCGGCTCTAGCCAGAGCAAGTAGCGTTAATACTGACTCTTGAATTTCAGCCCCGTCATAGACGCCACAGCCTGATAAAATAACAGCAACTTTAGTTTTCATAACATAGAGCAATAGATACTCTTTATTTTTCTGCAATTCCAATAGGGCGAAATATTTCTGAGGGGTTGCCACCAATGCGATATTTTGTCCGTTTCTAACGTTTCATGTTACTTCCTTCAAAACCAGCACCTAGCTTTAACCGCAACTTCCTAATTGAATTGGGCGGAGGTAACGCCTTTAGGCAGGCTGAGAAGCTTTTTGAGTCCCATTTTGTTGAGTCGGCCGAATGGGAGAGTCCCGTGCTTAAGGGACTCGTCAAGGGAGGAGACTGTATTTACACCCCTGAACTGAATCTTCGCTCCACTGTCTTCGCTGAAAATACCTGCACCTGTACTGACGGTCGCAAGCGTAAAGTGTGCGTGCACGCCCTCGCTACAGCACTCCATTACGAAGCTCTCAGAAACGAAGCCGTCCTTAAGCCGATAGCAGGAGAGTTCTTAGCCAAAGACTCAGAACCTGCTCCAAAGCCCGAAAAGCAAAAAATCCCCCGCGTAAGCTCCATAAAAATTGGCGAAGATGGTCTAGCGCTGCGCTTACTTATTTTTCTACCACCTAACCTGCCAGAGGCCGCTAATCGCGGCGGGATTGTCCTCAAAATTGATGCCGCCGCAGGCCGCGAGATCCTACCGTTGAGCAAGCTCAACCCTCGCCAGAAGTACAAAGTCGCTTCCAAGCAAGTCGCCGTAATTAAAATCATTGAGTCTTGGTGTGGAGGTAAACTCGCCGGCCTGCTTCAGCTAACAAAGACACAAGTTCGTCAGCTCCTTGATGCTATTGTTGGCGAGCCTATTGTGTATTGGGTCAAAAAGCCCCATGCGCCCATTGATTGGCAAGATGGTCAACTGCCTGGCGTCTACGAGTACCTTAGTGAACTGGAGAGTGTTCACGAAACTCCCGAGCCTGAACCAGTTGGACTCGACCTAAGTTCGTCAAAGCGTCTCGACACAAATACGAGTAAACAGCAGACCCGTGCTGACATTGACTTACGCGAAAAAGTTAAGCCCAATCTACGTGCGATCGCCGAGTCCAAAGGCCCTGAACTCTGGGCAACAAAGAAAGGTGACTACCCCATCGCGAGTGGGGCTGCCGCTTCCATGGAGGGTCACTCGACAAGTCGCGTTGTCGTCGATGGTTCCACTCAATATATCGCCATACGCTTGCCTTCGGGTGAGAATGAGGCTGTTCAACCTTTACGCTCTATCCTTAAGTCTGAGGGATTTTTACTCGAGCCAAGCAACCGTAAGTGGTGGTTACGTGATCGCCATAAGACGCTAAATTTTCTCGCTGGCCACTGGAAGGCCCTAAAAGATGAATGGCAGGCCGTGTTCACGGACAACTTCAAAGCTAAACTTAGAGAAGTCGAAATCTCTACCCTTCAAATCAAAGTCAAAGAAGACGCGGGCAAATTTGTCCTCGTTATCACATTCAGCGAGCAAACTGACGAGACGGAGCTGCGTCGCGCCCTAGCCAGTAGTAAAAATTACGTCGAGACCAACAAAGGTGGGATTACCTTACTCGACCGTAAGTCAATCGAGCAACTGCATGAGATCGAGCGCGCCGTCAGCGGCCAAGCCGACCGTCCCTTTACTCCCACTTTTACAAAGCGCCTCGACACGCGTGAGCTCACTGATGTCGAAGACCTACTCGATGAACTCTGCGAAGGTTGGCAAGCTCCTCAAGCTTGGCAGTCCCGCAGTCGAGCGCTCAAAGAGGTCGGCGCCCTTGAGCCCGCGCCGGTGCGCCGCGGTTTCGACTCCATTCTACGGACTTATCAACGCATTGGTACAGCGTGGCTCTGGCATCTCTACCGTCATAAGCTCGGTGGCATCCTAGCTGACGAAATGGGACTCGGTAAAACTCTTCAAGCGCTCGCATTAATCGAGTGTATCCGGAACCAGAATGCACATACGACAGGAACAGGGCAGGATCGGTGTCCCGCACTCGTCGTCTGCCCCGCCAGCCTTGTGGAAAATTGGCAACGTGAGTCTGCCAGATTCACCCCTAAGTTAAAAGTGCTTAAGCACCATGGAAACAAACGCACTAAAGAGCCTATCGTGCTTGAAGACTATGACATCGTTATCACCTCTTATGGTACGCTCCGTCAAGATGCTGAATTACTTGGATCGATAGACTGGTGCGTTGTGATCGGAGATGAAGCACAGCACATTAAAAACCGTCGCAGCCAAAATGCTAAAACATTGATGAGCCTCCACGCTGAGGGCCGATTTCTTCTTACTGGCACGCCCGTTGAAAACTCTCTCGACGACCTTTTCTCACTCTTCAGTTTCCTAATGCCCGGTTATATAAATAAGCCCACTGGAAAGCTCAGTCTTGACGATAAAACATGGCATAATCAACGCCAGACCCAGCGCGCTGCTTCTTATATCCTCCGCCGCACGAAGGCTGAAGTGGCGCCCGAATTACCTGATAAAATTGAAAAAACTTTTTTCTGTGAACTTGGCAGCCAACAACAACGCTTCTACCAAGAAACTCTTGAAAAGACCCGTCGTGGTATTTTCAATTTGGAAAAGTCTGGTGCGAACCAAGGTCGCGTTCAATTCGCCGCTTTTACCGAATTACTCCGATTGCGCCAAGCCTGCGTCGATCCACGTATTTTAGAGGAAGATTTCCCGGTAAAGGAAAGCGCTAAACTCGCTGCCTTCGACGAAGTACTCGATGAGTGTCTAGACGCTGGTAGCCGTATTCTCGTTTTCTCCAGTTTCGTCTATGCGCTTAAGCTACTCGCCCAACACTTAAAGAATAAAGACCACAAGTTTTGCTATCTCGACGGAAGTACTAAGAACCGTTTGGCGATTTGTAATCAGTTCAACGAAGACGAAAGCATTCCGGTATTCTTGATTTCACTCAAGGCTGGCGGCACTGGCCTCAACCTAACCGGAGCCGACACTGTGCTTCACTATGACCCATGGTGGAACCCAGCTGCTGAAGCTCAAGCGACGGACCGCGCGCATCGTATAGGGCAAACAAAAGTCGTGACTAGTATCAAGCTGATCGCAGCCAATACCGTCGAAGAAAAGGTCTTAGAACTTCAAGCCCGTAAAGCTGAAATCCTGAAAGAACTTTTTGAAGAGTCCGAAGCTGTGAATGCCAAAGTCAGTCTCGATGACATCAAGCAGTTAATTAGCTAAAAGATAAGGGATCGCAGCCTAGCTACAATGGATCTTGATTCGATCTTTTACGGTCTCTATTTCACCTTCTGTCATGAGTAGGCAGGCCGTCGACCATGCGTCTGCGCAAGCGGCTTCCTTATGAATCACTCTTACCCGTGCGTGGGGAAACTGTGTGAGTTCTGCCTGACGAGGGGAGACAATGTGGCTACCTTGTATTGAAATTCCGGATACACTTAGTGCTTGGTTCTTAAGTTCTACCACTGGCATATTGGTTGAGCCCGTGAGCTCTATTTTCCATGAATTTTCTCCGAAGGCTAGCTGCGTACTGGCACCAGCGGCGATGAGGCCACTTTGAATGCCTAAATCACGAAGGAGCGGCACGATACGATCGAGCGCGTAGCCCTTACCAATACCGCCAAGGTCAATTTCACGACCAGCTTCGACGCAGTGAATGACAGGTCGGTCTGGGTCGACCATTAGTTGCCCCTCGATGCGAGGCACGACGCCTGCCATTGCATTTTTTTGATGCTCAATCTGTCTACCTAGAGTGATGTCGAAGAGGCCGTCGCTATCGACGTAAATTCTGAGAGCGATACGCATGCATTCGTAGCAAGTCTCACTAATGTAGAGGGTCTGACCGCTCTTCATTTGGTTAATTTGAGAGACGTCGCTCCCAGGTATGTAGCGGCTAAGGGCGTTTTCGATTTCATCGATTAGTGTAAAGGCTTGATTTGCGGCATCACGGGCATGCTCGGCCTGCGCATGTATTAGACGAAGTGTAAAGGTCGTCTTCATTGCATCGTGCTTGAAAGTATGTGAGTCGCTCACGGCTGATTATTGATCCATTCTGTCCAGAGGTCTTTGCGCAGATGGAGAGTCATAGAAACATTGGTGCGTAGTCCTCGAGGAAAGGCGATATGGCTATCGCTTAGGAGGGCATTGGTGGCTTGATTGGAATCTGGTATGGTAAAGACGATCGGCGCATCTATCATCTTTATCTCGGGTTGATCCCAGTAACCGATACTATTAAACATTCGTAGATACCAAGGCAGTGGCCAGTAAGCGTGGCCGATTACTACGATAGTTTGGTCTTTGATTGCGGGAGTCATCTCGCTAAGTTGAAAGAGCCAAGATTCCAAAGATACCAGATCTCGGTTAGTCGGCACGTATGTATAGGGTAGTCTGGCATCATTCTCAAAGTGCTGGTTAGCGGCAATGCTTTGCTGAGTTTGATAAACAAGCACCACAAATATAAAACATCCGATGCAGATTTGAGTGATACGATGGGATGGCCGAATCACGCTAAGGCAGAGGCCTGCGAGCAGGCAGACATGCGCCCATGGTAAGAGCATCAACCAAGGAGTTTTATAATCGATGCTGCTGTAGATCCCGACTTGTATGATGGAGGCTAGGGCAATTAATACGATGGCGCTGCGTAGCTTGGTCGAACCCATAGCGATGACACAAGTCGCGACCGCTAAAAGGAAGACTGTGCCTTCTGTCCACCATTGGCCGAGCAGGTGCTCAGGCCAAAGGAGTAAGCCGATATAGTATGTGAGTGGCTTATCGTGTCCGAGTGTGGTTTCGTAGACTTGGTAGGTTTGAAAAGCGTCGGCGATGCCCTCTGAATTGCGAAAGCCGTTGCTATAGAAAAAAGCAGACACCAATAAGGCGCTCAAGCTGGCGAGACCGGCGTAGATGAGATAGTTTGTGAATTTTTGTTTTTCCGGATTTCGATTGATTTGAATGAGGGCAAAACAAGCGACTAGGCCGACTATCCAAGCGAATAGCGTGATGACAAATGTCTCCTTTGTGGCGAACATGCAGCCTATGAAAATGCCAGTGAGTAGAGCATTTTTTATATTTGGGTCTTTGTATAAGCGGTAGGTAAAGGTCAGCCCGAGAAGTCCGAAAAGAGCGAGCCAGCTTTCGTGAATATACATACGGCTATAGTAGACAAGCATGGGTGAGGTGGCTAGCAGGGCAGCACTCAATGCCGCTCCATACTCACCCATTACCCGCCGCCAGAGCAGAGGCGTGAGGCATAGTAGAATACCAGCTATTGCAGGGCTCAGGCGAAGTGTTTCGATTGAGAGACTTTGCCAGGTCGTTTCATTACGCAGTCGCGCAAGCGGCTCGGTCAATAAGCTAAGTAATGGCCCATGGAAATGGTTTGGATTGAACTGATATTCGCCTGCTAGTCGCTGCGATAGGATACGGGCGCCTGTCGCTTCGTCTGCATGGAAGGGGCGTGTCTCTAGCTTACTTAAGCGTAGCCCACTCGCAAAGGTGACGATTATGAGCCAGGTGAGGCATACAAGAGTTCGATGGTGCATTTATGATAATTGAGACGGACTTGGCCGCAATCTGCAAACCTGCTTTGCTGTTGAGCAATTACTTGTGGTTGTTTTTTCTCACATGATATGCCTGCTATGCTACCAAAGTTCTTACTCGTGACTCCCGTCTGGAATGATTCAGTTCGACTAGAGCACTTTGGGGTGAAATTGGCAAAAGAATTAGCCGTATCAGGTTTGAATATAACTTGGGTGATCGCAGATGATGGTTCGGATACTGAAGAAGTTGTGCAATTGGAGCGGCTCAAGGAAAAATTCAGTCAAATTTATTCAGACGTGCTTTTACACCTCCACCCAGAGCGTAGCTTTAAGGGGGGTGCCATTTACCAAAGTTGGCAGGAATTTCCCGATGCCGATTATTATGCGTTCGTCGATGCCGATGGAGCGGTCAGCGCGCCTGAACTTATGCGTATGTTAAATTGCGCAAGTGATAGCGAAAATCTAGATATGAGCTTTGTCGCTGTGCGCCATTTTTCTGGCTCACTGACTGTGGACCGCTCATTGCTTCGAAAGGCGACCTTTCACTTTTTTCGAGCACTAGTGCGTAGCATTCTTGGCTTGAAATGGATGGATACACAGTGTGGTGCTAAAGTGATCTCAGGTAGGTCTTACCGTGCAGTCAGCGAGCGTCTCGTGGAGGACGGCTTTGTCTTTGATGTGGAATTACTAGCAACTTTGGAACAAGGTGCTTGGCCGGTTACCGAGCTACCGATCATGTGGCAAGAGATACCTGGTAGTAAGCTGAGGCTCTGGAGAGACCTTTGGTTTATGACGCGGGGCTTGATGCGTATCCGAAGACGCTTGAATACTTCGGATCTTTAATTTATCTATATAAATAGATGCCTTTAATAAAAATATCCAACGATTCAGGCTAAAGATCCAA
Organism: Puniceicoccaceae bacterium; assembly: GCA_022448605.1. GTDB lineage: Bacteria > Verrucomicrobiota > Verrucomicrobiia > Opitutales > Coraliomargaritaceae > Thalassobacterium. The sequence continues at coordinate 22,664 of JAKVCM010000003.1, read as the reverse complement.
TGTCTACATTCGTAGCTTGGTGTAATGTGCATCTTAGGTGTTTAACTTAAATACCATCTGAAATTGGCTTAATCATCCTTTATACTCCCTATGAATTATCCCATAAATTTTCTTTTCAGTTTCTTACTTGCGGCTCAGTTCGCTTTTTCTGAAGTAACGACCTTTGACTGGAAACCGTCCTTTAATGATGAGCCTGTTCCTCAAAAAAGACTCGAAGCCATTGAGGCTGCCTTACCGGACATTGCTCTGGCAGTGCCTGATTCGCCTCGCAAGATTTTAATCTTTAGTGCCACTGCGGGCTTTAGGCATGCCTCCATTGCCACCGGTAAGGTAGCGCTGGATCGGATGGGAATCAAGACGGGTGCCTATGAAGCATTGATTAGCGACGACCCTGAAAACTTCGAGATCGAAGTATTGAAGACTTTTGATACGGTCGTCTTACTCAGTCCGACACTAGATTTTTTCATGCCACCGAACAAGTTACGTGAGAACTTCAGTGATGAGCAATGGAGCTGGCTCCATGCAAGGCATGAGCGTTTGATCGCTAATTTAGTTCAGTTTGTCCATGCTGGTGGTGGCCTGGTAGGTATCCACGCCGCGACGGATTCCTGTTACGAAGACGAAGACTACGGGAATATGATAGGTGGTTATTTTTGGGGTCATCCCTGGAGCTGGCGTCATAATGTGACAATCTTGATTGAAGACCCAGAACACGCGCTGATAAAGCCTGTCTTCGGCGATATGTCTGATTTTCGGATTCAGGAGGAGATCTACCAGTTCAAAGAAGAGCCTTATTCGCGTGAAAAGCTGCGCGTGCTATTAAGTTTGGATGTTGAGCGAAGCGATGAGCCTATGACGAAGGTGCCATTACGCAGAACTTGCGGCGATTATGCAATTAGTTGGGTACAGAGCGTCGGTGAAGGACGTGTTTTTTATACTAACCTAGGACACAATCATCACATTTATACCAATCCATTGTTGCTCAAGCACTTTCTTGCAGGCATCCAATTTGCCACTGGTGACATCGAGGCAGATACTAGCCCAAGCGCATTTCTCGAAAATTAAATCTACTACAATAGATCATTCATAAAGACTATGAAGACTTCGATTAATCGTCGCACTTTTCTCAAAACTACTGCAGTGACGACCGCGGGGGCCTTTATTCTACCACGGTTCTCAATTGGGCAGGCGGGTCCTTCGGCCAATAGTAAGGTTAATATTGCGATGATTGGTGCTGCTGGAATTGCAGGAATGGCCTACAATGGGTGTATGGGGGAAAATATTGTCGCACTTTGCGATATTGATCGCCGTCGTTTTCCAGAATGGGCAGCAAGAAAAGGCACACCCATCTATTCTGATTTTCGGGTCATGCTCGATAAAATGGGAAGCGAGATTGATGCTGTCTGCATTAATACCCCTGACCACACGCATTTTGCAGCTACCTTGGATTCGATGCAGAGAGGCAAGCACGTTTGCACGCAAAAACCTCTCACTCATAATATTTGGGAGGCACGCACATTACGTAAGGCGAAGGATAAATATGACGTTGTCACGAACATGGCTAATCAAGGTCATACTAGCGATGGCATACGTACAATGCGCGAGTGGTATGAAGCCGACGTCTTCGGTCAGATCACTGAAGTGCACTTAGGTGTGAGCGGGCCAAATTGGGATAGTAAGTATTTCAATAAACCAGTTCAAATGCCTCTTGAAGTTCAGCCCATTCCTGAAGAAGTCGACTGGGATCTTTGGTTAGGTCCGGCCCGAGATACTACTTACAATGAAATCTACCATCCTCTTACATGGCGCAGTTTTAATGATCTCGGAACGGGGCAATTTGGTGATTGGTTTTGCCACACAGGTGATGGTCCAGTCTGGATTTTAGATCTTTACGATCCGACTGTGGTCGAATGCGTGGAGCGAGGTCCTGCGCTCGAAGGTATGATTCCCGATTATAGCGTCGTGCGCTATGACTTCCCCGTTCGTGGCGATAAGTCAGCTTGCTCCATGTATTGGTATGAGGGGTCCCGTAATGGGGGCCCCCCCATTAAATCACCGCCAGATTGGGACTTAGGTAATATACCAGATGGGGGTTCTTTTTGGTATGGTGAGAAACAAAATGCTTATTTAGATAATCGGTCCAACAACCCTCGCCTAACGAGCAGAGAGGCTTTTAAAGAATTTAAAGAAAATGTCATTATTGAGGAAAAATACCCTCGTATAAAGCAAGAGGGGCCTTTTGCCGAATGGGTGGCTGCAATCAAAGGCGATCTCTCTGAGTGTGGCTCAAACTTTGACTATGCCGCACCCTTGACTGAGGTTGCACTTCTTGGGGTATTAGCACAGCGCTTCGGCGGGCGTATCGAATGGGACCCAGTCAAGGGTGTCTTGAACCGTCCAGAGTTAAATGCATTTATAAAAGAACCTGTCCGCGATGGGTGGCAATATGGGGAAGATCTTTGGTCATAATCTTGGGCAATTAAATGATGAATAGATTGAATAAAACATTTCTTATCTTAACCGTCTCGCTCGCTACTTCTGGAGCAATCGCTGCAAAAAGCGCTTTTTTTGGCGATCCACCTGACAATCATCATCCCTGGGCGGTGCATGACCATAATCGCCCATTGCCCCCGGTCGTCATACCTGCTGCGAAAATTGCGCAGCCACCCTCCGACGCCATAGTCTTGTTTGATGGCACTGAGGCATCTTTTCATGAGAACTGGCGGCACGATCGACCCGCAGACGAACGTGATCAAGACTGGATTGTTGTTGAGGGGGCACTACAGAGCATGCGTGGCGCAGGTAAGCTTTCAAGCATAGCTGAACTAGGCGATTTACAGTTGCATATTGAATGGCGTGCTCCGACCGAGATCGTCGGGAAAGGCCAAGGGCGAGGTAATAGCGGCGTCTTTTTCATGGGCGGTATGGTCGAAGTGCAGGTTCTCGATAACTTCAAAAACCCCACCTATGCCGATGGCACTGCGGGGGCGGTTTATGGTATTATGCCACCAGCGGTCAATGCCTTACGTCCAAGCGGTGAGTGGCAAAGCTATGATATCATATTTCGTCGCCCAATTGCTCGTGACGGAGTGATTTTAGATCACGGATCACTGACGGTTCTACTTAACGGCGTTGTCGTTCAAGATAACACACCCTTGGAAGGTGGGAGTGGGCATAAGAAGCGTAAGCCGCTGGACCGAATTTTTCCAGAGTTGGGTGCTTTAATGCTACAAGATCACGGTAATCCAGTTCGTTTTCGCAACATTTGGTATCGTCCGCTACGCCCCAGAGCAATTGATGGTGGCACTGATGGCCGACTCTCTGAGGAGTCAACGCTTTCTAAGCGTAGTGAAATTGCAGAAGAATTACGTCAGCATGCGCGAGCCTTAGAAGGTCAGCCAAAAGCCCTTCGCTTACTGGAATCACTTAAATATGAAGAGGACGCAAGTGCTCGTGCAGAGGCCGACAATTTAATCGCACAGTATGCAGCCAAGCTCAAAAAAATAGCGCCGCCCGAGATGGAGGACGAAAAGAACCAAGTTTTGTCTTTAGATGAAGCGCTCCAATACATGCATCGCCACAGGCTCATTTCGAACGACTATCCGATGTGGTCTTTTGTAAATGATCTCGCGATCCAGCAAGGCTGGAAAGAGGATAAGTAGTTTAAAGGTAGAGTTGGTAGAGCTGATTGATGGCTCAATTAGAGTATCAAGCTTTTTTGTAAGCTAATGAGACGAGCTGCTTGAGCCGGTCGACTTTGGCGGAAGAGGTCTTAGCGATGAAGCCACGAGCGTGAGCAAAGTGTACGTCAGTTTCCTCTTTTAATTGGGTGAATTCCATGCGGAGATCGTCGTTGAAGCGGCGCATACCGTAGCCAGTGCCTCGGCTATCGGGATAGACGAGCGCTAGGATTTCGTTTTCTAAACCGAGTTTCTCGACGTGATAGCCAAGCCCAGATGAGGCATCCTCAGGCATGGGGTCAGTACGTGGCATGAAGAGAGCTTTGAAACCATCGAAAGTCCAGACTTTCGCGTGCCGAGCCACAAAGTCGAGGCGCTTGCGCAAATTGGTCACGTAATCGACCAAGTCTTGGCCAATCATGCGCATGATCTCCCAGATCGGTTCGCTCGGTTTGTGTTCTGTCTTACTACCAAAGCGGTGAAGGATAGTGATGTCGATCGGTGAGTTGAGCTTACCCAAAGTGTCACGCTCGATACCGAGCCATTTGGCAGTGTCCACTGGACCCCTGCAGTCGAACCATTCAGCGATTTCAAGCCAGCTGCAAAATTCGCGGCTGTCTTCGTAGATGCCGAGGTGCTGAAGAACGAGCGAGAGTGCGCATGTGGGCACATGATCGCGAGGAAGCTGATGGTGGTCGAAGTTGTGGAGTGAGGCATCATGATGGTGACCAATGTCGATCACGGCGACGGAGGCATCAGTAAGATCTACTTCGGTAGGATCCCGCCTTTGAATGGCGACAGGCGCTTGTGTGAGTAGCACTGCGCAAGCGAGGAAGTCGTCTTTATGAGCGCCGCCCGGATGCGTAACAATCGATGAAATCATGTGGAGAGTGGGAAGGGGTGAGTGAGGCGTGGCAATGAAAAAGGCCTGCCCAATGGGTAGACCTTTTGATTGGAGAGGATTAATGCTTAAGATTTGTTTACCAAGTGTAATTCAAAGTAGCACCAAATTGTACAGGATCCGCAGGATCTTCGTAACGAGCTGGTTTATAATCTGGTCCCTCATTGCCGAAGAAGAAAACACGTTTCTCATACTCTTCGTCGAACAAGTTGCGCCCCCAAAGTGTTAATGTCCAATCCTCGTAGCGGTACCCAATTGCACCATTAAATACTGCGAAATCACTGCGGATACGTTCCTCGCGATTGTCTGGATTGTTCGATTCATAGAAATCATCACTGCCTGTCACTTCAAGGTTAGCAAAGAAGCCATTGTCAGCAATGTAGTCGATGCGAGCATTATATGTGTATGACGGGGCGCTAGATAGGTCATCTCCAGTGTCGTATAGTTCTGTTTCGAGCAAGCCAAGGCCAGTATTTACGAACCAGTTTTTGTTGATAAACCAAGTGCCTTCAAGTTCAGCGCCATAGTGCTCGGCGTCACCTGCGTTTGCTGTTGCGTAGGTGAAGTCAAGACCTTGTCCGGTTGAACTACGAAGTTGAGCGTCCTTTCGATCTACGTAGAAGACTGTGACTTGTGATACAATGGAACCATCAAACCAATCTGAGCGCAGGCCAATTTCATAGTTCCACAGATCTTCGGTGTCGTAGTTTGTCGGCACATTTGCTTCGAGCTTTGGATAGATGTTAGCGCCGCCTGCTTTGTATCCCTTTGTAATGGAAGCGAAGAGTTTCTCGGTAGTTGAGAGGTCGTGCTCAAGGGTGAGTTTGCCACCAAAGAGCCAGTCATTAAAGCTTGGATCGTTCTCGGATGCGGGCTTTTTGGAGTAGGCAACGTCTGTTTTCAGGTAGTAGTATTCAGTGCGCAGGCCGAGAGTTAGGCGGGTCTTTTCGGAGAAAATATGGGTGCCTTTCCCATAGAAGCTAAGAGTCTGCGTCTCGTATTTTGTTTCGCCCGCATCGTATCCATTATAAACTGTATCTTCTTTGAAATCCTCGAAGAAAATACCTATAGTCCAGCGATCGATTAAGTTATAAGCAGCTACTTTATCGACTGAGTCAAAGCGTATTTCTTCGCTCCAGCGTTGTCGCTCACGATTTAATGCAAGAAAGCCAGAATAAGTTAGCGGTTTATCCACAGGATTTGACCAGTCGCCGTCAAAGCTGTTTAGCGAGTTTGTGTCTGTAAAGCTGGTGATTGTCGTAATGTTGACTTCATCTAAGCCTGTCCAATTACCTCGAAGACTGGTTGCAAAACTCTCCTGTTCGTCTCGGCCTAAGTAATCTGAGAAGGTATCAAAGCCCGTATTTTCGAGCGTCCACTCATCGTAGCCGTTGTCAGTGTCAGCGTAGAAAAGAGTCCCATCCCACTGCCAGTCCTCATTCGCGATCCAACGAACCTTAAGACGAGTATTCAACTCGTCGCGTTCGTTAGTGTCATCTTTATTGAGGGATTGGTTATCTCTGAAGCCATCTTGTTGAAGCTGATACGCAGAGAAACGGAAGGTTAATTTCTCAGGATCATTTTCAAGCAAAGGGCCACCTATGGCAAAGCCGCCTGCGAATAGACTATCGTTACCTAGGGTGCCTTCGACCTGGCCGGTCCAGTAGGGAGTCGGATTATTCGTGACGATCTGCAAGACACCACCAGCTGCATTCACGCCGAAGGCACCCGCTTGTGGACCGCGCAGAACTTCAAGCTGTTGTGTGTCGAAGAGATTGCCGATCGTGCCGAGGCCTGTAAAATCGAGGTCATCTACAAGAAAGCGGACCGAAGAATCGGGAGTTTCGCCTTCAAACTGTGAATTTTCGCCGATACCACGTATTTGGATATAACGTGGTCGCGAGGAAGTCGCCGACCAAGTCATGTTTGGTATTGCGTTGATTAAATCCCCGAAGTGTTGCTTGCCGCTGCTTTGCAAAGGTTTGCTGTCAATGACAGTGACGCTGGCTGTCGTCTTTTGGAGTTCAGATTCCCATAGTTCGCCGGTGACGATGGTCACGGGAAGTTCGGGGATGGCGGGAACGACACTTTCTTCAGCGAAGAGTGGTGTCGTGGCGATACTCAGAAGCGCAGTTGCGATGAGTGTGTGTTTCATATTGGATCTCAATTTTTGTATGTTTGAGACCCGGCTTTGGGCGATTAAAGGCGAATCGCCTAAGGAGCGATCCTTTCCTTTTCCTACGCCGGTGTCAACCGGATCAGGTTCGAAGGGATCACTTCTGTTGAAAGAAGGAAGTGTCTCAGACCCATGCCAGGTCACCCCTAAGGAAGGGACACAAAGAAGGTGGGTGATATAGATTTGTCAAGAGTGGGCACAAAAAAACTCCACCAGAATTAGATGGAGCTCTTGAATAAACTTTTGTGCGCTTAAAATCAACGCATGCCACGCATGCCGCCCATGCCGCCCATGCCAGGCGCGCCGCGCTCCCACTCAGCTGGCCGACTCCATGGGACGGATTGATCGTCTGGGTCGCTATCGAAGCAACCAGTCATAGAGAGAGTCATGAAGGCAAGGGCAAGGAGGAGTGCAATGCGATGATGCATAGTAGATTTGTTTGTGGGTGATTAGCGGAGTAGTCTCACTGTCGTGCCTGCGGCTAATTCGCGCGTTTTGGCACCAGGGAGTAGATTCGCCAAGACTAGATCACCAGAGACTTGAGACACTTGTATTTTGCCCAATGCCCTGAGCTTTCTAATAATGGTGACTGTGGTTCCGGGACTTAGACCAAGCTCTGGACTGTTGGCGAGCGCGATGAGACCATTCTTAGCACTAAGCGACTCAATAGTAGTTTCGGCGCCGATTGATGCCGCGGGTAGTGCTTGCGTCTTGGTTGCAGTGATGCCACTGCTAAAGATGTTAACAGATGCCATTTTACTGTTTGCTGAACCTTTAGGAGATCGCGATGTGGATAAAGTAACTTTAGCCTCTTCAAGTGATTCCTTGAGGTCTGCGTTGCTTTCTTCTAGCTCAGCGATGCGTTCGTTCAGTTGCGCAATTTCGCCTTCTTTACTAGCACTAGCGAGACTCTGCTCTGAACGAAGAAGATCTTCACGGAGACGTCTGGCAGTATTCTCGAGGTTAGCGATACTTTTCTTGTTTTCCCTGAGTTGCTGTTGTGTGCGACTCACTTCTTGTCGAGCAGTATACATTTCAGAGCGCATACTCTCAAGCTTGCGCTTTTCGCTAGCAAGAGCATTGCGCTCGCTTTTTAGGCTACCTTCCAGCGCGCTAATTTGTTCATTCGCGGCTGTTAGTTCTGCTTGAACAGCCACCGCTGCTTGTTTGGCTTTTTGGGTGGCTGCTTGCTGCTCGGCAAGTTTACCTTTACTGACAAAGAAGAGGCCAGCTGCAGCGATGGCTGCAACAACTGCTAATATACGGAGTATCATGGATAGACTATTCATTCTGTTTAATGGGAGGGTTGATAAAATTATTTAAAATAAAAGAGAGATTTGTGAACGGGGTTCCTAGCTTCGACAAAGAGCCCACGCGGATTAACTGCCAGACGATTTAAGAGTTTAAAGATTAATTCAGTCTTAGACTCAAGGTTCAAGTTTTGCGCAATTGTCTCAGCATTCAGCTTGGTGCCTGCCTGTGCCTCTAGGTGAGCGATCACTTTTTGCTCAATATTGAGGACTGTGGTCGCTGCTTCCTTGCCCGCTTCCACGCCTGGCTGATGATAGGCATTGATGTTGACGAGAAAGGCGTAAAGGCCAACAGCGCGTTCAAAGAGCGCGACGAGTTGGCCAACAGCTTCGGGTGTGACCTCACGGATCGTGATGGTGATCGACTGGCGACCATTATCATAGAGTGCATCGCGGGTTCCGAGGAAGAAGCCTTGCAGGAAGTCACCTGAAGTGGTGCCTTTTTCTACTTCGATTGAGTCGCCCTCGCGATCTTTGAGAACTTCGATGAATGTAGCGAAGAAGTTGTGCACGCCTTCGCGGAGCTGTTGTATGTAGGCGTGCTGGTCGGTAGAACCTTTGTTGCCATATACGGCGATGCCTTGATGGACGATCTTGCCGTCGAGATCGAGTTCCTTGCCCAAGGACTCCATCACCAGTTGCTGCAGGTATTTTGAAAAGAGCATGAGGCGATCCTTGTAGGGGAGCACAACCATGTCCTTGGCGCCTTTGCCTTCGGTGGCATGATACCACATCAATGCGAGCAGAGCGGCAGGGTTCTTAGTAGTTTTTTTGCTGCGAGTGGCGGCATCCATGGCAGCAGCACCATTCAGCATACGATCAATGTCGATGCCTTGGAGTGCGGCGGGCAGGAGACCTACCGCCGCGAGTTCGGAAGTACGGCCACCGACCCATTCCCACATTGGAAGGCGGTCGAGCCAGCTTTCAGATACTGCGACCTTGTCTAGTTTGGAGTCTTTGCCGGTTATGGCTATGGCGTGTTTGGCGAAGTCTAGGCCAGCGGCAGAGTAAGCCGATTGGGCTTCGAGCATCCCATTGCGTGTCTCGGGCGTGCCGCCTGACTTGGAAATGACGATAGACAAGGTTTCAGCGAGTTGACCATCCAAAGAGGAGAGGGTGCGGTCTAGGCCATTGGGGTCTGTATTGTCAAAGAAGTAGAGTGCTAACTTGTCGGCATGCGGCTCACCGAGTGCATCCGAAACGAATTGAGGACCCAGCGCGGAGCCGCCTATACCGATAATTAGACAGTTCTTGAATCTTCCCTTTGCTCCTGCGATTTTGCCGCTGTGCACATCACTTGCGATCTGCTTGATTTGCGCGAGGCAGTTTTCGATTTCCGAGGTTAACTCTGCTTGGGGTGCAAGAGCGGAGTTGCGAAGCCAATAGTGACCAACCATACGACCTTCGTCTGGGTTGGCGATCGCACCAGCTTCTAAATCGGCCATGGCTAAAAAAGCTGATTGCATTTTGGGCTCCATCTCTGAAAGAAAATCGTCGCCAAAATCGATGCGACTGATGTCCAGCGCGAAGTCGAGTTCGTCAATGTTTAGGTAGTGCTTAGTGAAATTTTCCCAGGACATGATAGCTTGAATTTACAATTAGATCTTGGACAAATAAAGCAGATATATGAGGCTCGACCAATACTCTTGACTATAGGTTTTTATCGGTAACAGCGCCTTCAGAGGCAGTTGCGACTATGGCGGCATATTTACCTAGCACACCACGTTTTTCGCCTGCGCCCGTAGGAACAAAGGCTGCCATTCGGGCATCGTATTCAGCATCCTCAATCAAAACATTAATCGTGTTTTTGACGGCGTCAATTTCGATAATGTCGCCGTCCTTGACGATACCGATAGGGCCGCCTTTGGCTGCTTCGGGCGTGATGTGTCCCACGTCGAAACCATGGCTACCGCCTGAAAAGCGCCCATCGGTGATGAGTGCGACTTCTTTTATTAGTCCGCGCCCTGCGACCGCACTGGTGGGGGAGAGCATTTCCCGCATACCAGGCCCCCCAACAGGCCCTTCATTGCGAATCACAACGACATCGCCAGCGACGACATCGCCGCGGAGAATCCCGATTAGTGCAGACTCTTCGCTTTCGTAGACTTTAGCAGTGCCTTTGAAATATTCGCCTTCCTTACCAGTAATCTTACCGACGGCAGCATCTGGAGCTAAATTACCACGCAGTATGCGCAGGTGGGTGCTACTTTTGATTGGGCTGTCCCAGGGGTAAATAATATCTTGTTCGTCAGGAAAACTTCCGTAGGGCTCTACGTCTCTGAGTGATTCAGCCACGGTTTCACCAGTCACGGTGAGGCAATCGCTGTGTAGGAGGCCACGGTCGAGTAACATCTTCATCATCGGACGAATGCCACCGATACGGATCAAATGGTTCATGCTATACTTGCCGAAGGGCTTGACATCGGCCAACAGTGGGATTCGCGAACCAATCTCTGCGAAGTCGTCGATGCTAAGATCGACCTCGGCTGAGTAAGCTATGGCCAGTAGGTGTAAAATCATGTTGGTCGAGCCACCGAGCGCGAGACAGGTCGTGATTGCATTTTCAAAGGCCTTGCGCGTCATAATGTCACGCGGTTTGATGTCTTTTTCGAGTAAATTTATAACGGCGGAACCTGCCATCTCACAATCTTTACGCTTGGCCTCACCCACGGCGGTTTGTGCAGAGCTGCCGGGTAGGCTCATGCCGAGTGCTTCAATTGCACTGGCCATCGTATTGGCAGTATACATGCCACCGCATGAGCCGGCGCCTGGGATGGCATATTTTTCGACTTCTTTGAGTTCCTCATCGGTCAATTCTCCCTTTGCGTGTTTACCAATAGCTTCGAAGACGGAGACGATGTCCATTGGCTTAGACTCTTTTTTATCGTGCGGCAAGAGGCCGGGTAGGATGGTGCCGCCGTAAACGAAGACAGCGGGTCTGTTAAGACGCGCTATTGCCAACATACAACCTGGCATGTTTTTATCGCAACCACCGATCGCGACTAGTCCGTCGAATCCTTCGGCGGCTACAGTGGTCTCGATTGAGTCGGCGATGACATCGCGCGAGACAAGACTGTAGCGCATGCCTTTAGTCCCCATGCTAATACCGTCGGAGACAGTAATCGTACTAAAATTAACAGCTTTTCCGCCACTATTGTTGATGCCCCTGCTCGCATGCTCGGCGAGCTCGCCGAGGTGCATGTTGCAGGGAGTCAAATCGCTGGGTGAACCTGCTACCGCAATTTGCGGCTTTTGAAAGTCTTCATCAGTAAAGCCTACAGCGCGCAGCATGGAGCGGGCTGGAGCACGATCGTTTCCGTCAACCACGACGGAAGAATAGGGGCGTTTGGATGTCTTAGCCATAATACTTGAGAAATAAAAGTGAGTAGAAAGTTGTTTCTCGTTGCAGAAAAGCGCAGAACCCAATGAATAGTAGGACAAACGACAACACTCTTTTTACTTTCATACACGATATTATCCGAGTTAGTTTCATTTATCTATGGACTTTGACCTTAAAAAGGCTCTCGAAGCCTTGCTGCTTTCGACTGCCGAACCAATTACATTAAAGGACCTGGTAAAGATTTTTACGCGCTACCATTTGGAATTGAATCAAGCTCTGGAGGATGCCACAGATGGGGAAGACGAGCAAGCTGATCCCGCGCAAGAAGCGAGCCTTGTCACTAAGGCGCAGATTTGCAATAAACTGACAGAGCTCACCGACGAGGCTGAAGTGCTAGATAAAGCCTACCGAGTGATCGAAGGGCCTAAGGGTTATCAAATAGTAACGGCGCCACAATATGCGGAGTTTGTTCGACTATTACGCGGGGAGCCTCGCCCTTTAAAGCTTAGCCCTGCAGCGCTGGAAACTATGTCGATCATTGCTTATCGTCAACCAGTGACGCGTGCCGAGATGGAGGCGATTCGTGGCGTATCCGTAGACAGTGCACTTAGCAAATTGATCGAACTCGAACTCGTTTTAGTGACTGGCAGAGCCGAACTGCCTGGCCGACCTATTCAATATGGCACTACGGAAAAGTTTCTTGAATTTATAGGAATTAAAGAACTAGATGCGCTACCTGCATCCGACGTGCTCACTAACCATCAGATCGATGATTGGATGCGCCGTAGTGAGGAGGAGCCCGAAGAAGTTTCAGACGAAGATGTTGGCCTGTCTAAAGAGCCAAGGCCAGATGAGTTACCACTTGACGAGAAGTTTGTTGAAGTTGACTGGCAACTGGAAAACGCAGAGAGCGATGCTGCGCCTGATTAGGCAGCCGTCATTAAACCCGAGTTTGAATTTTATTAGATATTACATGCCCATAAGCAAATGTCCGAAGATATAAGCACGAAGCTACAAGAATGTCGCGATGCAATTGACGCGATCGACCATCAAGTTGTCGACTTACTCAATATGCGTGTCGTGAGTGATGGTGGCGCCGATGAATCGGCCGTGCTTGCCAAGGTGGCCAAATTCAATGAGGGGCCTCTCTCCGATGAGACTTTACAGGCGATTTATAGGGCTCTTATGACCGCGGGGCTCGATCCCACCGCAAAGGCGATTGAACCTGCCATTGTCGACGCGCTCGACCTTGAGATTGTTAATCTTTTGAATCAGCGCGTGAAACACGCTGGTGAGATTGGTAAAATTAAACATGCCAATGGTGCCGACTACTACGATCCAGCTCGCGAGGCACAAGTGATGACAAAGGTCTGCTCGCTCAATCCTGGTCCGATTAAAAACCCGACGATCCGATCTGTTTACCGGGAGGTGATCTCAGGGTCGATTGCCTTGGAGAAGAAGTTAGTGATTACTTATCTTGGGCCCGAAGCGACCTACACGCATCAAGCAGCCATTACTAACTTTGGCGTAAGTCTCGATTACCGTGCGACAAAGACGATTCACGATGTCTTCAGCGAAGTGGAGTCGGGCGCTGCCGATTATGGAGTTGTCCCAATTGAAAATTCGACCGAAGGCGCTGTTTTTCATTCTATGGATATGCTGGTCGAGTCAGATTTGCATATCTGCTCTCAGGTCTACATGCCAATTGAGCATTGTTTGATTTCGCAATCACCATTGGAAAAGATAAAAAAAGTTTGCTCTAAAGATCAGGCGCTCGGGCAATGCCGGGAATGGCTTAGTGCGAACCTGCCGAATGCGGAGGTCGTCGACCATGTGAGCACTGCAGAGGCTGTGCGTATTGCGAAAGAAACGGAGGGCGTTGCAGCTGTGGCAAGTGCACTTTCGGCGCAGCGTTACGGTGTTAAGATTCAAGCACGTGGTGTTCAAGACCGTGACGATAACGTGACTCGCTTTTTAATTGTTGGTAAAACTCAGGCTAAACCGCTCGGCGATGGGCGGGATAAAACGAGCCTAGTTATATCACTGCACGACGAAGTCGGCGCACTGGAGAAGACCTTGCAAGCCTTCGCCAAGCGTGATATAAACTTAAGTAAAATCGAGTCTCGTCCCAGCCGTAAGAAGGCTTGGGACTATTACTTCTTTATCGATCTAGTCGGTCACTACGAGGACGAAGCAGTTCAAGCCGCACTCCATGATCTGAAAGGACATTGTCCGCTGGTGAAGTGGTTGGGCAGTTACCCAAATTTAGGCATCTTGGATCTTTAAACAACTCCGCTTGGAAAGTATCAGCGACAATGTTGACACTCACCTGGTGGATACGTCCTGATTCTACTCAAAATTGAATTGTCAAATGCGTGGGAAAGTCCCAACCTGCGCGGCTTATGAAAACTGATCATTCGCCCGCACATTATTAAAATGCAAGTTACGCTTTTAAAGTCTAAATTATTGCGCGCAGAGGTTACCGACCGCGCCCTTCATTACGAGGGGAGTCTTGCGATTGATTCTGCGCTTATGAAGCAGATCGGTTTGATACCTAATGAAAAAATACTCGTGGCCAATATCGCCAACGGCGAGCGTCTAGAAACCTACGCAATCGAGGCGCCCAAGGGTTCGCATACTATTTCCCTCAACGGGGCAGCGGCGCACAAGGGGCAAATCGGTGACTTACTCGTCATCATGTCTTTTGCACAACTCGAAGAGGCAGAGGCGAGATCTTGGAAACCTAAAGTGCTCGTGCTCGGTAAAGGTAACAAGACTGTCACCCGCGCGGAGAATATGCAGGTGGCTGAAGATGTCTTTGTTGATGCTTCATTGTAGTGGGGTCAGTAGTTGGGCAGCCCTGCGTCACTTGGCCATCAGCTTGTTAGCTTGCAGGTAGTCTTACTTCTACATTTAAATTTTTCTAAGCGCATCGCTAATGTGGCAACAATCGACCTGGTGCTTGTCCCTCAGCAAAAGCAAATATTCATTTTCTATCGACGATGATTCATACCCGCCAACGTGAAGTTATCTTGGAAGTCCTGCAAGAAGCGGGGCGGCCTTTGACGCGTGATGAGATCTTACGTTTCGGTAGACGGCAAATAGATCGTCTTGGGTCTGCGACGGTGGACCGTGCGATTCGTGAAATGACCGCCGATTTTTATATCATAGGTGTTGAGTTCCCTGGGCAGCCTAGACGCTATGAATTGCCTGCTGGGGCTGAGCATCCGCATTTTATCTGTCGTAAATGCGAGCGGGTATTTGATCTACCTGTCAAGATGCAGCTACCTGTGATAAAGGCTCCCGAAGGCTTTGAGATCGGTGGTGGAGAAATTATTTATTCGGGCCATTGCCCTGATTGCCGATGAACGCTCTATCTACGTGAGAGCAAATTCGCAAAAAATTTAACACTCTAGGATGCAACTTATTTTGTATTATTTTAACACATCACAATAAAGAGGATAATCTTATTAATTGAGAGTGATTCTCATTAATCAAAAATGCTTGCCTTCATTTTTCATACTCAACATTTAACAGTCATTATCCTTTTACAAATTTAATATTTCGAAAAATTCAGCAACAGTGGTGTTTTATCCACACTATCCAATCAATGAAAAACGTCATTTCTTTCACTATTCTATGCTCGCTTGCTGCTTTGTCTTTGAGCGCCAATATTTACACTTTCTCGAATCATGTTTTGTCTGCCGAAAGTAATTTTGTAGTCACTGGCTCAGGAGCCTCCAGCTTCGGTGACTCCGATGTAACCTTTCAGCAAAGCGACAATAGTAGTTGGTGGAATGGCTTCACCTATTCCAACCGCACGGATACGGCATTTGGCAGTAGCTCCGTGGGTTATCCAAATCAATTTACGGCTATCACTGGTGCGGGAGCTGGAGATACCAACTACGGGATCTTTTACGAATCGACTTATGGTGGGGCTGATCGTTTGCAGTTCGGCTCCAAAGCAAATTTAAATTCGATCGACATCACGAATACAACTTATGCATATTATGCTCTTTTTTTTGGTGCCGATAGTTGGTCGGGAAGCACTCCTAATAGTTCGTTTGTCGGCAAAAATGCAGATAACACCTACGAGGGAGATTTTGGTAAAGTACTGACTGATTTTGCAGTGGGTGATTTTTTTCGAGTCACTGCCTCAGGCTACCGTGATGGTAGCATGATTGTGACAGATACTTTCGATCTTGCTTATTGGGACGGTGATTCCTTTGAAATCAGCTCTGATTGGGAGACTTGGAATTTGGGTTTCACAAATATAGATGAGGTGTCCTTCGCTTTCACAGGAACAGATATGGGCACATATGGCCTAAACTCCCCAAGCTACATGGCTGTGGATAATATCAACTTTACGATCGTTCCTGAGCCCTCTGCTTTCGCACTGCTTTTAGGTGTAGCGACGATGGGCTGCGTGGCTTGCCGCCGCAGGTAGTTTTTCCTGTTTCGGTAACTCGCCGCTGTTCTAAGCTATGAGAACAGCGGTCATTATGCGATTATTGAATGTGAACTCTTCCTTCCAGATCATATGGGTTCTTTTGTTCTTTGCTTCGATAACTGCGCAAGCCGCTGAGCTATTGCCTGAATACATCGTCCGTGCCTGGCATTTCGAGTCGGATTCGTTGGACATACCATCCGATGTGGTTACAATTGGACGTGAGACGATCGAAAATTCTGCAGCGCCCAGTTTGCCCGACCTGTTGCATACGGAAGCTAATCTGGTCTTTCGTTCTTATAATGGAAACAGCAATGGGGGCGAAGTCGCAATGCAAGGCTTTGGCGAAGGCAGTGGTAGGCGGGTCCTTATTCTCGTTGATGGCATTAAAGTGAACCATGCCGATATGAGCAATGTCGATTGGCAACAATTCTCTTTGCGCGACATTGAATCCGTCGAGGTTTTGCGGGGTGGAAATAATGTGCTCTATGGAAATCACGCTCTGTCTGGAGTAATTAAGATCACGACACGTAAGGGGGGCGAATCACGATCCTCATTTTCCGCTTTTACTGGAAGTTACGGATATCGGAATTTTGATGCATCCCGGTCGGGGAGCATCGGCGATTTCTATTACCGACTCAGCGTGAACGACCAGCAGGACGAAGGCTACCGTGATCAATCACTGAGTGACTCTCGTGGGGGGAAGCTGAACCTAGGTTATTTCCTTGGGGACGACGACGAGTTCAATACCAGTTTCGCTTATAATGAAGGCTATGTTGAATTCCCTGGACCGCTCACATTACCCGAGTTTGAGGACGACCCCCAGCAATCTCAGAGTGGCGAAGAATACAGCGAGTCAGAGAACTACCGCCAAAGCTTTAATTGGCTAGCACAGCGCGCGTGGGGCGAATTTAAGTTATATGGGGGTTACAATCGTCGTAACTTAATCTGGGAGCTTGATGGTATCTATGGTGATAACGACCTACAAGGCTTCAGTTTTACGCCGAAATTTAAATTCGGAGATGAGGAAAGCTCTGTGATTTATGGTTTTGATGTTCTCTACGATACGATCGATTTTTTGAGCTACACTGATCAGTCTCGACAATATGTGAAATCGGATGCTGCGCTCGCTCGCTCTACGAGCGGTGTCTACGTATTCGCGGAGCACGAGCTTACGACCCGCTCGCAGATCAGTGGTGGAGTTCGCTACGAACGTGCGACCACCGATTACGATTACCGTAAATATAATGAGTCACAGTTGGAGCCTCTCGACCCGATTCTTACGGATCCCTTTAACCCCAATCCTAATTTTAAGAGCCCGGCGGATCTCGTCGAGGCAGATTCCTACAAAGATGATCTGGCAAAAGATGGCTGGGCTGGGGAACTTTCGTTGAACTATCGGCTTACTAATAGTTTCAGTATTTGGGTGGGCTACGACCGCGTTTATCGTTACCCCGTTTTGGATGAGGTGGCCGCCTATCAAGGCTTTCCATTAAGCAAGCCAATGAACGCTGAACTGGAGCCAGAGGAGGGGAATAACTTTGAGGCTGGCGTGAAATACTTAAACCAGCGCTGGGAAGCCTCGGCGACGTTCTTCTATCTCACCATGGATAATGAAATCGCCTACGATGATACGATTAAATTAAACACAAATATCGGTGCGACCCGCCGTCTCGGTGCGGATTTGATGGTTCGCTATACGGCCAAATCTTGGGGGGCATCAAGCCAGTGCTCGATTGTGGATGCAAGGCTGCAATACGGTGGTGTTGCCGGTAATCGTGTGCCGCTTGTTTCTGAGTTTAACGCTGTCTCGCAGGCTTGGGTGGCGCCGATCGAGGACCTGCGCGTCTCCCTTTCGATGGACTTTATGGGGGCGCGTTATGTCGGTGGCGATTACTATAACTCCTTAAGTCAGCTACCCCCTTATGTGACTTTTGATTCCCAGGTGGCTTACGACTTTAAGCAGCATTTGAAGTTGTTCGTGCGTGTGAATAATTTGTTGGATCATCAACATGTATCGACTGCTTATCTAGGTGGCTATTATCCCGCAGCTGGAAGGAGTTTAATCGTTGGACTGAGTGCCGGGTTCTAATATGAAATTTTTTTTTCTATTCATCCTTGTAGCTTTGACTACCGCTCAGGGTGCTTTTGCCGAGGAAGCGAGTTTTAATTTTCCACCCTCATATCCCTATGCTGATGTGGTGGGAACTGCAACTACAACAGCGGTTGCGAAAGATGATGCCGCTATCGTGGCTTGGGCGACGACGGTAGCCAGCTATACTGCGGGGACGAATGTTGATCCTGTCTGGCAGGATGCCACTAAGGGGCTTGGAGCGGCAGAAGGCACATCATTCAATATAGTATGCCTTGGGCGTGGAGGGGAAATTACACTAGAGTTTCAGCAGCCAATTATTGATGGCACAGGTGCTGATTTTGCGGTGTTTGAGAATAGTTTCAGTAATCAGTTTTTAGAATTAGCCTGGGTAGAGGTTTCTTCGGATGGTATTCATTTTTTGCGCTTCCCTAACTTCTCCCAGACCCCGAGTCCTGTGGGCGGTTTCGGCACGATCGATGCCAAAAAGATACATGGTTTTGCTGGTAAATATCGCGCGGGCTATGGCACGCCATTTGACCTTGCCGAGATCCGGGCGGCACATGCAGCCAGCTTGCTGGATTCGAGTTTGTTTCCTTCCTCCTATAGCGCCGATTTGTTGGCAAATTTTGATGAGGTCGATTTTGACAACATCCGTTACATCCGCTTGATCGATGTTGTCGGCGATGGCAGTCAATACTCCGCTCTGCGTTTTACTGAAAATCAGGGCTCTATTATCTATGATCCTTATCCGACAACAGGCAGTGCTGGTTTTGACTTGGATGCGGTCGCTGTGATTCACCAGCTTGATACGTCAGGGGCATCACAAACGATTGATTTTTCTCCAATTGGTAATCAGCGGTTCGCCGATGTTGCGGTTGGCCTGGAGGCCACAGCGAGCAGCGGGCTCGCAGTGACTTTTGAGGTGGTCAGTGGCCCAGCGCTTCTTGACGGTGCAGAACTCAATTTTACTGGCTTGGGCTTAGTTTCGGTGCAGGCGATTCAGTCGGGGGACGAGAGCTATTCGGCAGCATTACCTATCGTTCAGAACTTTTACGTCGCGGACGAGCTTCAGCACATTTTTATTGTGCCACCATCAAATCAGTTAGTTGCAGTTACGGGCGTCGCATTCACGGCTGTGTCCAGTAGTGGTCTGCCGGTCAGCTTGTTCGTCGAAGAAGGTCCCGAGGATGCGTTTGTCGGTGAATTGTCTCACTTGTTTGCCAGTGGCCCCGTTGCGGGAGAAGTGACGCTTCGAGCCGTTCAAAACGGCGGCACTCAGTCGGGAATCACTTACGCTCCGGCGGATGAGGTCCTCGTCGACTTCGCGATTGTAGCAGTCAATTCAGAGGATGCGCCGCTTAGTTTTGATGGCTGGCAGTCACTGAATGGAATCAGTGGCTCTGCGTCACACGACAGTGATAAAGATGGGCAAACTGATCTGGAGGAGTATCTAACGGGCACAGATCCACACCGTGCAGACGATGATGTGCGCTACCCACTTGTGGCTTTAGAGGACGCATTCGTATGGACGATTCGCGTCGACCGTCGTGCACAGATTGATTTATCGGTCGAAAGCATTAGCGACTTGTCGGATGTTAATGGTTGGACTGAGTGGGTGCCGGAAATGCTAGATGTTATTCCAATTTCAGAAGTTAACGAAAGGTGTTTTGAAATGCGGCTACGTTTACCTGTGGACTCCCAATCGGCACGTTTCTGGCGCTTAAATTTACAAGCTGAATAAGAATATGAGCTCTAATCTTGCCAATCCACTGAGTTTATCCACTCGATCAAGGATTCAATATTTTTAAAATTCTGATTGAGGCCGAATCGTTCTACCTCCCACGTATTCTTATTCACTTTCAGAGAAAAGGCTGCCTCTTCATTAACCTGTGCAATTCCAAAGCCTAATCGCTCCAATGCGCGCTGTGTCCACACTTGCTCTATACCTTGGCCTTCTAATATAACCTTTAGGCTCGTGACCGGGTGAGCGCAGAAGCTGCCAGAGCTTGCATCCCAGTCTAAATTCTCACTGGCAAAAACTTCCGCAAATTGTCCGTTCAGTGCCAGTGCTTCGGGGGCACCTTGTAATAAGTTGCCTTCCAGCGTCATCAACCAGACTCTGTCCGCAAATCGTAGTGCTAGGTCTAGGTCGTGAGTTGAAAATAGTAATGCCAGATTTACGCGATGCGCCAGATCACGCAGGATCGACATCAGCTCCACGCGCCGCGGCAGGTCTAGGAAGGCCGTTGGTTCGTCGAGCAGCATCAGTTTTGCCTCCTGCGCCAGCGCCCGGGCGACCGACATTTTCTGCCGTTCGCCGTCACTCAGTTCGGACACTTGGCGATTGGCTAGTGGTTCGGCACCGACAGCGACGATAGACCATTCGATGCGCTCACGATCTTGCGCGGTCAGCCCACCAAACCAACCGGAGTAGGGGTGTCGTCCGAGAGAGACTAGAGAGTAAGCGTCCATCATACCTGAGGGCATCGCGTCCGTCAGCACCACACTGACCGCCCGTGCGCGTTCACGTGGTGCGATTTCGCTCATTGCTTTGCCTGAGAGTCGTAGCTCTCCCGCCAACGGTTTCTGCATTCCTGCAAGCGTCCGTATTAAAGTGGATTTACCAGCTCCATTGGGGCCAAGTAAGCAGACGAGCTCACCACCACAAAGCGAGCAGTCGAGCCCGCTAGCTACTATAGTCTCCCTCGCACTATGTTGATAGCCGATACTTAGCTGCTTTGCTGTGATTTTTACTTGCGCTCCCATCTTAGAAAAGTCGCTTCATTTTACCTTGTTTAACCAGCGCCGCTATGATCACGGGTGCACCGATGAGCGCCGTGATTGCATTCAGAGGCAAGACCACGTCGAGGCCTGGACCACGTGCTACAAAGTCGGCCGAGACTGAGAGGAAGGCGCCGACAAGAATGGAAGCAGGGATCAGCACCTGGTGATTATTTGTCTGGAATAGATAGCGGCTGAGGTGCGGCGCAGCGATTCCAAGAAAACCGATCGGTCCACAGAAGCCCGTTACTGTGCCTGCCAGTAGGGATGCGCCGAGTAGTACAAAGAAGCGCACTTGTTTCGTCTGCGTGCCCACGCTCTCTGCGTAACGCTCGCCCAATAGCAGTGCGTCGAGCGGCTTTATAAATAAAGAACTGAGGGCTATGCCACCTAGAATCGCGGGTGCAAAGTAGCACATCTGCGACCAGCTCACGTTACCATAGTCGCCAAAAGACCAATTGATGAAGGACTGCAAGCGCTCCGCCATGCTGAAAAACATGAGTATACTAACTAAAGCCCCAATCGTATAGCTGATCATTAGGCCAATGATCAGCACAGACATGATGTCTACCCTACGCGAGAGCAACAGCACGATAAAGAGCGTTGCTGCCGCGCCGCCACTTGAGGCGAATATCAAGAGCATCTGCCCCGAGCCAGCGAGGCCGTCGGTTAAGCTCAAGCCAATTGGACCTATTGCGAGTAGTACGATGGCCACCCCCAAGCTGGCGCCTGAGTTGACCCCCAAAACAAAGGGGTCAGCCAAAGGATTTCGAAAGACCGTCTGCATTAGCAGTCCGGCCGTGCCGAGGGCTGCACCAGAAAGCAAGGCGGTGAGCACCTGTGGTAGCCGGAAATCGAGGATGATTTGACGGTGCACTGCATTGGCATCGCCATGACCGAGCAGAGTCTGCAGCACTTCGCTCAGCGAAAAGTTCACACTACCCAAGCAGATGCTCAGTAGGATCATGGTAAATGTCGCCACCGCAATGAGGGTAAAGCCCACAAGCCTTTTGGAAGTCGCTGTTTTTAACTGTGTCACGATAGTTGGCGCAATGCTTACAATCTGATACCAAGGTGCTAGTTGGCCAATGAAAACTCACATTTATTGCAAATTCTCGTAGTAGATGAGCTCGTGTTCAGGCATTAGGTCGGGGTGGAAAATTTTAATGAGGTCAGCTAAGACTTCTTCGGGGTGGACGATGCCTCGTTCCCAGATGTTGTTGCCACCGTTTTTGCTAACTTGGCGGGTGTTATTAAATACTTGGCTGATCTGCGCAGCACCAAATTTAGCGAAGCGCGGGTCGGCGTTGAAGAGTTCGCTGAGGCTGCGGTAGTGGCTGGGGTGAATCCAGTAGTCGGCTTCTGCGGCTCTGAGGAAAACGCGTTAGGTATCGAGCGGAAGGCTGCCTCGGCTAGAATCATCTGCCCAGAGATAGTGAGCACCCGCATCCTGTATCGCGCTAGCAATAAAGCTATCGCCCCCCGGCACGTGCCATGAACCAGAATAGGGAGCACCACAGAATACACTGGGTCGTTCGTCGATACCTTTCGTTTTGTCTAATAAGCCAGTATACTGAGCTTTGATCGAGTTAAAGATCTCGTTACTGTGATCCTCGGTCTTGAAGAACTCGGCAAGGAATTTCAGCCACTCAGTACGAGCGAGTGGATGGTGCTCCATATAGTCCGCAGTCAAGACGACGGGCAGGCTAGCACGTTGCATTTGTGGGTAAACGTCCATCTGCCCCTCGCCGATGTTTGTAGTGAGTATTAAATCTGGTTGAAGTAGAAGGAGTCGCTCGATATCTAGCTTTTGCCCCGATTGGATGCTTTGTATGTCCCCCGATTCGACGCCTTGGATGACTTTTGGGTGGTTAATGTAGCTTGCGCTTGCTGCACCGCAGATCTGATCGAGCTGACCGAGGGCGTCTAGGTAG
>JAKVCM010000029.1 GCA_022448605.1 Puniceicoccaceae bacterium | reverse complement strand
AATCGAAAACTCGCTTTTTTCAGATATTGAATGGCAGGTTAACTCAAACGGGGGATCCGGTTCCGTAATGTTTGGTAAGAACGCGATATTTCGTAGAAATACTGTCCAGCGAGGTGGTAATTGTGAGGGCATAAGAGCAATAGATAATGGTTCTGTTATTGAACTGAATCGTGTTACGGATTCTGGAAACTTGCAGCATGATGGATCCGCTATCAATGTCGGCACTACCAAACATGCGGGCACTCGAGTCGCATATAATTGGTCGCACGATACAAACGGACAAGGGCTTCGATTCGATTACCACGGCGAGCTGGTTTTTAGGCCTGATGGAAATGTTTATGGAGATGGCGTCTGCATGAACAATGTAAGCTGGAACACGATGACTAATCAAATTAAAGGCGATCGCCATCTAGTCTTAAATAATACTGTAATGAACTCTTCTAGTTATCCCGTCCCTGAAGAAGAGAAGGTCACCCTATCTATTCAAGGATACAGAGCTATGCACGATATCATGGGAAATATGGACAGCCTTACCCGTAATAATATAGCGACAATCAAAAATCGCTCCTGGAATTTAGACGCGCCCGGACGAGTCAAGAGCGATGGCTACGCGCCTCCACTAGCTACAGAGATACCAGGTAAGTCAGACAGTAATATGCTTACCCCAGGCGCAAGCTGGATCTATCTGCGTGACCCGAAAAACTACGACTTTCGTCCCAAGAAGAATTCACCTCTTGTTGATTCAGGCGCTCGCGTGAAAAAGGAGGATCTACCCAGCGCAATTAGTAATTACAAGGAACATAATATCATTGGCGATGCACCTGATATAGGGGCTTATGAATATGGTGCTCCTAGGTATTGGATACCTGGACGAAAGACTACAAAGGCTTCTTCTCCTGTACCTAAGGACGGCGGTAATGAGGTCCCCCTAAATGCAGACATTATGTTCCTGGAAGCTTATAATTCTACATATCATCGTATCCTTATGGGAGAGTCGCCCGAGTCATTGGTAGAAATAGCTCAGATTAAAAACTTAGAAACAAATATCGTCACACCTAAGGAGCTTAAACCTGAAACCACCTATTATTGGCGAGTGGACGCTCATGTCCCAACGGCAAAGCAATCAATCCAAACCGGTGATCTCTGGCAGTTTTCAACTGGCTCACAATAAGTTTAAGTTAATTGGAAAGCCGTTAGCTACCTATTAGCTAATCTATTTCTCCAACAAATATAAAAGTCCGTATGCCCTTTTGAGGCAATGCCTCTAGGGCTGATGTAAGTTGTCTTCGATAGCCCGCTTCACTTCGAGCGGTTTTTGCATCCATTTTAATTGCAAATCACTCTCGCCACGACCCGTTATCATAATGGTCGCTTAGCCTAAGATTCGGCCCCAAATAGATTGGCGGATCTCCACCGTTTCCACCGAATTCAAAAGCATCTCCTCCGTATGACGACTAATAATGCCCCTTTTAAAAATGACACGTCGGTTGGTCACTGCCTGTTCAATACATTTTATTCGCAGGTATTCATAGCCCGCCATCAATAAAGTGATCCCAAAGGTCGGCAGCGCTAGAAGTAGCCATCCTACTAGGGGTAGCCACGCAATCCAGTGCAGCTCAAAGGAGAATTGGATCGATTCTTTAGATGACAGGGTTTTCTCGATATAAGTCATGTTAGGTTGGGGGTGAGATAATTTTTAAAAGTGGAACTGTTCTTTAGTATTCTCGTATTCCAGCGATATCAACCAAAGACTAGCCGCATCCAGTCCGAATAGACCGATCTCTCCTAAAGAACCTTTTACGAATCTTTTGTGAAGGATTCAAAGAGAGCGAAATACTGATTGAGGGCTGTTTTTGTATCCTCTTTGCGGTTGTTCTCAGAGCTAAGGTGAACTTCCTCCACGACAACAGACATTTACTGCGCAATCACTTGTCGAGCCCCGCTCAAACCCTCAACGAAGTAAGCCTGGGATAGTGTGACGCAAAGAATAATGGTGTTATTTATTCAAAGATTATGAAGACAAAGATTAGGTTACTATAAGAGCTCAGGTGCAAAAAAGCTAGGAAAGTCTCACAAATTTCACCCCGAGGCTGGACGTCTTTTTGATTTATGCGCAAGTATTCTAATTTATGTACCCACTCTCTTCAGCGTCCTCTTTTAAGCCCACGGGTTTCTGTTGTGCGGAAAGTGCTTGTGATGAATTAGACCTAAAGCACTCACGGGCTTGGTTGCGGATCGCAATTGCGGGGGTCTTTGCGGGGCAGGGGATGGTGCTATCCTTGGCCTTAAATATGACACCACCGCCTTTTGCTTCGATGGCTTATTGGATTTTGCATGGCGGACTGATTCTTTCTGCGCTTGCGGTGATGGCCTTTTTGGGAGGGCCGCTCTTTACTTCTACTCTGGCAATGTTCCAAGGGCGACGTCTCTCGATCGAGGGGCTTTTTACACTCAGCCTATTGGGAGCCTTTTTTGGTTCGCTGGTCGCCTCTCTTACGGGGCAGGGTAGTGTTTACTACGAGGTGGTCTCCATTGTGATCGCGATCTTCACTTTTGGGCGGATGCTAAGCGAGCGTTCGCAGGCCAAGATGAAGTTAGAAAGTGCGCGTCTGCGGGAGCGATTTGATTGGGTGACCGTGCAGTTGGAGCAGGGCGACTGGCAAGAGTGCTCCTTAGACGAGGTCTTGGTGGGCGCTATAGTTCGGGTGGAGCCAGGGGGTCCTTTTACTGTGGACGGTATTATTCAAAGTGGCGTCGGCTATGTGCAAGAAACTGCTTTGACGGGTGAACCGCTGCCGGTCGTGCGGCGTGCGGGCGATCGTGTGCGTGCGGGTGCTTGGGCGGTGGATAGCCGCTTTGAAATTGTGGTTGAACAGGGTGCGGGGACGCGGGAGCTAGATGCAATTTTAAAAACGGTGGAAGGGGCCGACTGTCGGCCTTCAGAACTACAGACGCAAGCCAATGATTTGGTCCGGATATTTTTGCCGATTGTGGTGGCTGTAAGTGCGGCGACAGCGCTCTTTTGGGGGCTAACGGGCACTTGGATGGATGCGTTGCTCAATAGCATGGCGGTGTTGCTGGTGGCATGCCCTTGCGCGCTGGGTTTGGCTACCCCTGTGGCGATCTCGCAGGGACTCTTTCGGCTGGCTCAACTCGGACTCGTGAGCCGTGATGGGGCTTTCATTGATGCTCTAGCGCGGACGCGGCGTGTCTTTTTTGATAAGACGGGCACTTTGAGTGAGTCTGTTCTTCGGGTGACTGAACTCTGGGTGGATACAGACTTACCAATCAAGCGAAAAGAATTGTTGGCGTCGGTCTTGGCGGCTGAGTCTGGACTTGAACATCCTGTGGCGCGGGCGCTCACTAAATATTTAAAGTCTGAATGTATTGATGGAAGCTGCGAGCTACAGAATTTGCAGATGATTGTAGGGCAAGGGATCGCTTATGACTTGGTCGCGGATGAGGTGAGGCATCGTTTCCAAGTAGGTGAGGCTAGCCTAGCTGTATCGGAGCAGGCGATCGAAGTGGTGGTCAAAGGGCTGCACGAAACGAAGGGGCGGCGTGTCTTTGTATATCTTGATGGACGAGTGGTGGCATGTCTGGTCTTGGGCGAGAGACTACGGGTGGGAGTCAATCAAATCTGGGCAGATTTGGATGCTCTGGAAATTCGCTCACATATTTTGACGGGGGATCCTTTGCCCGAGCTCTCACTGCATCCGGGTGTGAAAATCGAACAGGGCTTAAGTTCAGCAGATAAAGTTAAGCGAGTCCGTGAATCGTCGGGAGCAGGGGAGTCGCCTCTTTTTGTAGGTGATGGTATCAATGATGTCGCCGCGATGTTAGAGGCTAGTGGTTCCATTGCGATGAACTCTGGCTCGGGGTTGACCCGATCTGTCGCGATGGGTCAACTGTCAGATGATCAACTTGAGGTGATTCCGCAGGCAGTCAATTTGTCGCGTGCCATCCTCAGAAAGCTCCGTAGGAATCTGCTTTATGCCCTTGTTTATAACATCATTGGTATGACATTAGCCGCTGCGGGTATCTTACATCCGGTCGCCGCTGCCTTGACTATGTTAGTCTCAAGTTTTTGGGTCGCTACGCGCGCACTCAGCGGGCATTCAAGAATCAAAGCACATTGAGCTCAGATTTAAGCAGCTAGACTAATAAGCTCTATGCAAGTTGCTTATTTAATACACTTTAAGATTTCGCCCAGTCTCAACGATGTATGATTTTTACCTTGTCTGCACTTATACTGATCCCAGTGTTTAAGCGGGTTAGAGGGCTATTGAATAGCTTTTTAAATGCGACTGAAACTCATTAGCTGTAATTATCCTAGAAATCTACAAAAACGGTGTAAACTGGTTGCGAAAAAACATTTGCCATGGTATTTAGAGGCACTTTTAACATGTCCATTTTAGGACGCATGGATAGCAAAACGACTACTAATCGAAAAAGTTTTCTTAAACGCGCAGTACTGGCAATCACCGGTGTTTTTGCGGTCTCGTCGACTGCACAATTAAACACCCGAAAAAATCAAGCTAGTCAAAGCACCACAGCCACTCAGGGCACACCTAATAGCGCGATGGCACGGGTTCGCAAAGCCGAGGGTGCGGTTGCGCGCAAGGTCTAGCTTTTGTTATATCCTATGATCTTTTACGATCCATAAGCTATACGATTTTTTTAACTAGATGTAATGGCAAATGTATTTCCAAAATGGGTTAACACGATCCCGATTAAGGTAATTGTTGGAATTATCCTGATCAAAACTGCAGTCGTCCTTGGCGTTACATATTATGCAACTCCTAAGTATACTCGGGTCGGTTATCAGCCTACGCAGCCAGTCGCTTTCAGTCATGCACTCCATTCTGGTCAATTAGAGATTGATTGCCGCTATTGCCACACGTTTGTGGATCGTGCGGCGCACTCAAATGTTCCGACGACCCAAGTCTGTATGACTTGCCATAGTATGGTGCGAAAGAACGATCCCATCTTGGCGCCCGTTCGTGATAGCTACGACTCGGGCGAACCAATACCATGGGTTCGCATTCATAAGACGCCAGACTATGTCTATTTTAATCACTCAGTTCATGTGAATCGCGGTATCAGTTGCATGGAATGTCACGGCAGTGTGCATGAGATGGATGTGGTCCAGCATTCAAAATCATTAAGCATGGGTTTCTGCTTGGAGTGCCACCGTAACCCCGAGGAATACATCCGTCCGCCGGAGGAAGTTTATAATCTGGATTGGGAACGCCCCGATACCGAAGAATTTAACAAGGAAGCCGTGGGCTTTGTGCACGACTGGAAAGTCAACCCACCACAAAGCTGTTCTGGCTGTCACCGTTGATTATTTTACTAGAAGCAATGAAGAACTCCGAATTTTCAGGTCCCCGTTATTGGAAGAGCCTCGACGATCTCGCTGAAACTCCTGCCTTCAAGGATTGGGTCGAGCGTGAGTTCCCCGCAGGTGCTTCCGAAATGGAAGGTGTCAACCGTCGCCAATTCATGAAGGTCATGGCCGCATCGTTTGGCCTAGCGGGTCTTGGCATGACAGGTTGCCGTCGCCCTGAGCAAGTCATTCTCCCTTACTCTAAGCAGCCGGAAAATGTGATTCCAGGTGTGCCCATATATTACACATCCTCGCAGCCAAGTGCTCGCGACAATGTGCCAGTTATTGTGGAAACCCAATCCGGTCGCCCAATCAAAATTGAGGGCAATCCTAGTTATAGCCCTTACGGTGGTGCGACTTCTGTCTACACGCAGGCCAGTATCCTTGATCTCTACGATCCTGACCGTGCAAGTAAAAGTAGTATCAGTGAAACTGCTGTGCGCGACCGACTCTCTGCGATTAACAAAACACACCTTGTGGATGGAGGTATGGGCCTCGTCTTCTTGGCGGAACCTAGTACTTCTCCTAGCCGCACAAAGCTTGTCGAGCAGATCAAAGAAATTTTCCCAGAAGCCACATGGGCGGAGTATGCCGCCATCGATCAAAGCAACTCCGAAAAAGCGGCTAAACTTGTATCTGGTAAAACACTACGGGCCATTCCTGATTTTAGTAAGGCTAAGCGCATACTATCACTTGACGCAGACTTTCTTCTTAATGCCGATGCTTCAATCGGATTTGCTCGTGATTTCGTCAAGACCCGCAAGGTCAAAGACTCAAAGGATGCTGGTAAAATGAGCCGCCTTTATTCGGTCGAAAGCTCATTGACTTCGACAGGTTCCATGGCCGATCACCGCCTCCGTCTAAGCAGTAGCCAGATGGGTGCATTTATTGCTCAACTCGGTGCCGCCCTCGGCTTAAGTCTTCCTGCCGCGGTTAAGAAGACCGCCGCTTCACTTGACATCGATACTAAGTGGGTCAAGGAGTGCGCTGCTGACCTCGCCGCGAACAAGAGCCACGCGCTCATCATTGCAGGTGAGCATTTACCACAGTCCGTACACGCCATTGTCATCGCGATTAACAAAGCCTTATCAGCGCCGATCAATTTCATCGAAGTGGCTGAAGCCGAATTGGGTATTTCGGATGCGGTTTCTCGCCTCAACGAAGGCAATGTAAAGACACTGGTGATCCTTGGTGGTAACCCCGTATACAACGCGCCAGTCGATCTTGACTGGGTTACGGCTCAAACCAAGGCAGAGGAAAGTATCTACTTCGGAACTGATAAAAACGAAACTGCACAAGCCGCCTCCCTAATGGTCGCTGCTTCCCACTACCTCGAAACTTGGGGCGATGGTCGCACGTTCGACGGCACGCTCGTGCCGGTGCAACCGATGATCGAACCGCTCTTTCCTACCTTTAATGAGCTGGAAGTGCTTGCTCACCTCGCAGGTGTGGAAACGAGGGATGCTTATTCGATCGTTCAAGCGACTTTTGCGGAGCAGGGTGGGACTGATTTTAACAAATTTTTAAGCGATGGTGTCCTTAAAGGTTCTGCTTTCAGGTCGACTAAGCTTGCTTCCGTTGACTTAAACTTGATCGATGCTTCTGAATTAGAAGCGCCTACTCTCAGCGCTTTAGAGCTCGAAGTTCGCTTTACGGCTAGTTCGCACGCTAGCGACGGACGCTTCGCCAACAATGGCTGGATGATGGAGTGCCCCGATCCGATAACCAAACTGACTTGGGACAATGCGATCATGATCAGTCCGCGTCTTGCTAAGGAATTGGAGGAGTCACAAGGGGTCCAGATTTTCCCTAACAAGAAGCCTATGAATAGCGAAAGCGAGTTCTTCAAGGGTGCGAAGGGTAACTTGCAAAACAATAAGGCAGAATTTAAACGCGGTAAAGAGCAAGCTGTCCTAGCTGAGCTTCTGATCAACGGTCGCACTGTCAAGGCACCTATTCACGTCGTGCCTGGCATGGCCAATTACACCCTTGTATTGCCACTTGGTATGGGTCGTGAAGTAGTGGGTCGTGTCGGCATGGGCGTAGGTTTTAATGCTTACAGCGTCCGTGATTCGAAGAGCCAAGGTATTACCTCCGGCGCATCGCTTAAGCTGACCAACGAGCACCACGAAATTGCGAATACGCAAGAGCACTGGTCGATGGAAGGCCGCGCGATCATTCGCGAGGGCAACGCTGACTATTACAAAAAGCACCATGACTTCGCCAAAAGGATGGGCGTCGAGTCGCACGCTCCAGCTAACTATGGCAAGGACGACAACAAATCACTTCAAGAGAAGTCGACTGGGCAGTATCGCGGTAATTCCGCCTACGAGCATCCGAGTTTTGCCGATCCCGCGCCCAACGTTAAAGTATGGCAGGGCGAAAAAGCCCGCGCCAAATTCCCTGACATACAGCAGTGGGGTCTAGCCATCGACATGAACAGTTGCACGGGCTGCACTGCTTGTGTGGTCGCCTGTCAAAGCGAGAACAATATTCCTATTGTCGGTAAAGACCAAGTCCTCCGCGGTCGCGAAATGCACTGGATGCGGATCGACCGTTATTTCTCTGCCGAGAAATATGACCAAACCGAAGTTCCAGAGGATGTTCAAGTCTCCTTCATGGGCATGATGTGTCAGCATTGTGAGAATGCGCCTTGCGAGCAAGTTTGCCCCGTCAACGCAACTGTGCACGATAACCAAGGCCTCAACGTGATGGCCTACAATCGTTGCGTCGGTACTCGCTACTGTGCGAACAATTGCCCCTACAAGGTGCGTCGTTTTAATTTCTTCGATTGGAACAAGCGCCAGATTGGCGAGTTCTACAAGGGCCCCTTAGGACCCGTGGATGAGCCTGAGCTGCACAAGATGCAGAAGAATCCAAACGTCACTTTGCGCATGCGTGGTGTCATGGAAAAGTGTACCTACTGCACGCAGCGCATTGAAGCTGCTAAGATAGATCAGAAGCGTATCGCTGGTGCGAGTGGTAACATCAAGATTGCCGATGGCACGATCAAGACTGCCTGTCAGCAGGTTTGCCCAACGGATGCGATTACCTTTGGCGACATTTCTGACGCAAACTCGGAAGTGTCTAAAATGAAAGCGAGCGACCGTAACTATTCAGTTCTTGGTTACTTAAACGTGCGCCCACGCACGACTTATTTAGCGCGTTTGCGTAATCCTAATCCGAAGATGCCCGACGCCTACAAGAAACCTTACGCTTATGCTCAGTATAAAGAGCGCTACGGAAGTGCTGCCAGCGCCTCCGATCACGATGATCACTCCTCTTATAAACATCAGGCCGCTCCGGTAACTCATTAATTTAACAGTAAAAACCTATTCTAATGGCAGCGACGACTCAAGATAGTTCAATGGATGCGACTCAGGCCGCTTTGCTGGCTAAAGTGCAGCCCACTGATCTCCAAGAGCAGCCCCTCGTCACTAACAATCGTGACTTTAATTGGGTGACTGATAAGATTTGCCGCATTGTTGAGACAAAGACACCCACCTGGTGGTGGATTTGCATGGCGGTCGCATTGATGACTGCATCTTTTACGGGCCTTGGCCTCCTTTGGCTTGTCAGTACTGGTGTAGGTGTCTGGGGACTGGCAAATCCGATCAATTGGGGTTGGGCGATTGTTAACTTCGTTTTTTGGATTGGTATTGGTCACGCAGGAACACTCATTTCTGCCGTGCTTTGTTTGTTAAAGCAGGGATGGCGGACCTCGATTAACCGTGCTGCGGAGGCCATGACTATCTTCGCGGTGGTTTGTGCCGGCATTTTCCCTCTCTTCCATGTAGGTCGTGTTTGGTTTGCTTGGTGGCTCTTTCCGATTCCCAACTCTAATGTAATTTGGCCGCAGTTCCGCTCGCCACTAGAGTGGGACGTATTTGCGGTCTCCACTTATGGAACCGTTTCTGTGCTCTTTTG
Organism: Puniceicoccaceae bacterium; assembly: GCA_022448605.1. Taxonomy (GTDB): domain Bacteria; phylum Verrucomicrobiota; class Verrucomicrobiia; order Opitutales; family Coraliomargaritaceae; genus Thalassobacterium. The sequence goes on along the minus strand of JAKVCM010000029.1, from coordinate 1,901 downwards.
GTACATGGGTATGATTCCCGACCTCGGTGTGCTCCGTGACCGTGCGGTCCAACGTTTGAATAAAGGGGTCTACGAGGGCGGCGGTTCCATCGCCAATAAGCTTGCCCAAGGGATGGATCACTTCCGTAAAAACTTTTACGCGATACTTGCAATGGGCTGGCGTAATGCGGGTAACCACTGGCGTAACTATGAAATGGCCTACCTCGTTTTAGCAGGTCTCTCAACGCCGCTCGTTCTTTCCGTTCACACGATCGTTTCCTTCGACTTCGCTCTTGCGGTGCTTCCAGGCTGGCACACCACCATTTTCCCTCCATACTTTGTGGCAGGTGCGATTTTCTCAGGTTTCGGCATGGTGTTGACACTCATGCTACCGCTCCGCGCTCTCTATGGTTTGCACGATTTGATCACGCAGCGTCATATCGACAACATGTGTAAGATCTGTTTGGGCACCGGCTCGATTGTTGGCTACGCTTACATCATGGAGTTCTTTATCGCATGGTATGGAGCCAATCCTTACGAGAGCTTCGCTTTCATCAATCGTGCTTTTGGTCAATACTGGTGGGCCTACGTCATGATGTTTTCTTGTAATGTATTTACCCCGCAACTCTTTTGGTTTAAGAAGGTGCGCGCAAATGCAGCCCTTGTTTGGATCATGTCGATTTTCATCAATGTCGGCATGTGGTTCGAGCGTTTTGTGATTACAGTCACATCGCTAGCGAATGACTTCCTGCCAACAAGCTGGGGCTACTACGCGCCGACTATCGTCGACATTCTGACCTTCTTTGGCACCTTTGGTTTGTTCAGTGTGCTCTTCCTTCTTTTCCTACGCTTCCTCCCACTTATGCCAATTGCGGAGGTTAAATTCGTCATGCCAGAGGCCGATCCACATGGTCACCAAGGCGACGAGAAAGGAGATCAACACTAATGACTGAAAAATACGGAATCATTGCTTCGTTTCCCGATACGCCTTCATTCTTTCACGCGGCTGAGAAGATTAGAGACGCCGGCTACAAAAACTGGGACACTTATTCGTCCTTTCCAGTCCACGGTATGCCGGAAGCGCAAGGTCAACCGCGCTCAAAGGTGCCTGTTTTTACTTTCCTGGGTGGCATTACTGGATTCACTTTGGGTCTTCTTATGGTCTGGTGGATGAATGCCTATGATTACCCGCTGATCGTTCGTGCCCAGCCTTTCTTTAGTCCAGTCTTTCCATTCCCAATTATGTATGAGCTTACGATTCTACTCGCTGCCTTTGGCACGCTTGGTGGAATGTTCATCACGAATCTGCTTCCTCAGCACTACAGTCCACTTTTTAACAGCGATCAGTTCTTGGAAGTATCTGGAAACCGTCTGGTTATCGCGATCGAAGCTTGCGACGCTCAATATGATAAAGTAGCGACACGCCAATTTCTAGAGGAAATAGGTGGCACTGACATTGAGGAGGTTTCAGCCTAAGACATCATGCGTATTTTCTTAGCTATTTATCTTTTTGTGGTCATTGCTGCGGTATCGATTCTCGGTTTCCGCGGTTCGACGAGCAAGAAGCCTCCTTTAGAGGTCTTTCCGGATATGGACCGCCAAGCTAAATACAAGCCTCAGGCCGAAAATGAGTTTTTCGCCGACGGCCGTAACGATCGCCCTATTCCTGCGGGCACGGTTGCGCGTGGAAACTATTTCAATCATGCGGAAGTTTTCTCCAAAGACTTTGAGGACGAATACCTCGGTGACACGGTCTACCATGATGGTGAAAATGTGGATGGTTCCTTCGCGCAAACACTTCCTCTTAATGTCACTTATGAGCTTATAGAGCAGGGGAGAGAGAAATATGCGATCTTCTGCACAGCTTGCCACGGTGCGGCTGGTGACGGTAATGGAGTGACCAAACCCTATGGTGTGCTCGC
>JAKVCM010000028.1 GCA_022448605.1 Puniceicoccaceae bacterium | reverse complement strand
AAAACTACACGCAAGCCCCTACCCACGGCAGACGAAACCCTGCTTGCGGAATACCCCGCCTATTTTGCCCAAGCGGCGAGCTATCGAGCAATGCTCGAAGTGCTCCCCGAGTATTCCGGTCAGTTAATCACCGCGGAAGTCCAGTTCATCAACATTGAAAACGGTGCAATTCAATCTGTATCGCTAGAATCGTCGGAGAATATGATCTTTGAACGGCAACTCGATCAACTAGTCCCATTCTTAGATGAACGCCTTGGAAGCCTAAACCGCTTGCGTGAGGCTCAGATTAGGCCTGCGTTCGATACCCTACGAGTCGGGCAAACCGAGCTTTTCCAAACACTACAAAATGCCGCACTCCAATCGCGCCATGTTCTCGCGCAGGCACCCACTGGCTTCGGTAAAACTGGAATCGTCCTAGAACACGCGCTGAAACACATGCAAAACGGCATTTACGAGCGTTGTATTTATCTAAGCAGTAAATCGACCGGTCAGCTTGAGACGATCCGCCAACTCAAGCAAATGATTGGCCACGACCTTCGCTACATTCAGATGCGAAATCGCAATGAGCATCGGATTGACAGTGAACGCCATACTTGCACAGGTGATATGCGCTGTGATGATGAGCTAGGCCAAAATTGGCGAGAGTCCGACATTCGAGCGTCAGAACTATTTGAGAATGGTACTGTAGAATTATCCCGTGCCCAAGAGATTGGTGCAAATACAGGCATCTGCCCCTACTCGCTGACCAAAGCATGCTTACCTTTTTCCGAGATATGGATCGGCGACAGTAATTACGTCTTTTCCCCCGATAGCAAAGCTGTCTTCATGGAAGCTCTGGGCTTCGAGCCGGGGCGCACCTTGTTAATCGTCGACGAAGCCCATAATTTGCCAGACCGTACCGCAGACAGTCTGAGCCTAGAAATCGCTAGTGCCGACCTGCTATTAGCGATCGAAGAATTACGTGCTCACGGAGTTCCTCGCCGACTACTCGACCCTGCAACAGAGCTTTGTCGCTGGATTGACAGTCTCAGCCCGAAACTAGCTCTGACTGGCAACCAGTTCTACACTGGCCTAGACCTTTGCGAAGATTTTTCAGAACAGTTAAAACGATCTACCTTTGATTATGATGCCACGGCTCCATTCGCCATTAAACTACTAAGAAGTATCCCTAAACTAAGCGAAACGCTTTCCCTACACTCACAACAATATCTGCACTGGGTGCCTCGGAACGGAGTCTTCGCCGCGACCTGCCTAGACGCTAGCGAATGGATAGCTGAGTGCCTGAAGCTCTTTGGGGGCAGTATAATGATGTCGGCTACTCTGTCGCCCTTTAAAAGCTATCGAGAAAGTTGCGGGCTGGATAAAGAATCCGTCACCATAGTCCAAGCTCAGACGCCTTGGCGAGACGATGCCTACGATGTGGCCATTGATTGTCGTATCGACACACGCCTCATCAAGCGAGAAAGCCACTACGAGACCACCGCGCTGACCATCGTCGAACTCATTCAGCATAATGCGGGCGGTGCAATTGCCGTATTTTTCGCATCCTATCTCTACGCAGAAAACATACAGGCCTATATTGAAGCGCTCGCTCCCGAGCTACGAATAAAGCGACAACCACGTGGTGTGGATCTTGCTGAGCAGTCTATATTCATAAATGAAGGACTACTCATAGCCGATGCCCTTTTTCTAATTCTCGGTAGTAGTTATTCAGAGGGGATTGATCAACTTGGCGGACGCGTCGAGCAGATCATGATCGTAGGCCCCGCACTCCCTGAGGTTAACCTTTTACAAAAAAAGAAAATGGAAGACCATCCCAGCCTTTCGCAAGACGAAGCCTTTCGCGATATCTACATTCGCCCAGCTATGCGGCGTATCCATCAAGCACTTGGGCGTATTGTCCGTGCACCCGGCCATACCGCGCGAGTTCTACTTCATTGTAAGCGTTTTGCCGAGGATGCCTACCGGAGCGAACTCGCCCCTGAATATCAAAGTGATTGCCAACTACTCAAGGATGAGGACTTCTTCCGTTGGCTAAATTCAAGCAAATCAAGCAGTCAGATCATGTAAATTTTGAATAAGTGGCGATCACCCGCCAGCTCTGACGGCTTGATAGCCTCTGAGCGTAAGTTCCGCACTTACGCGATCGCAGACATCGCCCTGTAATTCGACAACGCGACCTTTTAGTGTACCACCACAAGCACATGTTTTTTTTAGTTCAAAGGTTATCGCCTCCAGAGTGTTCAAAGGAATATGTGAAGGGAAATCTTTTAGCGTGGTCACTGTTTTCCCGCCGCGACCCGCCTTTTCACGACGCACCTCGACACGGCCTTTAGACTTTTCCTTCACGGACTTCTGTTCAGGCAATGTAACTGGGGGTTTCATTTCGCCCTTAGGGAGTACAGACCGATCTAGAGCAGTAAAGGGGTTCGCGTCCAATGCGTCATCACTTGCGGTCCAAATTTTGCGTTTCTTACTCATATATGGTGCGGGCTTGAAGGGTCCTCGATCCATGCGAGGGCCTTAACATAGCTTCGCTTACTTAGATAGTGCTGTAGTCGCTCAGGCGCGTCTATAGACTTTGCCACCTCGTCTAACCTAGCCAAAACTTGCACCATTGTTTGAGTTGCTTCGATTGTTCGCTTGCCAGTAATACACTCTAAATCACTTTTTAATTGCTCCATCGTCATAGCGATTAAGCAAAGACCTAAATGAAGAAGGGCAAGCGTGTTTAACAGGTTAAGCCTACTGTAGCGCAGAAACCGATGGCATGTATTGAAACTACGCAGCTAATAATGATTAAATAATCATCTAGTAATTATAACGGCGCTCACTTGAATAAATTCAAAAAACGCGCTATCTTATGTTAGTTACCAACTAAATATGATCCACTATTCTAAGATTAGCAGCCGCTCAAACTTCATTCTAGCACTGTGGAGTCTACTTTTTACAAAGTGCTTCACATTAGAGTATTTAGTCCGTCACTACGAGGCACCGATCAATAGCATAAGTTACGTCTGGATGCTCTCTATCACCATGGCGGGTGTCGCTACTTTTGTGTATGCAAATATACAAATTGAAGTGCGCACTAAGCTTCTCAAGCACACGAATTTCTTGGTAGTCCTAGCATTAGCATTATTAATAGTTATTTTAGTCGTAAAAAGCTTATTATCAGTAGGCGAGGTGTCTCACAGTCTTGCGCTGTCTGCCACGGGACTATCCATCATTCAATTATTGATGAACGGCAAAGACCTTAAACCACGTGCAATCGGAATCTCCATATGCTGGTTTGTTGCCGCCTTAGCTATCTTAAATACAACCCAGCCACTGGCCTTTTTTGTTTTTGCCATGAGTATTTGCATTATCTCATTTCTGCCTAGAGCACTCCAGTTTGTATCACTACGTCGAGGCGAACTCCTTAGCAAAGGTAGTTGAGGGATTTTATTTACTACAATTTTCAAAAGTTTCGAAAAGTGGCTCGACGCGCTCAAGCCCATCATCAACATATACTCCATGTCCTCAGGTCTGGAAGCGATTGCAAACGAGCTACGGCGATTACAACATGATGGTGTGGATCGTATCTTCGTAGAAGACGGCACCATGCAGTTAATCGTGCCACCCGCTCAAGACCCTAATTTATCAGAGCAAGACAAAGACGGTCCTGGTCCCAACTTAAAGTTTACAACAGAAAGCGTTGCAAATCCCAAAGCCACTCCATTTCCCGAGCCTCCTAAGATCATTCTCCCCGAGGGCGACGCACTTAGCCAACTAGCTTGGCTTAAAGACCGCGTGCTCGCATGCGAAGTCTGCAAAGAACACCTTATCGATGACGGGAAAATCGTCTTCGGCAATGGATCTCCTCAGGCTGACGTTGTCTTTTGCGGCGAAGCCCCTAATGCCGATGAAGCGCACGCAGGCGAAGCTTCTGCTGGAAAGTCCGGTCAACTACTGACTAAAATCATCAGCGCGATGGGGCTCTCCAGCGAGAATGTCTTCACCACGAACATTATGAAGTGGCGTCCTGAGCACAATAAACCCTACGGCAACCGTCCACCCACGCTCGAAGAAATGCGTTTCTGTCTTCCCTACCTAAAAGCCCAGATTAAAATCATCCAGCCAAGGGTTATCGTCGCTCTCGGTAACAGCACCGTGTCTGGTCTCCTCGGCTATGACCCAACGCGTAAGATGAGCGCCGTCCGCGGCACTTGGGATCAGTTCGAGAATATTCCCCTTATGATAAGCTTCCACCCATCTTACCTTATCCGTAACGGCACACTCAAGACCAAGCGCATGGTTTGGGAGGACATGCTCCAAGTCATGGAGAAATGCTCGCTCGAAATCAGTGATCAACAGCGTAGATTCTTCCTTCCAAAATCCTAGCTAAGCCCATCAGTTCTTACATTTGACTCAGCTAGAATAGATAATTCATCTGTATCACCATTCCAACACAGAGGGCATATCCATATCTTTATTTGTAACAATGGAATTCCAGTCCAAATGCTTTTTAAAGTTGATTAAAAAACCTTAATCGAAGATTCCAAGTATACACCCCAACCAAGTCGCTAAAAACATAGTGCCGTATCCAGGCCACAACTAGATAAACTTGGTCTATTGTAGAACGCTAACGCTTTTGCTCTAACAGGCACCCACGGCGATAGGCTTCGTCGAGGCGGTTTTCGATACGGTCCGACTCTGTCTTTGCAAGATAGTTGCTGCCTCCGAAGAGTTGGTTCGCAAGAATCACCTTCGACCATTTATCCAGCATCTGCATGGTATTGATAACATCGACATCCGATTGCCCGAGGATAAATGGACCATGATTTTCTAGGAAAATAATTTTTGGAGCTTTGTGATATTTTTCCTTAAATTCTGCGAGTACATCGCGAACTCCATGCGCTAGTTTGAAGCCGGGATCGACATATGGTACGACCGCAAAATGACGACCGCATACTACAATGGCATCAGGGAAAATGTGCTCTATGTAGGGTTTTGCTCCAGATTGACTGCACAAAATTGAAAGGACAGACTCTGGATGGCCATGACCAACCCATTTGCAGTCTCCTTGGCTAAGGCAGACTGCATGTACAAATGTTTCAACTGAAGGCCGTTTCCCATTCGGATCCACTTTGATTGCTTCAAGAGCGTCTTGCACTTCTGCGTCGGTCATTGAGGGTTTCGCAACATATTCGAGCGCCTGATTTATATTGACCTCGGTAAAATCACTTCTACTAGCAAGACCCAGGCAACTTCCGGATGCTTTAACATAAAAACTATCGGCATCGCACATGGTACTGGTATTACCCTCTCCTAAAATAGCCCAGCCACGATCCTCGCGACCAAACTCCCGTGAGAGCTCAGTTAATTTTTCTAGTCTATCCTTCGACATAAGGTGTGGGTTTATAGTGTTATCGCAAAAA
>JAKVCM010000027.1 GCA_022448605.1 Puniceicoccaceae bacterium | reverse complement strand
CAATATCGAATCCATTTTGAGCAATTTTTTTCAATTCCTTTTCAGTAAAATGCAGGTCTGTTGCTAGAGCATAGTATTCCTCACTTAATGAGTTACCAAACATAAAAGGATCATCAGAATTTATGGTGCAACGAACTCCAGTATCAAATAATTCTCTAATCGGGTGTTCTGACATTTTTGTTATTCCTTCAACTTGTAACTTAACATTACTAATTGGGCAAACATCCAGAGTAACATCCAAATCTTTTATGAGCGCGACGACCTCTGGATCTTCAATACATCGCACTCCGTGTTGAATGCGTCTGACACCGAGTTCCTCTATGCAACGTCTAACAAACGATGCTGGCATAAATTCTCCAGCATGAGCTTTTAAGAATTTTCCCGCATCTGCAGCGGATTTCCAAACCTTAGCGGTCCATGGTTCTAATGGCCAATATTCGGGACCATGTAAATCTATACCAGTAAGTTTATCCCAGTGGATGCAATCATCAATAATCTTTTTTCCTAATCCGACGTAGTCATTGTGACACATGCCCATAAATACTCGCACCTCCATGCCTTCTGGAGCGGCACTTAATACAGCATCGACTATTTCCTCTCCATTAATATCTCCACCAATTAAGGTGCCTACATGGAAGCTAGTCTCTACGTATTTTACATTTTGATCTGCGCATTTTTGTAAAACAATCTTTGCGCATTTGTGATAAACCTCAGCTGATACAAAAGCGGAGGCACAAAAATGATCATACATTTCCATGAATTGATCAAAACTGTCGTAGCGGAAATCATCAGACCACATTGGAGGGTCGTGATCAAACTGGCCAGGACTAGCATCACGTATCAATTCAATGGGACAAGAACCTTCTAAATGCAGGTGAGTCTCTGTCTTCGGTAGGCTTTGTACGAAATCTTTTAGTTTTTGGTCAGGTGTATACATGTTAGTTGCTCTTGATTATTAAATGCATAGCGGAACTCTTTAATTAGATTCGTAATTTTGTCTACTGTTTTTGTGCTAAGCTTGAGAAGCTAAAAATTCTTTGCTTAGCAAATACGCAAAAAAATAACATTGTATTTTGTTGATTTTCAAAATCTTTACACCTCGGAAATGTCTTCATAATAACTTCAGGATCTGAGTAACTTAAGAATTCTAGCTAATCCAGATTTCGTTGTGGATTTAAACTTAAAGAAGCTTATTTTAAGTCACTTTTCTTGAAATATAAAAACTGTGCACGACGTTAAAGAAAGGCCTACTGTAGTCGAGCGCGCCATGCTGATTGGCGTGACGCTCCCTGACGATACCGCAAATAATACCCGCAACTTATTGGATGAACTTCGGGAGTTAGTCGACACTCTCGGCTTCGGCATCCAACACGAGCGCATGGTCTCTATACGCAAACCGCAATCCAAACTACTCGTGGGATCAGGCAAAGCCCAAGAGCTTGTCGATGAAGCGAAAGCGCACGACTGTGACGTGATTATTTTCGATAACCAGTTGACGCCCGCACAGCAGCGAAACTGGGAGGAACTCGCCGAGGAAAAAATTCTCGTGATCGACCGCCAAGAAGTTATACTTGATATTTTCGGCGACCGCGCTCAGACCAAGGAAGCCGTGCTACAAGTTGAGTTAGCCCGCCTAGAACACAATTTACCGCGTCTTAAAAGTGCATGGACACATCTCAGTCGTCAGCGAGGTGGCGGGTCCATGCAGCGTGATGCGGGAGAGACCCAACTTGAGCTCGATCAGCGGATGGTGCGCACTCAAATCACACGTGTGAAACGTGAACTTGAGAGTGTCATTCAGCACCGGGAGACCCAGCGCAAAAAACGCATGACCGTGCCTGTGCCGACCTGCGCGATCGTTGGCTATACCAATGCAGGCAAATCCTCCCTGCTTAACAAACTGACTAATTCTAATATATTGGCTGAGGATAAACTCTTTGCTACGCTCGACCCGACTTCCCGTCGCTGTCCCCTGCCCTCTGGACAGCCGCTCGTTGTCACGGACACTGTCGGCTTTGTTCGTAATCTCCCCCATCGGCTCGTCGATGCTTTCAAAGCTACATTAGAAGAGGCTATCGTATCTAATTTTTTGATACATGTATTAGACATTAATAGCCCTGAAGTTGATTCCCATGCTGCGACAACTCTGAGCGTGCTGACGGAACTCGGCGCGAAAGATAAAAAGATCATTACTGTATTTAACAAGCTCGACGCGCTTTGGGACGAGGCTACGCGCCAGGATCTCTCGATTCGCTACCCAGGGGCACTCTTTGCTAGCGCACACACCGGTGAGGGACTTGACACCCTGCAGGACAAGATGGAGGATATCATCGAGGCCGACTTAACTCTACTGCGTTTATTAATTCCCCATGAGCGCTACGACCTAGTCGCGCGACTCCACCGCGAATGTGGTGTCCGTAAAGAAGAAGCCCGTGATGAAGGCACCTACCTTGTTGGCTCCGTTCCCGAGCACATGATGTCTGTTCTGCAGCCATACATTTTGACTGCGTAAGTTGGGATGACTTTATTTGCAGGTCAATGTGTTCAGGGCGGTGACCTACACCTAGCTCAGGTTAAAAATGCCGTGACTAGCTTTGCTAGCTAACAAAGTTTATGTAGAGATAAACAAGTGACATCACGGTAAAGAAGGCGATGCCTGCCCAGCTTAGCGGTTTAAGTAGGATACCAGGGCGAAACTCTTTGGGAACATTCTCGCCGCTCATTACGCGATAGTTAATATATGCTAGCACTGGTGAGGTGATAAATGAAACTATTGCAGCGAAGCTGAGCAATTGTAGCAGGCTTTTGGCGAAGAGCAAAACGACAAAGCTGGCGAAAATAACCGAGAGGATGACCCAAAAGTTTTGGATATGCTGAAATTTCTTTGGCGGTAGATCTTTGATTAGACTGCTGCAGGCTGCAAATGAGCGAGGGTAACCATCGAGGCAGGTCAATGAGGTGCTGAACATGGTAATGAATGCAGCCGAGAGAATAAGAAGGTGCGACCATTCACCAATGTTTGCAGTGTATAGACTGACTAGTTGATTAGAGAAGCCAACTCCACCCTCTGCAAAGCTTTCGCCAGAGCCATACATAACGAGCGCGCCAAGCGCAACGAAGAGCGCTGCGAGGACAGTTGCGGCGAGGTAACCGATGTAAAAGTCGATGGTCGACTCCTTAATTGTAGCGACATGGCCAGTCTGTTTCTCTCGGCTAAACATCCAGAGCGACGACCAAGCCGAGAGGTCGATCGGTGCGGGCATCCAACCAAGTAAGCTAATGATGAAAGCAAAGGACGCCCATTGATACGGACTAGGCGCGACAAAGCCGTCGACGATGTCGGGCTGATTAGGCAGTGCTAGGCCAACTGCAAGTATAGTGCTAATACCTAGCGCCGAGATGATGAGCTTAGCCAAACCGTCGAGCAGTTTGTAATGCCCAACTAATAGGAGCCCTCCGCATGTAATGAGGAGGGCTACAGTAAGATGAGGCACTGAAATGGCAGTGGTGCCATAGCCCGCGAGTAAAGCACCACTGAGCATACTGACGCCTGCAATGTTGATAGTGCCGGTCAAGATATTTATGGTAAGGAAGACCCAAACATAAGCGATGCCGAGACGCTTGTAACCTGCGAGCAGGCTCTCGCCTGTTGCGGCAGCATAGCGCTGACCATAAAAGAAAAAGGGAAACTTGAGTAAGTTGGCCAGTAGCACGAGCCAAAGCAGCGACCATCCAAACTCGGCGCCCGCACGGGTCGACCAGACCAGGTGCGAGCCACCAATCGCGGCGCAGGCCACCAGAATACCAGGGCCTAACGCTTTCCACAGGTTGCTGCTGCTAACCAAGTAAAGCCTCCCTCCGTTTTACGGTAATTATCCAGTTTGTTTTGTGTACCATATCGCGCATATTTTTGAATAGTGTGCCTTACGTGCGCTTGCCATAGGTGGTAAACGAGCCATTCATATAGTACATTGTAGTTGTTTGTTATTTTGATAAAGCACATTCTCATGCAATACATCCTATTTGATTTAGACGGTACACTGATCGACCACTTTACTACGATTCACAAGAGTGTAGCATTCACACAACGCAAACTCGGTCTATCTCAGAGCGATTACTCTAAGGTGCGGGCTACCGTTGGCGGTTCAGTGCCAATTACTTTGAGTAAACTCTGCGGCGAAGATAAGGTCTCACTCGCAGAACCACTCTTTCGCAAACATTTTGAGGAAATTATCTTAGACTATGTTTTCACACTACCTGGTGCAGATTGGCTGCTAGAGAATTTGAAAAAACGCGGTGATAAGCTCGGAGTGTTTACAAATAAATATGCAGGTCACACGCGCTTAGTGCTCGCACACCTCGGGCTTGATCAATGGCTCGACGTAATTATTGGCACAGGTGATTCTGATTGCCCTTATCGTAAACCTGATCCGCTATTTACTGCCCATGCACTGGAAAAAATGGATTGTGCCTCAGAGGACGCACTTATGATAGGCGACTCGCCTTACGATCTCGCTGCAGCGGAAGCTGGTTGTATTGCTTGCTACCTCGTGGCGACGGGAAGTCACAGCACTGAACAGCTGTCCGAATACATAGTGTCCAATCACATTTATAAAGACCTTCATGAGCTCGGTGAAAAACTCTTTGGACTGGAGCTACCTAAATGACCTCAAGCGCAACAATACAGCTTCCTCAACCTACAGCGATCCTTTGGGATCTTGACGGCACATTGATCGACCAAACAGCTGCCATTATACGCTGCTACCGTGAGGTCATCCTAGATATGGGATATCCTCAGCCAGACGATAATTCGATTCGGCGTAGTCTCGGCGGCGTTATGGCTGCGACAATGGGACTTTTTGTGGAGGCCGAGCATTTGGATGAGGCCTGTAAGGCCTTTCGAGTGCGCTTTCCTAAAATCATGTTCGACGGCCTTATTCTGCTAGCTGGTGGTGAAGAGCTAATTGAGCGAGCCTATAAAGCACACATCCCGCAAGTGCTCTTCACGAACAAACATGGTGAGACCGCACGCAAAGTCAGTCGCTATGCGGGTTTCTCGAAATATATTCCCATCTGCATTGGCAGTGCGGACACGCAGTGGCAAAAGCCTCAACTAGCACTCACTCAGCATGTGCTCGACCAAATCGAAGTTTCCGCTGAGGGTTCAATCATCATCGGCGACTCGCCGACCGATATCGAAGTCGCGCAAAATGCTGGTCTTGCCTGCTATTGCGTGTCGACCGGTGCCCATAGCCTCGAGGAGCTAATGGAAGCCGGTGCAGATGCAGCATTTGAATCTTTGATCGAACTCGGACAAGCAATTGAATTATCAAAGTTGTAATCGCTTTGTCATTTCTGATTGATTTTCAAAACTATCCCCTAATTTTTATTTCCAAAAACTAATTCCTAGTGATTCATTGTATTTCAAAAATCCGCGTCCGATATGCTGAAACTGACCGCATGGATGTGGTCTACCACAGCAACTATCTCGTATGGTTTGAGACGGCACGCATCCAGATGCTCGATCAGATTGGTATGCCTTACAGAGAGATCGAAGCGCGTGGCCTCTTCCTTCCTGTCCTTACTGTCAGCGCGGAGTATAAAAGCCCTGCCCACTTTGATGACCATTTAGAGATCCATCTCTTCCTGAAAAATAAGCCCCGCGCACGAATGCACTTTGATTATGAGGTGCGTCGTGGCGACAAGTTACTAGCTATTGGCTATTCTAGTCATGGCTTCATAGACCGTAGCGGCAAAGGCCAACGCCCACCTGATGATTTTGTCAAACTGTTAGAAGCCGCATGGATTGAGGTGTAACAGTTTGGAGCATTGGCTACAAACAGTTTATAAATATCGATATCAAAGGCCTGCCACCAAGACATAAATATTATTTCCGGAAAGATCGCTTGCTGGCCTTGTACGTGCGGATTATATGACGAACGACTTCAGTAATCGTCCTATCTTCGGTCATGATACACGCTCCTGATTCCATATAAATTGGTTCTCGCTCTTTGAGGAGTTCACGAACTTTAGCGGCAGGGTCGTCAACATTGAGAAGTGGGCGGCCCTTATTTCGACTCGTACGCTCGATGATACTCTCAGCGGAGGCGAAAAGACAGATCACGACTCCCTTTTGCTTAAGTAATTCCTTCATTCCCGGTTCTACGACGAGTCCACCACCACAGGAAACGACACAACCCGTTTCAGGGTGACCATACTCAATAAATTGGCGTTCTAAAATTCGGAAATGCGATTCCCCTTCGTTTGCGAAAATTTCATGAATTTTTTTGCCCTGCTCCTTTTCGATCTGATGGTCAGAGTCAATAAAGCGCAAACCTAATTCGCGTGCTGCCCTTCGACCAAAAGCCGACTTACCAACGCCCATGAATCCTACAAGGTAGAGGTTTGGTTTTAACTGTAAGAATGCACTCAAGATTTTATTTTGCAGAAACACTTGAGTTAGGCGCGAACAAAAAATGCGTTAAATGTGTATCCGCGCATGTTAGACGAATTAAATAAGCTTGAACAGATGTGTTGGTTTTACAGCAGGGCCTGTAAATGGAAAGGTATCTTAATAAAATCACAGCCCTTGCCACTTAGGCGACCAGCAGGTAGTGCGGCCTCCTATTTTTTCGCGTTTAAGTAATGCGCCTGTTTGTGGACATGAGCCGCCATCCTTCCAGCGGTGGTTGAAGAGCCAATGGTCTGGAGGGGTGCTCCAGTCAGATCCGATTACTTTAAGTGCATCGCGGCTGACTTCTTGGATGCGCCGGTAGAGCTTTTTGCGCTTATACGTACTCAACTTTCCAGCCATAATTTTTGGATGGATGCGACTACGCCAAAGTATTTCATCCGCCATCCAGTTACCTAGCCCAGGGAAAGTTTGCTGCATGAGTAAAACGGCCTTGATTGGCGACCTACTTCTACGGTCTAAAAAACGACTAAGGTATTCTAGAGTAAAATCAGTCGATAAGATTTCGGGCGGTAACAATGCCCACCAAGAGGGTTTGTTATTGGTATGGGAATAGAGTATGCGCCCGAACATGCGCGGATCCCTGAATGCGAGCGAAACGCCGCTGCTCATTTGTAGGACCAGATGGTCGTGTTTTTGTGGCCTTTCACTCGGCGGCAGAATGTGCGTCTTACCGGTCATTCCCAAATGGATGCCGAGCCAGTGTTTTGTGCCAAAACGAAAGCACATCTGTTTACCGTGAGTCGCGGAACCAGTAAATGTCTCGCCTAAAAGCCCACGCCGTAGCGTTTCCGGATCAAGGCCTCGGAATACTCGTTTTGATGCGTCAAGGCAAACTGCGGTGATGCTCTGCGAAATAGCTGGCTGCCATTGCTTACGATAATATTCGACTTCTGCGAGCTCAGGCATCTTATGTTAACTTAATTGGTTTTGCTTAGTTTGCAAATGTTGTTGTATTTGTTCTATCTTCTGGTCTTGCCACGTCTAACAGGTCTTAGTTTTGGTGAACTAAGACAAGCTCAGATGCTATGATAATTGATTGCCATACGCATGCCTATCCCTCGGAGCTCGTTACCGACCCACGGGCTTGGGCACGGGTGCACGGAGAGTCTCACTGGTCGGAGCTCGTTTCGCCGACCGATCGTCCTAGTATTCAAGGCTGGAGTGATCTGGAATCTATGCTCCTCTGTATGAATTCAGCCTGCGTCGATCAGGCGGTGCTCCTTGGATGGTATTGGGAGCATGAGTCAACCTGCCGATGGCACAATGAAGCGATGGCTAAATGGATGCAGGCAGCGCCCAAGCGCTTGATTGGCTTTGCCGCGATTTATCCAAACGAGAATGTCATCGACCAACTTGAAGCCGCAAAGAGTATGGGATTTCGAGGTGTGGGTGAACTGCACATGGGTTTGCAAGATTTTGATAGTGGAGGCCCTTATTGGCAAGCAATGGCAAGATGGTGCGTCGAGAACGACTGGCCGATTAATTGCCATGCGACTGAAGCTGCAGGGTACGATCATCCTGGATCAATACCTACCCCTCTACAGAACTTTGTGCGTTTTGCTGAGAAAGAGCCAGATTTGAAACTGATTCTTGCACACTGGGGTGGAGGGCTAGCCTTCTTTGAACAAAACCCAAATTTGCGTAAGACACTTAAAAATGTTTATTACGACTGTGCAGCAAGTCCCCTCCTTTACAACATGGGCATTTTTAAGCAAATGGTCGAACTCGTCGGGATTGATAAGTTACTTTTTGGCTCCGATTATCCCCTGCGTATTTTTCCTCGTCTCGAAAAGAGTCCAGAGATGATGAGATATTTTCGAACGATTCGAAAAGAATCAGGTCTCAGCAAATCTGAATTATGCAATCTGTATGGGGATAATTTTGCCCGTATGATGTCTCTTCATTAAAGATATTGAATTCCTATTTTTTTAACACCCAACTGAGTGGTCAGCTCAATAAATGCTCGATATCAAGATAAAGCCCATTTTAGGGGGTATCGATTTTGCATTCCTAGTATTAGCATGTTGAATAAAGGTAAAATTTCGGTGTAATGATTTGCTTTGCTAATATGTGTATAGTATAAATCATATACTTTTTTTACGCTCACACATCCATGAACCACTCAACAATCGCAAATCGCTGGAACGCTGATTTGATTGACGAAAAATACGAGATTTGGCGTACTAGCCCCGAGAATCTTGACGAGCAATGGCGGGCATTCTTTATGGGCTTCGCGCTGGCTAGTGAGAGCCATTCTAGTGAGGCGGGAATTGGCAATGTGACGCCTACACTTGCGGATAGTGATGCGACTCGACAAGCCCGTGCCATAGGTCTGATTTACGCTTATCGTTCTATTGGGCATACTATTGCGGCTTTTAACCCTTTGACTAAAGATGTCCCGACTAACCCGCGTCTAACACTAGAGCGACTTGGTTTTGATGAATCTGACCTCGACTTGTCTTTTCATACTGGCAACTACCTGGGCGGCACCGAGATGCCGCTTCGCGACTTAATAGAGCGTCTAGAAAAGACTTACTGCCATACTATTGGCGCGGAGTATATCCACATACAAGAAACGCCCAAGCGCCGTTGGATTCAGGCGCGGATCGAGCCCGAATGTTTCATCCCTCGATTCACGAAGGAACAAAAGCACCGCATCCTCAGTACAATTATGCAGGCGGAGGATTTTGAAAACTTTCTCCAGACTCGCTACGTTGGACAGAAGCGCTTTTCACTCGAAGGTGGCGAGACTCTAATAGCGTGTTTAGAAAGTATTCTAGAGCGTTGTAGTAAAAATGGCGTTGACGAAATAGTCATGGGCATGGCTCACCGTGGTCGTCTCAATGTATTAGCTAACTTTTTGGGTAAGTCCTTAGAATACATTTTACGCGAGTTTTCCGAAAACTATGTTCCTGACACAATACACGGTGATGGCGATGTAAAATATCATTTGGGATTTGAGACTAGGCGCAAGACAACTGATGGACATGATGTGGATATTCGCCTCGCTGCCAACCCTAGTCACCTCGAAGCAGTCAACCCCGTCGTTGAGGGTAAAGCACGCGCCCGTCAACGTATCCGCAAAGACCTCGACCGAAAGCAAGTGCTGCCCGTTCTTATTCACGGAGATGCAGCCATCGCTGGCCAAGGCATAGTGGCCGAGGTATTCAACTTTTCTCAGCTCAAGGGCTACCGCACAGGGGGCACTATTCACATAGTCATTAATAATCAGATCGGATTTACTACCGATCCCTCTGACGCACGTTCAAGTCGCTATTGTACTGACGTGGCCAAGATCATTGAAGCGCCAATTTTCCACGTCAATGGTAATGACCCACTTGCTGTGATCGCGGCGGTCGAGGTTGCCTTTGACTATCGCCAGACCTTCGGCTGCGACGTAGTGATCGACATGTATTGCTGGAGGAAGCACGGGCATAACGAATCTGACGAACCCGCTTTCACTCAGCCCTTACTCTACAAGACAATCTCTGATATGCCCCTCATTGGACGCGCACTAGGTCAACGCCTAGTCGCGAGCGGCGAGTTTACAGAAGCCGAGATTAAGGATATCGAAACAAATTACCAAAAAAAGCTAGAAGCCGCTTTTGATTTAGCCAAAGCGAGCGAAAATACCTCTACCGATCCCTTCGCCGGATCAAACGCTAAGAAGCAAGCGCCCTATAATTTCAAAAGCCTTACTACACGCGTTCCTAGGGAGCGGTTAAAAATGATCGCCGAGCAACTCGCACATGTGCCCGAAGACTTCCATGCAAACAAGAAGATTATACGCCAGCTCAACACCAAGTTAAAAGCGTTTGAGGACAACACAGGTATTGATTGGGGCATGGGTGAGGCACTCGCCTTCGGCAGTTTGCTACTAGACGGCACGCCAGTGCGCTTAAGCGGGCAGGATTGTGAGCGTGGCACATTCAGTCATCGTCACTCCGTACTTTATGATAATCAAACACGAGAAAAGTATGTTCCTCTTCTTGATTTAGAGGAAGGACAAGCTCAATTCTGTGTTCATAATTCGCTCCTCTCTGAAGCTGCAGTGCTCGGTTTCGATTACGGTTATTCGCTCGATTACCCTCAAATGCTCTGCATATGGGAAGCGCAGTTTGGAGACTTTGTAAATGGTGCACAGGTTATTATCGACCAATTTATTACGAGCAGTGAATCCAAATGGGGTCGACTCAGTGGCCTTGTTATGTTACTGCCACACGGTTATGAAGGTCAGGGACCCGAACACTCCTCCGCCCGGCTCGAACGTTTCCTTCAAGCCTGCGCGGAAAACAATATTCAGGTATGCAACGTGACCACACCTGCGCAATATTTCCACTTGTTACGTCGTCAAATGAAGCGTGAATTTAAGAAACCGCTTATCATTATGTCACCCAAGAGTTTGCTGCGCCACCGCGAATGCATTTCCAAGGTCGAGAGCTTCACCGACGACGAATTCTGGTCGATCCTCGACGATGAAATTGTCGAGCGTAAGACAGCTAAGCGCATCATTTTCTGCTCGGGTAAACTCTATTACGATCTTGCCGCGCACCGGGAAGAGTCGAAAGACATTGATACTTCAATCATTCGCATAGAACAGTTATACCCGCTCAATACGGATCTTCTCAAACGTATCGTGGGGAACCACCCGAAGGTACAAAGTATCGTATGGTGTCAAGAGGAGCCAAGGAACATGGGCAGCTGGAGCTTTATCGCTCCACGGCTAATGGAGACACTTGGTAAGTTGCCCGCTTATGCAGGTCGCAAAGAATCTGCTAGTCCTGCAGTTGGCTCACTTGCTCGCCACCGTTACGAGCAGAAGAAACTCATTGAACACGCATTCTCGCTTTGACGTCTGTCGCTTGATGCTCGCTGGCTAAAATTCTCAATTCTAAAATTCCCACTATGGCAACCGAAGTAAAAATACCTGCAATGGGAGAATCAATTAGTAGTGGCATTCTTGCCGCTTGGCACGTCAAGAACGGTGACTACGTCCAAAAGGACCAAGTTCTTTATGAGTTAGAAACTGATAAAATAACCTCGGAAGGGGCTGCTGAAGTAGCCGGGGTAATTTCGATTCAGGTCGAAGTCGACGAAGAGGTCGACATTGGCCAAATCATTGCCTCGATTGACGAAAGTGCAGTTGATACTCCTGCCGATAAGGTAGCTAACATACCAGTAGCAGATGATGCTGTGGTTGAAGCGGTCGATTCCAATGTGACTACAGATGTTTCGGTCGAAGCGAAGCCAGAACCAGTGGATACACTCTCACCTGCTGCTCGCAAAGCTGCCGAAGAAACAGGCGTCGACACTGTTAATATTTCTGGCAGCGGCAAAGATGGTCGTGTCATGAAAAGCGACATCATCGATGCATCGAAAAATTCATCATCTAAGGAAACCGTAACCAGTCCTGTATCCTCCCCTAACCCAGCTAAATTTGTTGCATCAGTAAAACCCTCCTCCTTGCAAGGTGGACGTGAGATTCGCAAAAAGATGTCACCGCTACGCCGTAAAATCGCTGAGCGCCTCGTCGCCGCAACACAAGAAGCCGCCATGCTGACGACCTTTAACGAAGTCGACATGAGTGCGGTCATTAAACTGCGAAAAGAAAATCAAGACAGATTCGTTGAACGATACGGTCTTAAGCTTGGCTTCATGTCTTTCTTTACAAAGGCTGTGACACACGCCCTCCAAGCCGTACCAGAAGTCAACGCGCGGATTGAAGGGAATGAAGTCGTCACCCAGCAGTTTTATGATATTGGTGTCGCCGTTGGTACCGACAAAGGACTAATGGTGCCTGTCCTTCGCGACTGTGATCAAAAGGGGTTTGCCGAAATCGAAGGCGATATCATCAGTTACGCAAAAGCCGCCCGAGATAGTAAGATACAAATGAGCGATCTTGAAGGTGGTGTCTTTACTATTTCTAATGGCGGTATCTACGGCTCCATGCTCAGCACACCCATTATTAATTACCCACAGCCTGCTATCCTCGGATTGCACAACATCACTGAGCGTGCCGTCGTCATTAATGGCGAGATCGTGGCTCGACCTATGATGTATCTCGCGCTTAGCTATGATCATCGCCTGATCGATGGCAAAGAAGCCGTCACCTTCCTCGTAAAAGTCAAAGAAGCGATCGAAGATCCTGCCCGACTTTTATTTGGGATCTAAGGCTTTTAATAAGCTATCATCCATTTCCTATAAATTCCTATGTCTGAAGAAAACACATTCGATCTTATTATAATCGGTTCAGGTCCCGGCGGTTATGTCGCCGCGATTCGGGGCGCACAACTAGGCTTTAAAACAGCCATCATAGAGAAGGACGAAAATCTTGGTGGCACTTGCTTGAATGTGGGCTGCATACCGAGCAAGGCGCTTCTTCACTCGACCGAGATGTATCACTTTGCAGGCCATGGTACAGAAGCGCACGGTATCGATCTCACAAACTTATCAATTAGCATTGAGAAGCTAATGGCTAAGAAGTCGAAGACGGTCGACCGGTTGCGCGGTGGAGTTCAGCATTTGATGAGGGCGAATAAGATCAAGGTTTTCAGTGGCCTCGGTATGTTGGCAGGCGATCGCAAGGTGCGTATCAAAGAGAAAAACGATGAGACTATGCTCACAGGTAAGCATATCATAGTTGCAACAGGCTCAGCTAGCATCGAACTGCCCTTCCTTGAATTTGATGGCGAAAACGTCGTCAGCAGTGACCAAGCTATCGCCTTTAATAAGATACCCGAAAAACTAGCTGTTGTCGGAGCAGGTGCCATCGGCCTTGAGTTAGGCTCCGTATGGGCACGACTCGGCTCACAAGTTGATGTGATTGAATTTTTACCTGCCATCGCGCCAAGCTTCGACAAAGATGTTTCTAAAATGGCTGAGAGACTTTTCAAAAAACAGGGACTTAACTTCCATTTAAAGACAAAGGTTACTGGGCTGAAAAAGTCTAAAGGCAAATCAATCTTAACAGCTGAAAAAGAGGGCAAAGAAATAGAGTTTGAGGCGGACAAGGTGCTTGTCGCGGTTGGCCGCAAGCCTTACACAGATCGACTTGGACTCGACGTCGTCGGTATCGAAACTGACGACAAAGGTCGTATACCGGTAGACATACATTTCAAGACATCGGCTGACGGTGTTTATGCAATTGGCGATGTTATTCCCGGTCCCATGCTTGCGCACAAGGCAGAGGAAGAAGGTGTGGCCTGTGTTGAGCGGATCGCTGGCCAAGCGGGGCATGTCAATTACAAGGTCATTCCCAACGTCATCTACACTGAACCGGAGATTGCTAGCGTCGGCCAAACTGAAGCTATGCTCAAAGAAGCAGGTATTGATTTCAAGTCAGGCAAGTTCAACTTGGTGGGTAATGGCCGTGCCATTGCCACGGATGCGACCGACGGCTTTGTTAAAGTTACTGCTTGCAGAAAAACAGATAAGATTCTCGGCGTGCAAGTCATCGCCAAGAGTGGTTCCGAGCTGATTGCTTCTGCCGTTACGCACATGGAATATGGCGGTAGCGCTGAAGATTTAGGTCGAACAATCCATGCGCATCCGACCTTAAGTGAAGCCATGAAAGAGGCCGCTCTCGCTGTCGAGGGTAATGCGATCCACGGCACCTGACCAATTAAATTTTCCCCTGCAGCGGTCGCATTAATTAGATTGTAATTTGTGCAGTGTCTAATCGTTGCTGATAGTTCAATATTAGATCCAGTTTTCGCCCTTAGATTTGAGTGCATGGGCCAATTCACGTGCGAAGAGTGGACCGCGATAGACCCAGCCAGTGTAAACCTGTATCATTGAGGCACCTGCGTCGATTTTTTCGCCCGCAGCTTCGACAGAGTCAATGCCGCCAACGCCGATTATCGGCAATTTGCCCTCGGTCGCTTTGTATATGTAGTTGATTACATCATTTGAGCGTTTACGGATATATTCCCCACCGCTAAGACCACCCTTCTCTGTGCTAGACATACCCCTTGGGCGTTGGATTGTCGTATTTGTTGCAATGATACCGTCATAATTGAGCTCTAAAAGGACACTAACAATCTCGTCTACTTCCTTAAATGTGAGATCAGGCGCAATTTTAAGCAAAAGAGGGTGTGGATCACGGCCGAGCTTCTTGGCTTGTGATAGGTTCTCCTCACGGATCGTTTGTAGGAGGTCATGCAAATAGCCTGCGCCTTGAAGGTCTCGCAGACCTTGTGTATTTGGGCTACTGATGTTGATTGTAAAGTAGTCGGCCTGATCGGCCAGTGTACGAAAACTGGCTACATAATCATTCACGGCCTCTTCGAGAGGTGTGATTTTTGCTTTACCAATATTTACTCCCACTGGCATTTTTCGTTTACCTTTAGGGTAATTCTTAGACAGCGCATTGAGCATCGCCTCTGATCCTTTGTTATTAAAGCCCATTCGGTTGATCAGCGCTTTATCTTCTGGTAAACGAAAAAGTCTTGGACGTGGATTGCCTAGCTGACCTTCTGGCGTTACAGTACCGACCTCCGCGTGTCCAAATCCTAGCGCCTCAATCGCACGGGGATACTCTCCGTCTTTATCCATGCCCGCAGCCAAACCGACACGATTGGGAAATTCTAGCCCAAATAGCCTTACTGGATTGTCCTCGCAGACTTGGTTATATCGACGTATGAGCTTACATATTAATGGCAATGCCCCCATTGCCATTAACGCGGCGCGACCGCGATCATGAGCTTGTTCAGGCTCCATTTTGAATAAAATTGGACGCAGTATATTTTCGTAGATAAAACCCATAAGTGTCTAAGATAAATAGAAATTGGGAACTTAACGCCAACATTAAGCAAAACAATTAAAAATATTCTGACAAAGCACTTTACAAAGGTTAATACGAAGCTTTTACCAGTTAATAGTCTTCAAATTATATATAGTAATAAATTAGGAAAACTGCTACACCGTCCCCTATTAAATGTCGAAACCTACTACCAAACTTACATGGTGCAAAGCCCGCTTGGGCGAAGATATGAACTGGTGGATCCACGAGATTAGTGATCCTGTCCATTGGGATGTCGATAGCCTCGGCATCATTGACCCGCGCCAATTTCAGCATTTGATCGACTTGCTTGAACCGCTCAGTGATTACGGTCTACAAAACGAGTTAGTTGATGATGCGTTTTACTCTTTTGGAATCGATAATGTAGAGAAGGATAAAACCATTCTCCTCAAGCGTGTCCAAGACAGTGTATTAGAGAGCGAAGATCCCCTCTTCGCCTTGCCCGATGTGCTTGACGAGGAAAAGGGTCCTTACGCAGATCTACTCGATCACATTACAAAACTCCGCGTTAAAATGCTCAATGATTTGATCGACTTCTCCCAGAACCTCACCGTGGATGAGCTGGAAGAAGTAATCCGCGAGGCTCAGAGTGCGGACTTCATGGAAGGTCGTGCTTGCCACTTTTTTTCAGAACTGACCGCGATCCTTGAGTACGTCCCTGATGGTTTTGAGCTAGATGAAGATGAGGACGCAAAGCCCAAATCAGAAGATGAGGAACTCGAAAAGGACCTAGCAGAGGTCGATGCTGGCGCTGCGGTTGACGAGAAAATCGAAGAAGACGACACCATGAAGTGGGACGAGGAAGAAGAGGAGGAAGAGGAATTTGAAGAAACCACCGCCCCACCAGAGGATGAGGGGGACGAGGAGAACAATTAATCGCCATCTAAATAGTTTTAAAAAGCCCCGTTCTGTTCAGAGCGGGGTTTTTCGTAAGCGCGTACTCGCTTAAGGTTGCCTCGTATCGCACTTTCCCGTTGTCAGTTATAAAATGGCTAGCTAGGCATTGTAGATAGAAAAAGAATGTTAGAAAATTTAACAGATAAACTAGGCAGTGCACTCAGAAATTTGCGGGGTGTCGGCAAATTGAGCGAACAAAACATGGGCGATGCGCTTAAGGAAATACGTCAAGCGCTTCTCTCTGCTGACGTGCATTTTAAAGTGGCACGCGAATTCGTTGCTTCGGTTAAAGACCAGTGCATTGGGCAGGAAGTCCTTAAGTCCGTCACGCCGGGACAGCAGGTCATCAAAATTGTACACGATGAGCTGGTCAAACTGCTCGGTCAAGGTGCCACCGAGGTAGAAGATAAGAAGCCGCTACGCATTATGATGGTGGGTCTGCATGGCTCAGGTAAGACAACTAGTAGTGGTAAGCTGGCTCGCTACCTTAAAAAGAAAAAGGAATACCGCCCAGCTTTAGTGGCTTGTGACGTGTATCGACCCGCAGCCATCGAGCAGCTCGAAACGCTAGCTAAGAACGAGGGAGCCAGCTTCTACGGTGATCGTGAAGAAAAGGACGTCGTCAAAATTGGCCAACGAGGCCTCGAAGCGGCCAAGAATGCTGATGCCAATCTCATTATTTTCGATACTGCTGGGCGCTTGCAAATCGATGAAGATTTGATTGATGAAATTAAGCGCCTCAAGGACGCCGTTCAGCCTGATGAAATTCTCCTCGTAGCTGACGCTGCATTAGGGCAAGAGGCGGTCAACGTGGCCAAGCATTTCCATGAAGCAGTCAACTGCACCGGTCTGATTCTGACCAAACTCGACGGTGATGCTCGCGGTGGGGCTGCCTTGTCGATGAAGTCGATCTCGAACGTGCCAATCAAGTTTATGGGTACTGGGGAGAAGTCAGATGAGTTTGATATTTTTTACCCCGAACGAATGGCCTCCCGCATTCTTGGAATGGGTGATGTGGTTTCTCTTGTCGAGAAAGCTCAAGAAAACATCGACCAAGACGAAGCCGAGCGCATGGCGGAAAAGATGCGCAAGGCGGACTTCAATCTAGAAGACTTTCTTTCGCAGATGCAGCAGGTTAAAAAGATGGGCTCGCTCGGATCGCTAGTCGGAATGATGCCAGGCATGAGTGGCGTAGATGTTGGTGACGAAGAGGAAAAGAAAATGGCACGCACAGAAGCTGTCATTTTATCCATGACCTTACAAGAACGCCGCACACCCCGACTTTTACGCGGGAGTCGTTTAAAGAGAATTGCCAATGGCTCTGGAGTACAGATGCGCGATGTGAACGCCCTACTTAAGCAATTTAATCAAATGCAAAAAATGATGAAAATGATGCGTGGCGGTAAAGGTAAGAAAATGATGAAAGCCATGAAATCGCAAATGGGTGATATGCCTACAGGTGGCAGCGACTTGCCCTCTAATCTACCGAATCTTTAGAGAAGTAATGGATAATCAAGTCGTCTCGGTTTCAGTTAAAGGCGTTATGCCTACCTCAAGTGGTTGTGCCGTTTTCCTAGGTAATGGGGCAAAAACTTTTGTCATCTACGTGGATCAAGGAATCGGTGAAGCCATCCAGCGTGCCGTGGACAATGTGCAAACGGACCGTCCAATGACGCACGATCTAATGCTCTCGATGCTCGAAGGGCTCGGAGCTGAGGTCGAACGTATTGTGATTAACCATGTTGACGGAGGCACTTTCTTTGCTCGGATAATTCTGTCAATGGAAAACGAGCTGGGCCATAAAATTATCGAATTGGATGCTCGTCCTAGCGACTCAATAGTTATGGCACTCGCTTCGACAAAGCCGATCTATGTTGCCAAAACTGTGATCAATTCAGTTGATGACATGACCGAAATTTTGGCGAAAATTATGGAACAGGGTTCTTGAACTTATGATGCCCCTCCCCGAGCCAACCATCCCCGGGCAACCATGGACCGCGCTCGCACCCATGCAGGATGTGACGACGTTGCCTTTTATGCGTCTTTTAGGGAAATATGGCGCACCTGATTTACTTTTCACCGAGTATTTTCGCGTTCACGGTCATTCGACCCTAGAGCAACACATCGTCGACTCGATTTGTCATCACAATACAGGCCGTCCCGTTTTCGCGCAGCTCATCGGTGAAAGCTTAGCCGACATTGAACGTACAGTCGTAGCGATTGAAAAGGCAGAATTACCAGTCGCAGGCATCGACCTCAATATGGGTTGCCCTGCGCCCAAGGTTTATAAGAAAAACGTAGGGGGTGGTCTTCTTCGTGAACCATCCAAAGTTGATGAAGTTCTTGGATGTCTACGTGCTGCTGTCAAAGGTCGATTTACCGTCAAGATGCGTATAGGTTTTGATTGTGACGAACATTTTGAAGAGATACTTGACCTAATTGAAAAGCACAGAGTCGACCTACTCAGCCTCCACGCTCGTACCGTAAAGGAGGCGTATCGTAGTGAGGTGCATTATGAATACATTAAGCGCGCCGTTGAGCGTTCGACCTGCCCAGTCCTAGCCAATGGCAACATCACCTCTGTGGCTAAGGGTCAATGGGTGCTAGACGAGACCAAGGCCGCTGGTCTTATGATCGGCCGATCTTGCATTCGTAACCCGTGGATCTTTCGCCAACACCGCGAGCTATTCTCTGGAAAACAGGTCTTTCAGCCTAAACTAGGCGATGTGCGTGCATATGTTGAAGACTTGCTTACGGCCACCAGTCGACCCGATCTGAATGGACAACACCATATCAACCACATGAAAAAGTTCCTCAATTTCGTCGGCTTAGGTGTCGATATGGACGGTCAATTTCTCCACGACATGCGCCGCGCCAAGACGAAGGATCAACTCGACACGATTTGCGACCGTCACCTAGTCGATAATGGCCGCGCCGAACAACCATTCCCCGATGAACCGATTAAAGGCCTCGTAGCACGCCCAAATTGCGAGACTTCGCGTGGTTGTGCGTGGTAATTGCATTTTTCTTTTGCGAAATTTACAAAAGAGATTGCACCACATGCTTAGCTTCGGCAACTACATCGCATTACACACATCACCTAATAAATAAATGAACATCCACGAGTATCAGGCTAAACACCTTCTTCAGGAATACGGGGTTCGCGTTCCACGCGGTTACGCGGCCACGAATCCCCTCGAAGTTGAAACCGCTCTCTCTAACCTTGGTGACGACATGATCGTTGTGAAGGCCCAAATCCATGCGGGTGGCCGCGGTAAAGGAACTTTCACCGATGGTTATAAGGGTGGCGTCAAAGTGGTCAAAACAGCCGAAGCCGCTAGGGAAGTCGCTAATCGCATGCTGGGTAACACGCTCGTCACTGCGCAGACTGGCCCAGAAGGCCGCAAGGTGCAAACACTCTACCTGACTGAGGGCTGCGACATAGAGCATGAGTATTATCTAGCCATTGTCCTCGACCGCGAAACAGCCCAATCCGTTATTATCGCCTCAACCGAAGGCGGCATGGACATCGAAGAGGTAGCCGACCAGACTCCCGAGAAGCTGATTCGAGTGCCTGTCTCCCCCACTATGGGACTTCGCAGTCATCAATGCCGGCAAGTCGCCTTTGCACTCGGCTTTGAGGGTGAAAAAGTCAAACAATTCGGACGTATTCTCATGGGCGTTTACAAGATGTTCTGGGAAAAGAATGCCATGCTCGTTGAGATCAACCCACTCGTCACTGACAAGAATGGCAATCTCAGCGCACTCGATGCTAAAGTATCCTTTGACGGTAACGCCATCTTCCAGCACACCGACATAGAGAAGCTTCGTGATCTCAACGAAGAAGATCCTAAAGAGATTGAGGCGTCTAAGCATGATTTAGCCTATATCGCGCTCGATGGCGACATCGCCTGTATGGTGAACGGGGCGGGTCTTGCCATGGCAACCATGGACATCATCCAAAGCTTCGGTGGTTCCCCTGCCAACTTTCTCGACGTAGGTGGAGGTGCCAGCGAAGCCCAAGTGACTGCGGCATTCAAAATCATCCTCTCTGATCCGAATGTAAAGGGCATCCTCGTTAACATCTTTGGCGGCATCATGAAGTGCGACGTCATCGCCAACGGCATCGTCGCCGCAGCAAAGAATGTCGACATGACTATCCCACTCGTCGTTCGCCTTGAAGGCACTAACGTTGAAGCCGGCAAGAATATACTCCGCGAAAGTGGTGTCGCCCTGACCCCTGCCGACAGTCTAGCTCAAGCCGCCGAGATTATCGTCGAGCAAGTCAAGAATGCTGGCTAATCCTGGTCCGATTCAATCTATCTAACTTTTAAAAATGAGTATTCTAGTCAACAAAGACACGCGTCTCGTCGTTCAAGGGATCACCGGTAAGACCGGAACCTTCCATACGCAGCAATGCATTGAATACGGCACTAGAGTCGTAGCCGGCGTGACACCGGGTAAAGGTGGCCAAATGTGGGAAGAAAAAGTTCCCGTTTGCAACACCGTTGTCGAAGCCGTCAAAGAACACGGGGCCAATGCTTCCGTTATCTACGTACCGCCTGCCTTTGCTGCTGACTCTATCCTTGAAGCAATCGAGGCAGAGATCCCACTCGTCATCTGCATCACCGAAGGAGTACCCGTTCGCGATATGGCGGAGGTTCGCCGACGCCTAGAATTCAAAGATACAAAGACGCGCCTAATAGGTCCCAACTGCCCCGGTATTATCACGCCAGGCGAATGTAAAATCGGCATTATGCCAGGCTACATTCACAAGCCTGGACGCGTTGGCGTAATTTCCCGCTCTGGCACACTCACTTATGAAGCCGTTTGGCAACTCACTCAAAGTGGGCACGGCCAATCGACATGCATTGGTATTGGTGGTGACCCCATTAATGGTACCTCACAACTTGATGCAGTGCGCATGCTCAACGAAGACCCTGATACCGACGCCATTATCATGATTGGCGAAATCGGTGGTAGCGCCGAGGAAGAAGCCTGTGCCTACATAAAGGAAAACGTTAAAAAGCCAGTCGCGGGCTTCATCGCAGGGGCCTCCGCACCGAAGGGTCGCACAATGGGTCACGCCGGAGCGATTGTATCTGCAAGTGGTGCTGGCACCGCCGAGGCTAAATTTGCCGCTATGGAAGACGCTGGCGTGTCTATTGCACGAAACCCTTCCGAGATAGCAGGCGCATTGCTTCGTATTTACAAGGGCTAATATTGGCTTATCATTCACAAGTATAATAAAACTATTAAACTAAATGACTGTCCTCAATTCCTACTCGACTGCACCACCCTACTTAACGCGATGACGCTTACCTAGGGCATCCAGCTTTACCAAATACCGCACTCGCCCCTCTTAAGCGAACACGCGACGGCAACTAGCAACTGCACGGTGTGTTCGATGTCGGCGAGGTCGACCATTTCGCTTGGCGTATGCATATAGCGGAGTGGGATCGAAAGTAGCCCTGTGGCGATGCCGGATTGAGCCACTTGAATGGCGCGTGCATCGGTGCCCGTCGGGCGTGGGTCCGCTTCGACTTGGTAAGGAATCTTACACTTATTTGCAGCACGGACGATATGCTCGAAAATGATTGGGTTGATATTAGGTCCACGGCAGACGATGGGGCCTTTTCCTTGCTTAAAGCTACCATACTTACGAGGGTCGCAGTCCGGTGAGTCAGTGGCGTGTCCAACATCAACGGCAATAGCGAAGTCTGGATTCTCAGAGAATGCCGCAGTCATGGCACCTCGTGTGCCAATCTCCTCTTGCGTGGTCGCAGCGGCAGTGACGCGCGCAGCTAGCTTACCCTTGGCCAGGCGGCGTGCAGCTTCCATTACTGCGTAGGCACCTGCCTTGTCATCAAATGCGCGGGCAACACCGACACTACCTCGAATCAATTCAAAGCTCTGGTCGTAAACTGCAGAGTCACCAATGGCTACGAGTGCTTCGGCTTCCTCCTTGTTCTTTACGCCAAGGTCGATCCATATTTCGTGGGTCTCGGGCACTTTCTTGCGGTCCTGCGCGCTCATCAGATGAATGGCGCGTTTACCTGTGACCGCTTTGACAATACCATTTTTTGTAAGAATCGAAACACGTCGACCAGAGATCATAGTCTTGTCATGGCCGCCGAGAGTATCAAAATAAACGAAGCCTTGGTCGTTTATATAAGTGATAATTAGGCCAAGCTCATCAATGTGACCTGCAAATAGAAGACTCGGATCTCCCTCTGGGTTCACTGTCGCAAATCGATTGCCCATAGTGTCACGGCGATAGGTATCGACCTCGTTTTCGACGTATTGATCGACGACAGCTTGCGCTTCATGTTCGGCACCAGTTGGCGAGCGTGCATTGAGGAGATCTACGAGAAAATCGGGCGTTGGGTAGGCTTTAGTCTTTTTAGATACAACTTTCTTAATAGTTTTCTTTTTAGGCATAGGTCACAGTCTTACGCGTTGTTTTAAGATAGCAAAGTCATTTACGGATAAAAATGCCCTTTGAGCTAAGGTAATGATAAATTTTTTGAGTAAGGCTTGTGATTGAGAGTTTTAAAAGACATCATGAAAAACTTGTGCATAAAATTTCTGAATACCTAAATTTTTGAAACCAGTTCTACTATATAGCGATTTAATAAATGTAGGTAGCTTAAGATTAATTTAACATCAATGATGACGTATTCAACAAGGCTGCTCTTCATTCTGCCTATACTTGCTCTGAGGCTGTTAGCGGATCCAATTTTGAGTTCGTGGTTTACTGAATATTCTGGGCAATACGCACGGATTTACGAAACAGCTGCAGATGAATCGGAACTTAACTCGGTCACTACCTGGAGCCACCCGAATAATGGCTCTGGTCAGTCGCTACCTACTTACGCTGGCGTTCACGAAATCGCCTATACTAACACAGATGTTTACATACGTACGAGTGGCCTAGGCTTTCACATCATGGGACCTTGGTATCTTAATGAGGAAAGAACCAACCTCTTTCCCAACTACCCGAGTAATACATCTGCCATTTTTCGTTTCCCGCGTGCGCCTGGCAATCCTCCAATTTCTAAAACCGCAACTGGCAATGGTACTATCGGATATTTCGTTGATGGCATAGCAATGTTTGATAGCCGCGATGCGTTTTCCTACAGTAATTTTAATGCAGGCGATGCTAGACCTAATAGCAACTTCACGGGTGATGGCATTTGGAATCGTGATGCCTATGTCAACGAATCTGTCACCTTCGACTCTGCACATGCACATCAAGCTGATATAAATCATCACTACCATGCCAATCCGCCTGCCCTAAGACACTTAATTGGCGATAGCGTAGACTACGACGCTTCAACGAACACTTACACAGAAAACTTTAACGAACAGCACTCCCCGATCATGGCTTGGGTTCGAGACGGCTACCCCATCTACGGTCCATACGGCTACGATGATCCGGACGACGCCACTAGCACCGTCAGACGCATGATCACAGGTTACACCACACGCGACGGATCCAATGGCACAACAAACCTAAACGATACAGGTCGTACCTCACTGCCAAATTGGGCTGCGGTTGTTCAAGGAATCAATGCCGCACTAACGACGAATCAATATGGCCCAGAAGTGAATGCAACATTTCCGCTTGGCCACTATATTGAAGACTACGATTACCTCGGCCACCTTGGGTTTACACTAGGCTCTGATTTTGACCTTGATGAGCACAATGGTCGTTTTTGCAAAACCCCCGAATATCCCGACGGCATCTATGCCTATTTCGTATCTATTGATGCCCTTGGAACCCCAATCTACCCCTACAATATCGGTCGCACTTTCTATGGAAGTCCGACAGGTGCCACAGTAAGCACTATTCCCGCTAACGCCGAGATCTACTTCGAAGGTGGTCCAGAAGCCCA
>JAKVCM010000026.1 GCA_022448605.1 Puniceicoccaceae bacterium | reverse complement strand
CCACATGCGCTGTATTTTTTTATGCCAAGCGGACAATGGTTAAGCACATGGCAAAAAGAAAATCAGCGAAGATTTTGTGCCGGCTGAGTGGGATGTCTCGCAGCTAGACTAAGATGTATGCACTTCCATCTCTACTTCATCGACCGATGCTTCAGAAATATGCTTTATGATAGCCTTGGCTTGGGCTAGGGGACTGCTTATAGCAGTTGCTAGCTTCGCCTGTGTGCAAGCGGTGATGGCGACGCTTCGACTGGACGATAGGTTCCGCTGGTTGAGCGCTACAACGACCCCAGAAACGCTTGGATTGAAAGCAATACTTTCGGCTGTGCTGCCAGAGAAGAAATGTCCATCTAGGCACTTAGCGACGAAGCCTTCTGGCGATTGACTGTAGGGTGCATAACTACGCTGTGCGGCATTGATCGCAACTTGCGATAGGGAGTGGAGCTTTGTTTTAACGGATTCTAAGCTGGTAGTCGTGCTGTCGAGCAATCCGTGGCCTTTTTTACGATTTTCACCGAAGGCTCCGGGTAGCAGATCTTCGATTTGGAAGGTCTGGCCCTTACAGTGTATTTTCAGAGCCGAGAAGTTAGAGAGTTCACGCATAAACTGGCGACAATGACCACAAGGTGTCTCTGAGACGTGCAGTGTGACGACCTCACGTTCTTCGTGCATCCACGCATTTAGGATGGCCGACTGCTCGGCGTGTAGGCTTGCGCTGAGCGGCACACCCTGAAACTCCATATTCGCCCCGAGGTAGAGTTTTCCTGATTTTCCAACCGCGATGGCTCCAACGTAGAAGCCGGAGATCGGCGCAACAGAAAAACAAGTTGCTAGCTTTAACAAATTTTCAGCCCTTGCCGAGGTGACCGAATTGATCTGTCCGCTAAAGTCGGGGTCTTTTAGCTCAGAGATCAGCTCTATCTTTTCAGACTCTTCTAATTCAGCGAGTGCTGTTTCGATTTTTTCATTGGTCAACATCACAGAGGAATTCCCTAGCTTTTGTCTGGTGGTGAGAGTAAGACGCGGGTTTTTAAGCCCATCAGATAATCGGAAAATTCTTCGCCTTCGGGGGAGTTTCTCAAGACGCGTTGGACCATGCCCATTTTGGCATCTAGGTTGTCGACCAGGGAAACAAAGACAGCCTCAGGAGTCGCGGCCATAGCGGCGGCGCCCCATTCCTTTTCGCCTTGGTGACTGAGAATGACGTGCTCTAAGCGCTCAGTTAGGTCGGCGTTGAGCTTGCTCTGGATGGCTGCTTTACGTGCAGTGCGGAAGCCAAGTACGACGTGCCCCTGGAGCATACCTATACGGCTCATTTTGGCTGCAAATTCACCGATGTATTCTTCGAGTTTACCAATGTCGTGTAAAATGATGCCTGCGATGGCGAGGTCGGCGTCGACTTGCGGATAGAGTGGGAGCAGGGAGCGAGCTGCACGCACCATGTGCGCGGTGTGCTCCAGTAAACCGTGGCGATAAGCGTGGTGCATACTAATAGCTGCCGTACTGACACGAAAATGTGCACCCATTTCGTCCATCACACGCTGCACGGTTTCTCTTAACTGCAGGTGCTCAATAGAGGCGATCGCTTCTTCAATGTGCGACCAGAGTTCGTCTTCAGACTCGGGCGGAACCTCTACTAACTGGCTAAGCATGCTTTGCGCTTCTTCGTCTTCTGCCGCTACTTCTTCGGCTGCTTGGAGGCGCGGGGAGAAGCGATCTTGGTAATACTCAGTTTTACCAGATAGGCGTATGACTGAGCCTTCGGCTAAATTCTCGAGTGAAGTGAAAACGGCCGAATCGCCAAAGGCGTTGGCGGTAAAATTACCGCCCGCGTCGCCGAGTTCAACACTAAGGTAGGGATTGCCATTCTTGGCTGTCTTGACTGTCTTACGACGCAGGATGAATATACTACGGAAGGGCGCCGCGATGGCAGGATCGAGTTGCTTGAGTTCTTGGACAGTCTTGAATTCGCTCATTGTTGAGTGGAGAGTTTGAAGGTAGGAAGTTTTAAAAGTTGGAATTTACCCACAATGCTCCGTTATTGCCGTCGATGGGGCAAGTGCTTTTACAATTGTAAGCTTAAGCTTTTCCGCTGAGGCCTTATTGGGGAAGGAATGGTCTAAAAGCTGACGCTAAGGTAAGCGCCGACCGGGGATGGGGGTTGCTTAATACTCTCTTCTGCTTTCTGAGTTCATCACACTAATATGTACTTCGAAGAAATAAAAACCACAGCAAGGCGCAATGTGCGCAGCTTCACGCTCTTCCGCGCATTCTTTTCGGCGCGCTTTTACTATCCGGTATATGCACTGTTGTTTTTAGATTACGGTCTCTCACTGGGGCAGTTTGGGATACTCAATGGACTTTGGGCGGTGACGATTGTTTTGTTGGAGATTCCCTCGGGCGCGCTAGCCGATACGATTGGTCGACGCAAGCTACTGATATTTGGCGCTCTTTGCATGCTCCTTGAAATGGGAGTGCTTCTGGTCGCGCCGATTGGTGGCGGGACTTGGCTCTTTGTGCTTTTTGCATTCAATCGCTTACTTAGCGGCGCGGCCGAAGCAGCAGTGAGTGGGGCGGATGAGGCGCTGGCTTATGATTCGCTCAAGGCTGCAGGTCTTGAGGGGGAATGGGGTAAAGTGCTGGAAAGGGTCCAGCGTGTTACATCCTTGGCTTTCTTTTTCACCATGTTGATTGGTGCGGCGGTTTATGATTCAGATATGATGAATACGATCCTTCGATTCCTTGGTACATCTTCCATTGTCGAACAAACACAGCTGATTAAATTGCCTATTTTACTGACATTCTTTTCAGGTATCGTTGTATTTTGGATGGCGCTGCGTATGAAGGAGTCACCTGCCGAGGAAGGCCGAACCATACGCGAAACTTTGACTAATAGCTGGCGGCTAACCTGTGCAGCCGCGCTTTGGATATGGGCGACGCCTATGCCCTTCGCCATCATCTTAGCAGCGATGGCGATTGACAGTGTCGTACGGCAGTTCCTTACTCTGGCAAGTGAGTATTGGAGTGTTATTGAACTGCCGATTGCGAGTTATGGATTGATTGGTTCGGGTATGGCTCTGATGGGGCTTTTTGTACCGCGTATTGCTCGGCTACTAACGGAGAATAGCACACCACTGAAAAACTTTTTACTCACGGTGGCAGCAGTTATCCTTGGATTGACGGGCATAGGTTTGGCGATTCCAATTTGGGGTATTTTGCCTGCGGTTCTACTTTATGCGTCGATCCAGTTGATGGGATTTTTTGTGAGCCGTTATTTAAATGAGGCCGCATCTTCCGAGCAACGGGCGACGGTGCTAAGCTTTCGTGGGCTATCCACAAATTTTAGCTATGGAACGGTCTCAATCATGTATTCTGGTTTGATTGTATGGATCAAAACGAGGACTGGAAACTCAGCTGCGGTCGAAGCGGCGCAGCATTCGGTGTTTGTCGAATCACTGCAGTTCTTCCCTTGGTATTTCGCGTTCACTGCTTTGATGGTGTTCGCGATTCATTGGATACGTTTCAGGCAAAAATCGTAGTCACAAAACTTGCTAGGGTCGTAAACATACCCCAGCACGCATTGCGTTTTATTTGTCTCAGCTTCTCAATGCAATGAGGTGACGAGTCAGATTGCAGACTTCAGTGGCTCCCTGCCTTAAACAAAGGGGACGTGATCGTATTTATCACCGAGAATTTTGCTGGAGTCGGCTTCGAGCCATTTGTCGAGGACGCTACTATAGACGCCTCGGAAGTCGGTCGAGTATGTTAGGTCTTTTGTGGCGTCGGTCACGAGTTCGGGGGTCTGGCCTAGGAGGCCGCCTTTGACTTTTGAACCCATTACAAAGAGAGGGGCGGCAGTACCATGGTCGGTGCCGCCGCTACCGTTTTCAGCGGGGCGTCGGCCAAACTCGGAGAAGGTCATGGTGATGACTTGGTCGTCTTTATTGTGAGCGGTGAGATCTTTTTGGAAGGCGCTCATGCTTGTGGAGAGCTCGGTCAGGAGGCGCTGGTGGTTGTTTAATTGGTTGGCATGGGTATCATAGCCGCCTTGGGAAACGAAGTAAACACGGGTCTCCATGTCGGCGTGAATGAGGGCGGCGACTCGTTTAAGCGATTGGGCAAGCTTAGTTCTAGGGTAGGAGGCCTGTGGTTTGTATTTGCCGATGATTTTTTCCACGCGTCGCTCGGTAACGAGTGTATTCATCATAGTGTGCTGGAGGTAGCTAGCATTGCCTTCGATGTGATCGGCTTGGAGTAGCTTTTCATAAGCGAGGTCGGCGGGGTCTTGACCACGGTCAAACTCACCATAGGGCTTCATGCCGAAGAGCGAATGCGACTCCAGGGAGAGGTAGGTCTGAGGGATCATGTCGCCTACGTGGATTGCTGAGGGATCGGCGTCGACACTCTCTGCTTTGGGACTACCAGCGCATTCGTTGTCAAAGTAGCGACCGAGCCAACCCTCACGTTGGAAGGTGTCAGAATCACTCGCAGTTTCCCAGATCTCGGTTGAACGAAAGTGGCTACGGTTGGGGTTGGGGTATCCCACGTTTTGAACGATGGATAGTTTGCCCTCGCCGTAGAGTTCATGGAGCGGTTGGCACGCAGGGTGGAGAGCGAGGTTGTCGTTGAGCTCGAGTAGGTTGTTTTTAAGGCCGAGTGTTGGACGAAGATTGTAGTAACGGTCGTCAGTAAAAGGTATAACAGTATTGAGTCCATCGTTGCCACCTGCGAGTTGCACGATAACTAGAATGCTACGGTCACGCTCTGGGGCGGGAGTCTGCGCCATGGCACTACGAGCCAGAAAAGCTGGTGCGACACCACTAAAGGCGAGAAAGCCTAGGCCACTGGCACCGCGGATAAATTCACGACGAGTTAAGGGTAGATTTTGCATGGAGATGAAATTACTGATTATTGATATGGAAAAACTATAAAACTGGAAATACTGTATGTTAGCTTAAGTTGTAGGCAGGTGATTGGAGAAGAGCGATGATTGCAGATCGAACGCGTCTGACGGCTCCATCGTTAGAGGTGTCACCGATAATTTTTTTGAGAGATTTCGAGTAGTTGGCGCGAGAGGGCTCAGTAATAAAGTAGGTTGTTAAGTGATTAGCTAGATCGTCTGTGGCAAGGCTGAGGACTTGTTTGAGGCGCTCGTTAGTGACGAGGAAGTTGCCTCGTCCAGCTTCACGTGCTGCAGAGAGGTCTCGCTTTTCGTTACCATTGAGTCTCTTCTCGTTCAGGTTTGCAAAGAG
Organism: Puniceicoccaceae bacterium; assembly: GCA_022448605.1. GTDB lineage: Bacteria > Verrucomicrobiota > Verrucomicrobiia > Opitutales > Coraliomargaritaceae > Thalassobacterium. The sequence continues at coordinate 21,858 of JAKVCM010000026.1, read as the reverse complement.
GTAGTCGACTAACTGACGGCGCGCACTGATTGTGGTGGAGTTGATCCAGTGCTCGCCGTAGAGCCAACCGCGGACGTTGGGAGGGTTGTAAAAAGCCTGTCCCATGGTAGCCATACCGCGGAGCACTCGAGATTGGAAGGGCGCGACATCTAGGAGGAGGTCTTGACATAGGCCAATATGAAAATGAACAGGGCTTTTAACCATGTTACCACGATAAGCAGGATGGAAAAAGAGGCGGCTTTCAAAGAAGGTCTTTGTCAGGTAGGGTAGGCTGAATTTGTGATTTGCCCACTGCTCACCAAGCGCTTCGATATAAGCCTCGTCGACGGCTTCTTCGGTTAGGTAAAACTTTATTAACTCGCGGATTAGAAAAGTCCTCGCGGCGGGCTGCTTAAAGGTAAGGTCGATCACATCGTCGCCATCCCAGTTGCCCGTCTCACCGAAGATGGTTTTCTCGGTCTTATCTTGGACCCTTTTTACTTGGTAATGTTCGTAGAGATACCTCACGCGGTAGCCTGTGAAGGCGCGCGAGGTTTCTTTAATGTCTTCTTCAGTATAGTTACCCTCCCCGAGTGTGAAGAGTTCAAAGAGCTCTCGAGCGAAGTTTTCGTTTGGCTTGTGGGCAGTATTTTTGTCGAGGTCTAGGTAGCGTATCATGGCTGGCTCGCGACTGACGCGCTTACACAGCTCGGGGTAGCTGAGTGTCGTGCCGTCGCGGAGCAATTGCTGCATGGCGTAGAGCAGGGGAGGTCCTTTAATCTTTCGCTGCTGCACGACAAAAATATCTTGTAAAAACATGACGAGCTTTTCGCGTGCGCTGTTTTCAGGCTTGCGCGCATAGTGAAACCAATCCATCGCGAAACTGCGAAAAAGTTCGTTTTCCTCACGTTGCAGCTCTCGGCGAAGTTCGCGTTTAGTCTCTTCAGACTCATTAGCATTTCTATAAGTTTTTTGATAACGTGCAGGCGCTTCGTCCGTGAATGTCTTCAACTTCTCGGATCGGGGTAAGACAGCACCTGATTTAAAGGCTGTTTTGATATAGGCACCTGGTGAACTGCGAAGGGCAGAAGTCACCGCTTCTGGAGTCGCGGAAAAACCAACACGCCGAAGAAAATGCTGGGCAGTTACCATGTTCCAAAAGCCTAAAGGTAAAGGTTTCCAAGCATCTTTTACTGCGAATGTATCAGGGGTGGGGGATTCGGCATTCATAACAATAATTCTTATTGTATATAGTTGGGCGCAGTTGAAAAGTTTCAAATTCCTTAAACTGCGCTGAAAATTCCGGAAAAGCGTTGAACTAAGCCTCACGGCTAGTTTCGTAGGCGATTATATTGTGTTAAGCATTAAAAATAAGACTGCTCCGCTTTTACTGGTATTGTTCGCTTTAGTTGGCCCAACCGCTTGCGTGGAGCCGCCTGATATCGAGCGGGCGATTCATCCTCTACCTGAGGATGTCTTTGTTACGGATGCTCCATCGGGACGTTATGGAGGGATTTTTGTGCTTAATGAGACGACGCAGCCCACTACTTTCAATCCCCAAGTGCCGAACAACGTCTCTACCAGTGTTCTACTCACTCGCTTACTTACACCTCTGGTTGCTTTCGATCCGTCCTCGCAGACTTATGAGCCTGCACTGGCGCGCTCATGGGAAATTAGTGAGGACAACAAGTCCTACACCTTTTATCTCCGTCGTGGCGTGCTTTGGAGTGATGGTAGCCCCTTTACGGCCGACGATGTGATCTTTACCTTCGACTGCATCCTCACCGAGATCGAAGACCCCGAGTCAGGGGAGCTGCGACCAAAGTATCCCTCACGTTACTATAAGCAGTATTTGATCAATGGAGAAAAGCTACGCTATACTAAAGTCGACGACTATACAGTACGATTCGATCTGCCGACTGTTTACGGGCCCTTTATATACGACATCCGCCAGCCGATTTTGCCCAAACACAAGCTTTACGAATCATTCGAGGACGGCAGTTTTACTAAACAGTGGTCGACCCAAGTCGCGATTGAGTCACCCGAAGAAATCGTTGGAACAGGACCATTCACAATCTTCTCATATAAACCTGGTGAGCGCTTAGTACTGACTCCAAATCCGCATTATTGGAAAATTGATCAAAGCGGTCAGCGCTTGCCTTATATCGATTATTTTATCCTTAAGTTCGTTTCGGAGTCGAACACCGCTGTTGCTCACTTTGCGACGGGTAAGAGCGACGCTTCTGGGGTCGGTGCTTCCGATAAAATATGGGTTAAAGAAGCCGCCGAAACCTACGGCTTTACCCTCCACGATCGAGGTCCCTCCTCAAGTGTGAACTTTTTTTGGTTCAATCAGCACCGTGGGAGCGACGAAGCGGGCAAGCCCTACCTACCTGCGCATAAGCTACGGTGGTTTACGGACAAACGCTTCAGGCAAGCAGTCCACTACGCTACAAATCGTCAGGGTATAATTAATGCAATGCTTTTCGGGAAGGGCGAACCGCTCACCTCGATCATCGCACCCGCTCAGGGAAAATGGCATAATCCTGATCTACCCCGTTACGATTACGACCCCGAAAAAGCCTGCGATTTACTGATTGAGTCTGGCTTCTACTGGGACGCGCAGGGCAAGCTTTTTGACCGTAAAGGCATTCTGGTAGAGTTTACCTTACTACTCGTAGAAAGTGCGTCCTTCGACACTATTGGTGTGACTTTTGTAGAAAATATGAAAGCGCTTGGCATGAGCGTAAAGATGGAGCGCTGCGACTTTGCCACCTTACTTCGCCGCACCGATGATACTTTCAATTACGATATTACAATGTTAGGATGGGGCTCCCCCGATGCGTCCTATGATCCTTCAGGCAGCAAAGCTCTCTTCCTTAGTAGTGGGCAATTTCACCAATGGTATCCTGAGCAGTCCGAACCCGCGACTGATTGGGAGGCGCGCATCGATGAGCTGATCGGTCTACAAGAACGGACTCTAGACGAAGCCACCCGTGTAGCTTATATGCATGAGGTGCAAGCTATCCTTGCTGAAGAGCTACCTTTGCTCTACGGCTTTACTCCCTACGGATACGTTGGCGTTAAAAACAAATGGCGTAATGTATTCGTGCCATCCGCTGGCACCACCCTGTGGAATATCGAAGAAATCTGGACGCCCGAGCCCTAGATCCGAACCATGTTCACCTTTGTTATACGTCGTCTGCTTTCGTTGGTCCCGCTTCTACTTGGGGTGAGTTTATTGGTCTCATTGCTTATGTATTTATCACCAGGCGATTTTCTGACGCAAGCGCGAGCTGCTAAAGACATCGATCCTGCTATCATTGAGCAGCAAGAGCGTCAACTTGGCCTCGTCAATGCTGAGGGTGAAGCGACTGCGTGGTTCGTCCGTTACGGGCGCTGGATGGCTAATATTTCGCCGGTCAAATACGGGCCTTGGGTTGGTCAGCCTGAAAAAGGGCTCTACTTTGGCTGGCCTTATTTTGGTGAGTCTTGGACCTATAAAGTCGAAGTGTTCACCCTTCTCAAACAGCGAGTGCCGGCCACTTTCATCCTCTCGTTGACTTCGATTTTATTTGCCTGGTGCATCGCCATCCCACTTGGCGTACTAGCGGCTATTTATAAAGATTCAATCTTTGACCGTATCTCTGCACTCCTAGCCTATGCTGCGCTCTCGATCCCGGAGTTTTTCTTAGCTATTTTGGCGGTCTATTTTGCCGCCATCACAGGGATTTTCCCTGAGGGCGGACGTTCGTCAGTTGAGAGTGAGTTTCTCGGTCTTGGCGCACGCATCCTAGACTACGGCTATCACCTAATACTGCCAACTGTCGTTCTAGGAATTGGGAGTGTTGCTGGGATGATGCGTATCATGCGGGCAAATTTCATTGATTATATGCAGGCCGAGTTTGCCACAACTGCCCGGGCCAAGGGCTTAGCTGAGCGTGTGATTATGTTTAAACACATCTTACGGAATGCGATCAACCCGCTGATTACTGCATTTGGCTATTCCTTTGCCAGTCTGCTCTCAGGAGCGCTGCTCGTTGAAAATGTGATGAACTATCCCGGTCTCGGGCAGTTGATCTACGAAGCGCTCATCCGTGAGGACCAGTATGTGGTCATGGCTGGCGTCCTTATCGGCGTAGTCATGTTGGTTTTTGGTAATCTGTTCTCCGACCTGCTACTCGGCTGGATGGATCCGCGCATCCGCCTAGAGGGTGGAGTGAAAAACGGCGCTAGTGGGCAAAAGGCGAACCTCGTTTGGCTCGTTTTGATTGGCATCATTGCGCTTCTGATTCTACTCGAAGTTTTTGCCCCCAGCTTACTCGGGATGATTGGTCTGATATTGAAATATATTGGCCTGCTCTTGGTGGGCTTGCTTACGGTGGCCTGTGTGCTGCTCGTCGGCTACATCGGCGTTACTCTGTTTCGTCGCTTGATTGGTGGTGTTTTGCGTCGTCCGATGGGTGCGGCTGCGCTGGCCGTTCTTACTTTACTCTATTGTGGGGCACTTTTCGCGCCGGCAATCTCACCATACCCAATCACTGAACAGAATCTTGTAAAGCCCTACCACCCGCCGACCGGCTATGCTTGGAAAGACGGTGCCTTACACGCTAAGCTTTATCAAAAAGAAGCCGTGGGTTCGCCTACCTACATCCATTCTGAGGATGCGACCGCGCCAATCGTTTGGTTCTCAAAGTCCGAGTCCTACAAATTGTTCGGGTTCATCCCGATGGATCGTAAACTCTTTCAGCTCGAAACGGAAGACCCCGCAGCGCGGGTCTATTTACTTGGTTCCGACGCAACGGGACGCGATATATTTAGTCGCTTGCTACACGGCTCTCAGGTCTCGCTCTCGATTGGTTTTATAGGCATTTCGATCACCCTGATACTCGGCTTCATCGTCGGCTCACTAGCTGGTTACTACGGCGGCACGGTGGACTTTGTTGCCATGCGCTTAGTGGAACTGCTGATGTCGATCCCTGGTCTCTACCTCCTGCTCGCGCTCCGCTCCGCATTTATCAGTCCCGACTTTTCACCGACGCAGGTCTACATGGTTATCATCGTAATTTTATCAGTAATTGGTTGGGCAGGAACTGCACGAATTATCCGTGGTATGACGCTCTCGATACGCAATCGTTCCTTTGTCGTTGCGGCTGAGAGCATGGGACAGTGCGTACCTATGATCTTGATCAAACACATTCTACCCAACATCGCTAGTTACCTGCTCGTGGCCGCCACGCTAGCTATCCCTGGTTACATCTTGGCCGAGGCCGCCTTATCCTTCCTTGGCCTCGGTATCTCCGAGCCCTCCGCCTCGTGGGGCTTGATGCTCAAACAATCGCAGGGAAATATGATCGTATTTTTCATGAATTTCTGGTGGATGCTCACCCCTGGCCTTGCTATTTTTGTTACTGTAATTGCCTACAATGTGTTGGGCGATGTGCTACGTGATATTGTGGATCCTAAAATGCAAACACGCTAAGAAGGTCAGGCATTGAATGTATAAATTCGAATCTTAAACGAACTTAATAATTTTTAATTTACAATCATTCAGCATTGGACCTTTGATCTTCGACTTTACTCTTCTTAATATGTCTGACCTACTAAAAGTCTCTGATTTGCGTATCGCCTTTCACTCTCGTGACGAGACTAATGAGGTTGTGCATGGTATTAACTTTTCCGTGGAAACCAGTGGGCAGACCGTGGCCATCCTTGGCGAGAGCGGTAGCGGCAAGAGTGTCAGTTGCATGTCTTTGACTCAGCTTTTACCAAAACCTCCTGATTGCACTGTATCTGGTAAAATTCTTTTTCAGGGGGAAAACGTTCTTGAAATGGATGCTGAAGCGATCCGTGGCGTTCGTGGCAACGGAATCGCCTATATTTTTCAAGAGCCGTCCTCGTCGCTTAACCCTGTCTTCACGGTAGGCTATCAGATTGCAGAGGCGGTGCGATTGCACCGACCCGACATTGAGGATGTTAAAGGACGAGTGGTCGAATTGTTAGAGCTAGTTGGTATCCGTGATGCTGCAAAGCGCTACAGTGCTTATCCCCATGAAATGAGTGGTGGCATGCAGCAGCGCGTGATGATCGCGATGGCCTTGGCATGCGAGCCAAAGCTCTTGGTCGCTGACGAGCCGACCACAGCACTCGACGTTACCATCCAAGCCCAGATTATGGATTTGCTCCGCGAACTGCGCGAAAAGCTCGGCATGAGTATTATCTTGATCACACACAATTTTGGTATCATCAAAGGCTTCGCCGACGAAGTTATCGTCATGTACCGCGGCGAGATCGTTGAGCAAGGTGCGGTTGAGACGATCCTTAAAGATCCGCAGCATTCCTATACGAAAGCTCTGATCGCCTGCATCCCCAAGCTCGGCCAGAAGCAGAAGCGTCTAAGCACCATAGAGAATGAGATGTAGGGGCGCTAAGACTACAGAAACTTCGCTATCGGTGGAATCGGTTTGGCGCGATGGCCGTTTTCTAGCCGCTCAATATATGTATCGATCTTGATATCCTCAGGTTTGTGCTCGTCCTCGAACTCGTCGTCTTCAATGGGTAGGAGTTCGTCGAAATAGAGCGAGCTGCGACGTGCTTTGGGGTCGAGCACTTCCACCGGATTGCTCACGCGACCTTCCTTGACCATGACAAAACGCGCGGGGCTGCATGCTTTTTTATAAGCCGTCTCGAAATCTCTGACCCACTTGTTACCCGCTTCTTCACGCCGGTTAAGTAGTATAACATCTGAGAAGTGGATGCAGGCATCAAACCAAGCTTTTGCCCGTGGGTGTTCTGAAAGGAAGTGGCAATGCGTGACCGTAATGAGTCGGGCTATCTGGCAGTTGTTATGATCGCTCCATGACTTAAGTCCTTCGGCGCAGTCTGATGGGTCGCTTAGTCCGGGCGCGAGAAAGAGTATCTTTTTTGGTGCTGCAGAGATCTTACCGTGAGTGACTTTACAGTCCTTCAAATTCCATCCGACAACGCTGACATTATCTAGTGCCTTGATTTGTTCATCGTAAGCACAAGCCGCTTCGCCGTGGGGTCGGAAGTAAATTATTTGTTCGTTCTCGGGGATACCACCTTCGATCAAGTCGAATATGACTTCGCGTCGTCCCGAATTTGGTATGCCGAATACGAGGTAAACCAGGGGTTTGGTGTCTAACATATGGGAAAGATAAGATGTAGCCTATGCACTAGGCTGTCGTGTTGAGATGCACGAGTATGGCAACAGAGTGCCGTGACTAAATGAAATGAATTAGGAAAAATCGAAGCTATCGCATTGAGCTTTATGACGCATCCAGTGATCGACCAGAACGAGCGCGGCCATTGATTCGACGATGGGTACCGCACGAGGCACCACACAGGGATCATGGCGACCACGCCCAAGCAGTTCGGTTTTGTTGCCATCCTTGTCGACGGTGTCTTGCTTTTGTATAAGGGTTGCGGTCGGCTTGAAGGCCACGCGGAAGATCAACTCTTCGCCGTTGCTGATCCCGCCTTGCACCCCGCCCGAACGGTTAGTCGCGGTGCCGACCGTGCCGTCTTTATTGACAAATACATCGTTGTGCTCGGAGCCTTGCAGTAAGGAGCCGTCAAAACCGCTGCCGACTTCAAATCCCTTTGTAGCAGGTAGCGAGAGCATGGCCTTAGCCATATCCGCTTCGAGACGATCGAAGACAGGCACGCCGAGACCGATGGGTAGATTACGCACGCGACACTCGACTAGACCTCCTACGGAATCGCCTTCCTTGCGCATCGCCTTAATCCGTTCGACCATTTTTTTGGCGGATTTTGGGTGGGGGCAGCGTACGGGACTAGCTTCGACTTCTTCAAGGCTTGGAAAATGATTGAGCGCGGGCATCTCGATGTCGTGCACACGGGTGATGTAAGCGCGCACTTCAATGTCGCCGGCCAGCTTTAGAATTTTCTTGGCGATGGCACCTGCTGCGACGCGGCCGATGGTTTCGCGAGCGGAGGAGCGACCGCCACCTTCGTGATTACGGATGCCGAACTTAGTCTGGTAAGTGAAGTCAGCGTGCGAGGGACGAAACTTATCCTTCATTTCCTTGTAGGCGGAGGGACGGTGGTCGCCATTAGGCACGTAGATACCGATAGGAGTACCCGTGGTTTGGCCGTCATAGAGGCCTGAGACGATCTCGGCGGTGTCGCTTTCCTTGCGGGGTGTGGTGATATCGCTTTGTCCTGGGCGGCGGCGATCGAGTTCGAATTGTATTTCTTCGACACTCAAGGGTAGGCGGGGAGGGCAACCGTCGATAACGACGCCGATACCACCGCCATGACTCTCACCCCATGTGGAAATACGAAAAAGTGTGCCAAATGAATTACCCATAGCGTGCTATTGGAAACTTCCCAGCCTTTGAAGTCAATACTGCCGCGTAACGCGCGAAGTGAAAGTGCGAGGTGAGTTCTTGCCTTATCACAAGACGTTCACACTCGTAAGTCATTTTTAAAAATCGGCTAAATTGATTTGTTTTCTTTACTTGAAGCGACTTGCCATCGGGTCGTATTTTTTAATCCTAGTATGTATGATTAATATTTGTGTGCAGGTTTTCATAAGGCCCTACACGGGTGTCTTTAATGAACCCCCGCAAACAATCCGAGTTAGACAAGATGTTTGATCACCAGACAGTTTACAATGCCTACGCGGCCTTGATTGCTGGGCTGATAACCAGTGTCCACTGTGTAGCAATGTGCGGTCCACTCTCTTGCGCATTTACGCCGACCAAGGCGAATGATGCTAACCCGCAGTTTTTTTTGACCTGCTACCATTTGGCTAAGCTCTTCTCTTACGCGATCGTCGGTACTTTGGCAGGTGCTTATGGCTCGGTGGTGATTCGCTCGGTTTCCAGCTCTTGGCTTAATTTACTACCTTGGATACTTGTTGTCTTCTTTTTGGTGGTGGCTTTTCGATTAGATCGTTTTTTTCCTAAGCCGACTTGGATGGGGGGGGCTTTATAAAAAATGACTGCTCGTTTCAGCCGCCTACAAAAGCCCGTAGCCTCTGCGATGATTGGGCTAACTAGTCCACTGCTGCCTTGTGGACCACTTTATATGATTTTTGGCCTAGCCTTGTTCTCTGGGTCGGTACTGAAGGGGGCGGAGTTTGCGATCGGCTTTGGTTTGTACACTTTGCCTCTGCTTTGGCTCGCTCAGAGCCAGTTTATGCGCGTGCAGCTTAAGATGGCACCTATGAAGCTGCTACGAATACAACGCAGCTTGGGACTAATCGCGGCGCTTGTGATCGCTTGGCGTCTACGCACCGCATTGGGTATTGAAGCAGCAGCAGACTGGGTCTGCTATCCGTTCTAGCTGATTCAATTTGAAATTTGCGGAACTCCGACCTTTGTATTCTGTCATGTATTTTTAATCCTATCACGTATCCTAATATGAAATACACAGCTTTCCTCCTTCTGATCTCGCTATTTGCGGCAATTTCCTTGTTCGCGGACAAAAATCCTCCATTGAATGTCAAAGTGGACGCTCAGTCTATCGCCACATCGGAGGATATGCCACTTGTCTCTTATGCGGGTGTTTTAGGTCAAGCTACACCCTCAGTGGTCGCGGTATATACCTCGCGCATCGTGTCGGCTAGGCAAAGCCTAACATTGCCCGAATTCTACCGGCAATTCGGTCGCCCCATTCCTCGTATGATGCCTGAAGAGGGTTCAAACCGTGAGCGTAAGGAGCGACTAGGCGTGGGCTCTGGTGTAATTATTTCTGCGGATGGCTATATCGTGACAAATTATCATGTGGTGCAAGGGATGCGTGGACGCGAGGTGGATGAAATACTTGTTCGCCTGAATGATGGAACCGAGTATGTGGCCACCTTGATTGGTTCCGACTCGAAGACCGATGTCGCTATCCTGAAGATTGAGGCGGATGNTTCCTTACCCGCNGTGACGCTNGCCGATAGCGATCTTTTGCGTGTGGGGGACATTGTCTTTGCGATTGGTAACCCACGCGATTTGGGACTCACTGCAACTCAGGGGATTGTTTCTGCGCTTGAGCGTAATCGAGGCGGCCAGATTCTTGGAGCAGGATCTTATGAGAACTTTATTCAGACCGATGCAGCGATCAATTTAGGTAACTCGGGAGGTGCGCTTGTCGACGCATGGGGGCGACTGGTTGGTATCAATACGGCAATCGTCTCAAGCAGCGGAGGTAGCATCGGTCTCGGTTTTGCTATTCCTGTTAATATGGTGCTGAACGTGGCTTCGAATTTGATTAAAAGCGGCGAAGTGCCCCGAGGAATGCTTGGGCTTTTCCCAGATGATCTAAACCGAGAAATGGCCGACGCCTTTGGATTAGAAAGTACACGTGGTGCGTTGGTCAATCAAGTGCAAGAAGACTCGCCCGCTTCTAGAGGCGGCATTCGGCACGGGGATATTATTCTAAAAATCGACGAAAGAGAGATCGATTCGGCTGCTGAGCTTCGCTTAGTGGTTTCTCAAGTTCTTCCAGGCACGAAGGTCGCAGTGACTTTAATACGCCAAGGCAAGACCATGGTATTACCAATTACGCTGGGTAGTCTCACTGGAAAAGTGGGGGCCATTAATACTGATTCTAGCGCTCTTAAAGGCGTCATTCTCCGACCGCTCGACGATGACTTGCGCGATGCTTACTCAATTCCGAAAGACCTTGATGGAGTCTTATTGATTGATGTGAAAGATGACTCACCTTTTGTCGATAAACTGGAGCCTTTGACCGTGATCATCGAGATCAACGGGAATGCGGTCAATAGTATCGATGGGATTGAGGAGAATCTGGTCATGAATAGGCAAAATCGTTTTTACATCTGGGCTGATGGCAATAAACGATTTGTGATTCTCAAATTATAGCACGCGGTGTAAGCTAAGGCTAGAAACCAAATTTCTAGATTTCGCTGTTTATTTCGGTGTGGTCTTACCTTGCTGTCCTTAATATCTTTGTTCGCTTGATGGTCCAGATTATGACCTTGAGTATTTCGAGAGCAGCTATTGGTTAAAAATGTAAGTGCACCCCTAATTTACAGAATGCTAAGCATTTACACTCAGAAATTTGAATAATATGCCTGAAAAACGCACAATTCGCATCGGTTTGCTCGGCTTTGGAGTCGTTGGCCAAGGAGTTTGGAAAAATATCGAGAAGAACCGTCTCGCTTTGGAGTATAGACTAGGCACTCAGCTGGAAATCACACAGGTCGTAGTCAAGGACGCGTCCAAGGCGCGTGAGGTTCTCGTGCCTACTGGATCCTACTCAGAAGATCCTGCGAGGGTGCTTGATAACCCTGATATCGACATTGTCTGTGAGTTGATGGGCGGCACGGATAAGGCACTAGAGCTGACGCGCCGCGCTCTTGATCAAGGTAAAATCGTGGTGACGGCTAACAAGGCTTTAATCTGCGAGCACGGTGAAGAGCTTTTTGAAATCGCCCGACGGAATGGAGGGCACTATTTTTACGAGGCTTCGGTTGCGGGTGGTATCCCCATCATCAAAACGATTCGTGAGGCATTGGTAGCGAATCGCTTTAAGCTAATCTTTGGTATCCTGAACGGCACGTCGAACTACATCCTCACTCGTATGGAGCGCGAAGGCCTAAGTTTTGACGCTACATTAGGCGACGCGAGAAAGCTTGGCTACGTGGAAGCTGACGAGGCACTCGACCTTGATGGGATTGATGCGGCGCACAAAGCTGTGATTCTGGCCTATTTGGCACATGGTAAGTGGGTGAAGCTTGAGGAAATTATTTGTGAAGGCATTCGCGAGATCACGGGCGAGGATATAGAGATTGCGGGTCAACTCGGTTACAAAATCAAATTACTTGCTGTCATCGCGCGTGACTTTGAGGCGAACAAACTCTCTGTACGCCTCCATCCTGCGCTAATTTCTAAAAAGGAAGTAATTGCAGGAGTAGACGAGGTTTATAACGGCGTCAGCGTGACGGGCGATGTCGTGGGCACGACAGTTTTAATTGGGCGTGGCGCTGGTCAGGATGCGACTTCCAGTTCAGTGATTAGCGATATTGCAGATGCGGTCTTTATGCTGCAAGGTGGAGCGTCGGCCGTAATTTATGAAGAAGATGAGGCCACTCATCAAAAATTGGCTGATGGTCTTGAACTAGCTCTGGGAGATGAACTCATCGGTCGCTACTACCTGCGCATACACGTTAGAGATGAGGAGGGTGTCCTCGCAAAGATATCCGACATTCTAGCCAAGGAGCACATCAGCTTTGCTACCGTGAATCAGAAGGAGCTCGAAGATGGTACTGCTAAACTTATGGTCACAACGCACATGAGCAACGAGGCTGCCATTACACGGGCGATCGCATTGCTTACTGAGGAGAGTTCCGTGATCGGCGCGCCTGTAAGTTTCCGGATCTTTGATCCCGGCAATTGACTCGGCTGCTCACATGTAGACAGCCTTTTATAAGAATCTATGAGCTAAAAGCTCAGTTCTTTGTGTTGGACGAACTGCGGGCCTCTTTGATTTCGTCTAGACCTCGGATGATGCGGTATTTCCCTCGGAAAAAATCTGTATAATCGTCGAGTTGGTCTTCCCACTCTTTGCGCATCTCCTCGTCACCCGCCAGAAAAAGTATGACGTTTACGGATGGTTTTTCGCTACCCTTGTTTGTGTAGAGGTTATCAACGACCTTCTTGAAGTATTTTTCAATCTCACGTGACTCGAGATAGTATGTTGGACGCCAACCCGGATGCTCGGTTTCCCATTCCAATTCAAGCTCTCTATAGTCGGAATAGATGCCCCACCTAGAGTTTAGGACACGGGGTGGTTGACCTTTTTTCTTTCGCTCTTCGTTGATTCTCGACATCTTATTATCAATGCGTCTCTGCATAATTGGCACTTCTTCTTCGTGCTTGGCGAGTTGATCCAGATATTTTTGACTTGTGGAAAATCGAATCCATTCGGCTTCCTCCCGCTCAGTTAGGCGGCGGCGAACTCTCTCGAAGCCCCGGTGGTAGCCAGCAATGAAAAATATGGCATCCACATCCTGCTCGAGAGCAAGCTGTGTCATAAAGGTTGTGTCATTACCTGCATGCTTAGCCCAGAGTATATCTTCATGGTTGGCATCCTCTCTTAAGGTCTGAAGCTTTTCACTTGTAACGCCTCTATCGCCTTCGATGAGTCCTGCGTTTCTTGCATTCGCATTGATCGGAGTTATCCATTGGATTAATTGTTGGTGAACTTCCTGCCCAGCCGGGATTAGTTGTTGTTTAAAAAACTTACTGTTTCGCCTATCCGCCATCATGACATTGAATAAGGTGCCGGCAGAAAGGTTACCTACCATGTCGGTGATTTCGTCCTTAATAATTTTGTAACTCTTTAGGCCTCCTTTAGCGTCGGTCAACATCTGACTGTTAGCATCGATGACGAATAGGATACGCTCTGCGCGAGTCTTAAGACCGAAGACGCTAATGTCGGACATGCCAATACCAAGCGTACCACGCGTGCCGCCTAGCAGGGATCCGCCGCCGAAGCCACCCATTCCAGCACTTACCGTGAAGGATTCCTGCATATTGGGTAGATTCACATCGACTGCACTAACTGCGATGTTGCCCACCTGCTTCATGCGAAGATTTTGCGTGGCTTGCTGCTTGGGGGGTTGCTGCTTGATCTCGATCTTTACCTCGGGGGGAGGTTGCTCTTCGACCACGGGGGAGGGCTCTTCAAACTGAGCCTCATCGGGTATGATGTACTTATAAACCGTAATCGAACCAAGAATGAAGAGTGCGACTGCGTGGACACCTCCGCTAATCAACAAGACATTGAGTAGGATCGGGTTAATCTTGCGTTTTTTCTGTGGGATAATCACGAGAAATTCTTAATTTCCGTAGGCGGCAAATGAGACTTTAGTAATGTCCGCAAGAGCGGAAGCGTTGAGCACGTCGATTGCACGCTGGTGCGGCGAGTCAGGATCAGCCTGGATTTTAACCACGGTGTCGATGCCCGCCCGATCTGAGGACAGCTTGAGCCGAGTCAAGGTCTTACTGAGACGCTCCATATTACGATCGTCGACTCCATCCATGGGTGCCCCATTGAGTAGTATCAGCCCGTTAGGGAAGATTTCAACAATGTGCTCACTGGGCAGTTCTAGATTCTCTGCAGGGGGTGTATTACTAGGTAGTTTGATACCAATATCCGCTTCTTGCTGGAGTGGGAGGAACATGAAATAAATGAGGAGCAAAAAGACGACGTCGATCATCGGTGTGATGTCGACTTTATCCTCGGATTCGAGTACTGAGTTGACCTCCATAATTAGTCCTTTGCTGAGGCGAAAATGAGGTCGAAGATGCCAGCTTTAGCGGTGGCTTTCATCACGCTGTTAACATGGCGGTGAGCGGTATTTGAATCGGCACGTAGGAAAACTTTGAGCCTAGGAAGTTCAGCCTTGAGTGTTACTAGTTGAGCAGTGAGAGCTTCTTCAGTGATTGGTGAGGCACCAAAGTAGAGCTGGCCCTCTCGATCGATAGATATGTATTGGCGATCACCCGGTTCTTCGGGGATGCTGGCCTCGACTGCTTCTGGTAATTCTAATTCCACCAGTTCAGCGCTGATGAAACTGATAAGCGTCATGAAGAACGCGATCAGCAGGAAGACGACGTCGATCATCGGAGTCAGTTCAAACTCCGGGTCAACTTCTTCGGGTGTCCACATAGCCATAGCTGTTTGGTGTGCGAGAGTGGACGGGATTAGGCGCGGTTCTTGATCGCTTTGTTAAGAGTAAACTGTAACTCGCCTACTACGCGACCGATGCGCGAAGTGATCTTACCGTAGCGGTTCTTAAAGAAGAAGAAGAAGAACATGGCAGGAATACCTACTATCATGCCAGTCGCAGTAGTAATGAGAGCTTCCGAAATGTTGCCCGCAAGTGCTTGAGCACTACCCGCGCCTTCAGCTTCAATCACGTTAAAGGCTTTGACCATACCAGAAACGGTTCCGAGTAAACCAACCATGGGGGAGAGCGAACCAACCACGGAAAGGTAGTTGATTAAAACGAAGGGTCCGGCAAGCTCTTCGGAACTGGACTCTTCAATCGCTTCTTTGACTTGTTCGGGGTCAAAGTTGTTGATGTCGACACGGTTCATGCCCGCCTCAATGATGTTTGTAATAGGTGATGGGTTCTCTTGGCAAATGGTTTTGGCTTTTTCCACGTCGAGCGCAGCAAGCGCTTCGTCTATTTGCACACTCGCCGCAGTGTTGAGGATTGGTTCAGGACGCACCGCCAGAAAGTTGTAGACAATCAATCCGAAACCACCGATTGAAAGGAGAGTGAGGGGATACATTGCCCATCCACCAGCTTGATACATGTCGATGAGCGACTTTTCTTGTGATTCGTCGGCGATCTCAGCTGCAAGCTCAGTATCCTGAGCACTGAGCGGTAGTGTGAGTACCCACTGCGTAGCGACGGCGAACAGTGCGATGGCAATGATGGCAGTAAGGATGCGTATTTTAGATATATTCATGATGTTTATTTTAAAGTACGATAGTTAGGGAACGTTTAAATGTTTTTTTGTTTATTACTCTATAGTTTGTTCAGGTTCGGGAAGTTGTGCAAGCGAGCTTTCGGCGCTCTTTGCCCACGGTGATTCGGGATAGAGAATGGCAATCTCTGTCCAAACATTACGAGCGGCGAGCCTATCCTCAGAACGCGCATAGCAATCGCCGATCAGGTAAAGCATCTCTGGGACCCAGTCATATGAAGTCTGTGCGCGAACGAAGCCGCGTGTCAGGACATCGAGTGCTTGCCCGTAGTTCTCACCACGGTGTGCGCGCGAGCCTTGAAGTAGCTTATAGAGCGAGAAGAGTCGCTCGTTGGGTTTTGGCTCTTCGAGTGCCTCAATCATTGGGGTGGCCTCATCGACGCGGTCGGCTAGCACGAGGCAATAGGCAAGCCACATATGAACGTTCTTTTTTACATCGTCGGATACGACGGTCTTGATCTGGCGGTAGAGGGGAATAACAGCTTCATATTTACCGGCCGCGCGGAGAGCATTAGCCGCGTCCACGATTGGGCGGATGTTGACTGCATACTGACCTTCTACGGGAATTTTTTCCGTCATTTTAGCCACCTTATCGGAGTCACCGTCATTTAGGTAGGCACCCATGAGTGCGATGGCTATTTGGCTATATTTGATGCCGACTTTATTGAGCTGGATACGATTGAGTAGGTCGTGGGCTTCCTTATATTCTTTAGCCTTAATGAGCGTTTCGATTAGGGAACGAATGGGTGAGTGCAGCTGAGCAAAACTCTCGGGAACCTGATGGAATTTGATCAATGGGTAAGCTTTGGGGCGAAGTAGGTCTAGAGCAGAGGTGAAGTTTCCGCGGCGGATCATCCGTTCAATTTCGGGCATTTTTGAGTTATCCAGGCGCAGGGTCCGCACCATCGATTCACTTACGGGAAGTGAGATCTCGCCGACGCCACCCTCGAGCTCTGCGACTAGCATCCCGTCTTGAAAGCTTACAAATTTAAGCGTTTGCACGGCGCCGTTATTGTTTTGCTGGATAAGGACAGGTTCGTTTCCGTATTCAATCCAGTATGAATTAGCTTCTTTCGCCGTAGTAGCGGCCTGTACAACAGCGATCGCGAAAACTAGGCTTAATATATGCTTTACCATAGTGCGTCGGAATCTTGTGTAGTGTAAATTCATCCTTGAAGCTCTTCTAATTTGGCTTTGATCGATTTTAGGATGTCGGCGGGAGCGGTTGCGGAAATTTCTACCACCGCTTCGTTAAGAGTATTAATAGCATCTTGCTTCTCGCCCATGCCGATCAAGGCCTTGGCGTCCGCGAGGTAGGCGCGCGCACTCCATTCGGCGAGATGTGGGTAACCAAGGAAGGTGCGCTCGTAAAAACCGTGAGCTTTCGCGTAAGCATCTTCAGCCATGTAAGACTCACCAATTTGGTAGAGTGCTCGCGCGTGTAGTATGCCGCGCCACTCTGGCACGCGGAGTATATATTGGTATTTTTCGCGTGCTTCTTCTGCGCGCCCCATCTCGCTTAGCAGTTCGCCTTGGCGCAGCATGACTGCAGGAATTTTGGGTGAGCCGGGGAATTGTGTTACAATTTGTTCAAGATAGTTTAGCGCACTTGAAAGGTCAGCCTTCTCTGCGGTGACATCGGCTAGGCGCATGAAGGCAACAATAGTCGCATCGTCGGTCGGGTGGTTAATGAGCAAATGGTTCCAAGCTTCTTCGGCAAAAAGTAGACGCTTGTCTCGCTCGTAGTCGGCTACGTAGAGAATGGCACGGGGAGTGAGCTGCTGGAGAACTGTAGTATCGTAGGGTTTCTTTGGGTCGATCTGGACATTTAGTCGATAGAGTCCCATGAGCATCCGTGTTTCTGCGATGATATCGTCAGCCTCAAGCGCCTTGCTTAATTGACCTTTGAAATAATCTTGGGGAATCTCGCTAGGATAGGCGTTTAGTTGCGAGCGATAGGGAGTAATCAAGTCTTGGATCGGCGACATGTCTTCTACCAGTGCGTCGGTAAAGGCTGGATCGCGGCGCAGTTTATTGTAGAGAGGCTGATCGATGTCTGGATTGACGTAGAAATGTTCAAAGAGGAAACCTCGGTCAGTGATGATTTTTGTGCGGAAGTCTAGATCGCTTTCCAGACGGTCAAAGAAGGCCACGGTGCGGGTCAATAGGGTCTTATTTTTATGATATTTCCCAGCGTAACTTTCGATCAGCGCATCAACGCCATCGTTATTGGGGTTTTTGGCGTAGATTTCGATGTTTTCGCGATAGAGAGAAAGCATGTCCACTGGACGCATCAAATATTCAAAGGCTAATCCAAGTTGTAAGACAGCTCGTGTCAGATCAGCATTTTCTCCAAAACGCTCAATGTAGGCCTCAAAGTGCGTAGCCATTTCTTCATAGCGGCCGAGCTCTTCGAGCACAGTGCCGATCCGGAAGGCCGCACCGTTGTGAACATCTTGGAGGGTCGTGATACTGTCGGCTTTGTGGAAGTGGTCTAGAGCTAGTTCAAGGTTACCAGCCAGATACTCGACTTCTCCGAGGAAGAAGTAGGCTTGGTCGAGAGCGTTCCCTGCTGGGTATTTCTCTACATAGGCGTAGAGCACGTCTCGAGATTCTTCAAAGCGCTGCGCGTAGAATAGGGCTGCACCTTTGCGGAGAAGGCCGTCTTCAGCGTAAACACTGGTCGGATATTGATCGACTAAGCGTGAGAAGCTACCGACAGCGTCTTCGAATTGACTTATTTGGAGTTCGGCTAGACCGCCCCAGTAGAAGATGCCATCCTCGTAGATCGAATTACTGTGTGCGTCATACCACTCGCCAGCTTGCGTGATTAGTTCGGTGTAGCGTTGCTGCTCGATGAGGTAGGTCGCCCATTGTGCGAAGAGACTGCGGGATACTGCGTCGAGAGGGCGGGTGCCTAGAAAGTCGACTGCGAGGTTTAGGAACTCTTCGTTTCGTCCAACCTTTTGGAGTTGGACGGCGAGGGCACCACTCACATCCGAGTAAAAGTCGCCATTCGGAAATTTACTGCGATAGATTTTTCCTACTCCGATTGCGGTCTCAGTTTTGCCTATTTGGAGAGCATTAGAGAAAGTGGCGTAGTGGTAGAACTCTGCTTGGTCATCATCGGGATTTTCCTCCATCAGATCATAGAACATCCAGAAGGCTTCGTAGCGACGAGCTGTTTTAGTGTAGTTACGGGCGCGGCGGACGAGTAGTTCATTACGTAGCGTTGGTAGCTTCCGAAGGTGTTCTAGGTTAGCTTTGAGTGTGTTGATCTCTTGTTGAAGGCGCTCGATGAATTCACTAGATGAATTGCCAAGTGCAGTTCGTTGTTCGACTCGGGCTGTTTTGGATTCGATTTCTCCTTCGGTCCACTCAATCATGATGTCAGTCGTTTTGATTAAGTTTAGCGTTAGAGCGGCATCATTGACTCGTCCTACTTCGACCAGCTTATCGCTTGCTTTTAGGAGAGCAACATTGAGGCGTGGGCGATAGCGGACTGCTGACTCCTTTGCTAGCCCAGGTAACAAGTTGAGTGCGTCGTCAAGGCGCTCGGCTTGAAAAAGTGCCTCAAAGCTGGCAGCAGCAGCCAAAGCTTGATCTTCAGGATTGCGAGCGATTTCGAAGAGTTGACCAAAGTAGGGCAGGCCAGCAGATAATTGCCCAGTACTGTAGTAGATTTGTGTGAGATCCTTGAGCAGCTTAGTTTGCTCACTTTGGCTCAGGCGCAGATTTTTATATCCGCCTGATAGGATTCTTTGCATCAGGTCTATAGCTTCATTATTCTTACTAAGTGCGCGCAAAACGTCGATTCTTTTGAATAGCATATCCTTGATTTTAGGTGAGTTTGGGAACTCTTTTTCTAACCTATCATACCAACGGAGGGCTTCGCTCAGCTCGTTCGTTTGTTTCGAAGCTATATATTGCTGGATATGACCAGTTCCAACAAGGAATATGGGAAAGTCGAGTTTGATTTCCGAGTTATCGGAAGCCTCAACGCGCTTGACCAACTCTTTGAGTAGAGGCATGGCCTCTATGAGTTTGCCTTTTTCGACCAGCGTATTGGCTTGGCCTTGGAGTGCAGTGAAGCCTAGTTGTCCGGCATCATTCTGTGCATTAGAAACCTGTAATGAGCAGACGATTAAAGAGGCAGATAATAAACTTTTTAAAGTAAATCTAGACGGCATCACAGGTGGACGGGGGGAATGTTCATGGGGAATGAAAAAACTTCGCATTTACTAGCGGCTTGTAAAGCGAAATTCGACTTTTCTCCATTCTAAGATTTAATTTAGCTTACTTAGTTCTTCTGCTGCTAGATTCCACTCATAGTTTTTTTCCTCTAAGTATTTGGCGATACGGGCAGCCTTGATATTGAGATCTTTGGCTGACTCGGAGTCAGTATAGGAGCTAGGGTCCTCGAGCTGTTTCGAAAGCTCGGCTTGTTCGGTTTCGAGTTTAAGGATTTCTGCCTCAGCTTTTGCGACCCGGCTTTCGGCTTGTTTGCGCGCTTTGCCGGCAGATTTACGCTCCTCTGCCGCGATACGGCGACGCTCTTTAGCACTCATGCTTTGATGTTTGCCCTGCGGGGTGGGTGCACCGTCCGGTCGAGCATTTTTCAGCCCAGCGATTAGGCCACTCTGTTCAGACTCAGCGCCCGACTTTCGCAAGTAGTAGTCGTAGTTACCTGCATAATGCGTAACTTCGCCCGCTTGTATCTGTACCGTACTTTCTGCGATTGCGCGGATAAAGTGTACATCGTGACTAACAAAGATCAGAGTACCCGCGTACTCACTGAGCGCAGTAATCAGCGCGTCGATACTTGGCATATCTAGGTGGGTGGTGGGCTCGTCGAGCAGAAGTAAGTTGGGCGGCGCTAGTAGTAGTTTGACTAGAGCCAGTCGGCTCTTCTCGCCTCCGCTCAGCACTTTGACCTTCTTAAAAACATCATCTCCGCGAAAGAGGAAGGCACCTAAGATACTGCGCACGCTTTGCTCGCCTGTGCCTGAGGTGCGATCCATTGCTTCGTCGATTACGCTGCGCTCCATGTTGAGCACTTCGACTCGTTGCTGCGAAAAGTAGCCCACGCTCACATTATGGCCCAACTCGCGCGTGCCGGACTCGATTGGGATGATCTCAGCTATGATTTTGAGCAGTGTCGACTTGCCTGCACCGTTGGGGCCGACCAAGACGATACGCTGCTTCTTTTCGACCTCTAGGTTTAGATCTCGGTAGACGACGTGTTCACCATAGGCCTGCTTCACATTATTAAGTGTAACGATACGCTGACCGCTGCGTTGCGGCTGGGGAAACTTAAAGTGAATTGTGTTAGTGACACTCTGAGGTGGTGCAATGCGCTCCATTTTTTTCAGTTGTTTGAGTCGAGCTTGCGCTTGTGTCGCCTTGCTGGCTTTGGCGCGGAAGCGGCGCACGAAATCTTCAAGATGGGCGATTTCCCGCTGTTGATTATTGTAGGCTGCTATATGTTGCGCTTCGCGCTCGGCCTTTTCTTTAAGGTATTTTTCGTAGTTACCGACGTAGCGATGCATTTTGCTGTGGGCAATCTCTACAATACCGTCGCAGATGGCATTGAGGAACTCTCGATCGTGCGAAATCGTCAGTATCGCGCCGGGATAGCGCTTCAGCTGTTTCTGAAACCAACCCAGTGTCTCAAGATCCAAGTGATTAGTCGGTTCGTCGAGCATGAGCAGATCCGGTTCCATGACAAGCAGGCGGGCGAGATGGGCCCGCATGATCCAGCCACCACTTAAGGTCTTGGCTGGCATGTTGTAGTCTTCATGTCGAAAGGCTAGCCCTGCAAGGATACGCTTGGCTTTTGCCTCCAGATTGTAACCGCCTAATTCGACGAAGCGCTCGTTTGCTTCTATCCGCTCTATTGAATCGGGGTCAGGACACTCGCGCAGCGATTTGTAAATTTTGGTAAACTCTGGGCTGATCGAGGTCGCCAGCTCCGCCACGGTTTCGTCTCCAGCTGGAGCACTTTCCTGGGGCAGGAAACCTATTCGCATGCCGCGTTCCAATTCAATCTCACCGCAGTCGGACTCGATCTCGCCCATGATGATAGAAAAGAGCGTAGTTTTGCCCGCGCCATTGGGACCGACTAAACCGATGCGCTCGCCGCGCAACAAGCGGAGCGAAATATCTGTAAAAAGCGTTTTTTGACCGAAGCCTTTACTGATCTGAGATACGGTAAGCATAGTGCGATAGTCCACACAGAGACTTGCTTGATTCGTTTCACCGGTCTTCCTTTGAGGTATGGCCAATGACTAAACAAATCAATCCACTCTATGTATTTACGCTCTGGTATAAGCCGGGGAAAACGATGCAAGGCCTAATTGAAAATGGCCGTGGGCAT
>JAKVCM010000025.1 GCA_022448605.1 Puniceicoccaceae bacterium | reverse complement strand
CTCCGCGTGGCAAGCCCGTGCATTTCAGGATGTGAACTACCATTTTGAAATCAAAGTTAATTGGCTAGGAGATGTATCCGAAGAACATGTGCGCGAGCAATTCAACAGGCTACGCAATGGTAAGACAGAGGTTAAAACTAAAGTCTTCGAACAGATTCCTCGTCGCTTCTGGGAGCGACTCGTCGAATTTGTTGGTATCCCCGACCATCTCAAATGGGCTCAACTTACTAAAGACAAAGAGGCATCCCTCATCCAAGAACTGATATCAGGTAGCTACAGCGTACGAGGTAAGACCACCAACAAAGACGAGTTCGTCACCTGCGGGGGGGTCAGCCTCAACGAGATTGATTTCAAAACTATGGAGAGTCGTCTTGTGCCAGGGCTACACTTTGCAGGTGAGTGTCTCGACATCGACGGCATCACCGGTGGCTACAACTTTCAGGCTGCTTGGACAGGTGGAAGACTGGCAGGCTTGGCCATGGCAAACCAACAAAAGTAAGAAATAATAATATAGTCATCCAGCTCACGACGCTAAAATAAATATCCAAAAGAATCTTCTCGTAACTACCTGTAATGCGACACACCGAATTAAGGCTTACATACATTCACGAAAACTCACGGCTGTAATCATGCTTTGTTAGTGATCCAGACGCAATCGTAAGGCTCGAGTACAATGTGTCCGGCCAGGTCCTCGTAGGCAAAGCCGCTGATCAGATCGACCCATGCCTCAGTAGCGATAAGGTTGAGTTCAACGAGCGGAATCGTTTGCCTTTCAGAAGAGACATTATGCAGAGCAAAGAGTGATTGTTTACGGTCAAGACTCTCTCGCCAAAAAGCGAAGATTTGATCAGAGAAGTGTAGCGTATACTGTGTGGCATTGGGATGGAAGGCATCTTGTGCTATACGGATTTGAATGAGTCGCTTCATTTCAGCGAAGACCGCCTTGTGGTGCCGTCCATCATCGTCTAGCGCTGCATAAAGATTGTCAGCCTCCCAGTGGTATCGATTAATCGTGCGGGCGCGACCAGAATGTATCATACCCTCGCGATTGTTCTCCGTGCCGAGTAGACTATGGATATAAATAGCTGGTAGGCCTTCGAGGGCTAGCATGATGGTGTGCGCACAGATGAAACGCGCCATTTGAAATTCATCAACCTCGCCGCCTATGGGACGCTCCATAGCACTGTAGAGAGAAATGTTGGCCTCGTAGGGGGTCAAATCGCCTTGCGGTGTTCGGCGCATCGAGATTTCGCCACCCGACTCACGAATGTTTTCGATCAAACCATCAAGTTCACTTGGCGAGAGCAGACCCTCAGCAGGCCTTAGGCCGATGCCATCGTGTGACGCAATAAAGTTCAGATAGGCGCGCCCACTACGAGCAGGAGGCATGGAAGTCATCCATGTTTTTAGGTGCTTACAGTCGCCGCTAAGAATAGAGTAAAGTAACAAAGGTGGCAGTGAAAAATTATAAATCAGATGCGCTTCGTTATCGTTGCCAAAGTAACTAAGATTCTCACGGTTTGGGACATTCGTCTCAGTAATGATGACTGCACTCGGGTCGAGATTTTCAATGACTAGACGTAGTAACTTAATCAGTTCGTGCGTCTGAGGTAGGTGCACGCAACTGGTGCCAGATTCTTTCCAGAGGAAAGCAATAGCGTCTAAGCGAAAGAAATGGATACCCTGTTCGACATAATGGCGGATGATGCGAACAATCTCTAGCAACACATCTGGATTACGGTAATTCAGATCGACCTGATCCTCACCGAAAGTGCACCAAACTTGTTTAACCCCATCGACAGCATGTACCTCGGTTAGTAAAGGCGAACTGCGCGGGCGAACGACTTGGGAGAGGTCTTCGAATTCTAAACCGTTAATAAAATAACCGCGGCCTGGCGCTTTATTCTTCTCGTAATTTTTAAACCATAGGGATTCTCGCGAACAGTGATTAATTACGAGGTCAGCCATGACTGAAAACTCGTTACCAAGCGCAGTGATATCATCCCAAGATCCGAGTTCTGGATTAACTGCGGTGTAGTCAATGACAGAGAACCCGTCGTCTGAACTGTAAGGGTTGAACGGGAGAATATGCACGCCGCTCATGGTATTTTTGAGCTGGCTAACCATGAAGTTATTCAGCTCGCGGAGCGGTGGGCGGCCTTCCTTTTTAATCGAGTCGCCATAAGTAATCATCATCACATCGGACTGATCCCACTTGCTCTTCACGTGCGCAGGGGGCGATGCGTGCTCAGACATTTTGGCCGCTTCCATCAACTCATCGGTGATTTCATCCACATCTTCATCGCCATAAATCTCCTTAACATGGAAGGCTACACGCTGGCGTAAACCCTTGGCCTTTGTATGCAAAGACGGATTCAAAACAATCTCGGAGCCGAATTCCAGACGGTCTTCCTCGACTGCTATACGAAGACGGTGCAAAATGTCGGGCACAGCAGAAATGACGCGCTTCCAACTAGGCATAAAAGGTGAGTCCATCGACTTGCTCGGATCGAGGAATTCCTCGCCCGCAGCGAGGATGTTCTCAGCGAAAACTTCGACGGTGGAACCCTCTGTGTGGCGATCATATTTAAGCCCATTAATAGCGGCATCGCTGTTATAACTCTCAATTAGATCAAGTGCGATACGGTAGTAGGCAGCTTTGATTGTGCGTACGGTTTCGTGAGAAAAAACCTGTCCCTGAGTGGCCATCTTACGATAAAGCGATTTGGTAATATCGCAACTCATTTTAGAGAGGCCACGACTACGATCTTCGAGCGAAAGGTCTTGGTGCTTATGGTCGTAGGTGTCGGCAACGTCGACCTGGCAAATTTGGTTGCTCGCATAGTTGCGCTGCATCTCAGAAAGCACACCCATTTCTAGGCCCCAGTCAGACGGTATACGAATGTCTTCAATCACGTCATTTTGCATAGCAAACTCGCCCGCTAGCGGATAGTGAAAGCTGTCGAGGTAATCAAGGTAATCATCCGTACCACAAACCTTCTTCAGTGCTCGTATGAGAGGTGTAACGAGTAAACGACAAACACGCCCATTCATCGAACCGTTGGCAACACGCGCATAATAGCCTTTACAAAATTTATAGCTAAGTGAGGGGTTTGCCACAGGATAGATCAGCCTCGCCAACATCTCGCGCTTATAGGTAGTGATATCGCAATCATGGAGTGCAACTGCTCTCGCCTTACCTGAGGCGATGACGTAGCCAAACATATACCAAACGTTACGGCCTTTGCCAGGCTCTTTAGGAGCAAGGCCTTTCTCGGAAAGTAAAGTATCAATAGCGCGTAGACGCGGTCCATCGTTCCATAGAACTTGTGGTTGTTGCGGCAAATGACCGAAAAATTCAAGTGCGTGCCGGTATTCTGCCTCGTTCGCCCTATCGAGACCTACGACAATTTGATCGAGATAAGGAACCTCTGCGATCTCGCTAATAATGTGCGAGAGCGCAGGACCCTCTAGTTCTGAATATAAAGAAGGTAAGACGAGTGCCATCGGTCGGCGTTTTCGAAACTGCATGAGGTCAGCTTCCAGCTTTTCTAGTGGCCGATTATTCAGCTGGTGCAGGGTCGTGATGAGTCCTTGTTGATGAAAGTCTCCCATAGTTAATTAAGTGGAGCAGTGCTCGCGGCATTCGTCTAAGAGTAAAAGGATTGCGGCGTTCCAGCCCTTAGATGCAGGGAACGATGCGTGTACTACACGTGGTGCTTTCGGGGAAATATGTGCGCCATCTACGTGTGGAATGACAACGGCAATGTCCGCTGCTTCGAGCATTGCAGTATCGTTGGCACTATCACCGAGCGCGATGACAAGCCAATCGGTATCGGGCTCACGTTCTTGATAATACTCCAGAGCAGAGGCAATGCCATCGGCCTTATCAGGAGCGCCCATAAGGTGCCAGTAGCGTCCACCACGCAGCATACGAATTCCTAGAACGCCGAGTTGGTCGGCAAATTTTAAGCGTTGCGGCTCAGTATCGTTCCATGAGATTGGTTCCGTCGCCAAGCGAGCGCGTGAAAGCTTGGATTGTGTGATCGATAGCCCTGATCGCACTGCTAGTTGTTGATCTGACCAATCGGCGAATCCTTCAAATTTATAGCCCATTTGGCAACGTAGATTGTGAGCAGCCTCTAAAATCTCTTTTCTTGGAAGACCTTTAATCTGCACGCTGTATTCACCTATGCTTCCATTCGGAATTGCCAACAAACCGCCGTTTTCCGCCACAAGAGGTGAGTGAAGTCCTAAATGCATAGCCAAATCCTCCATCTCGGCGACGGTTTTGCTGGAATTTAATACCAGAGGCAGCCCCAACTCGCGCAAGCATGCAAGTGCAGGTTCAGCCTCATCGCAGTTGTAATTGTGATCGAGAAGAGTGGAGTCTAAGTCGGTGACGACTAAAAACTTCTTTTTAGTAGCCATCAGAATACTTGGAGATTCACGAGGCAAGGGAGCATAATAATCAGTTTAGCAGAGAACATGCCAATGCACATAGCGCTTGTGCTACTTATTCTTGAGTTCGATCCAGCGACTCATAAATTCAGTGCTACGGTGCTGATGGTGACGAAGTATTTTGCCGATAAAATTTTGCTCTCTAAGCTGAACTCTCTCACCAATTACGCTTTGAATAATCACGGCTAATCGCGGCAACCAGTCAGCTGAATTAAAACGGTCCTGGCAAAGTGCGCGTTCTTCGCACTGACGAGTGCGCCAAGCTTCAGGCTCTCGGTAGAGTTGTAAAGCTGCATTCGCGAAGCCTTCAGCCGAGGTGTGAGCCCAATCCAAGTTCATACTAATACCCTCAGCAGCGATTGGGGTCACTACCGTGGGCGTACCCGTTTGAAAGCCGTCGAAAACTTTCCCCTTCAGGCCTGCGCCGTAGCGGAGCGGTGCCAGATTAACACGGTAAAGCGTCATGGTCGCCTGGGCATCTTCAGTACGACCCTTAAAGTAAAAGCCGTTCTTAGGCGCATGAAGCTCGGCTGCAAACCTCTCTCCGTAAGAGCCATAACAGTGTAATTCAGCTTCTGGCAATTGCTGGCGAATAAGCGGCCAAATTTCCGCCTTACACCAACGCACTGCATCCAAGTTAGGGGGATGCAAAAAGCTACCGATCAAAATGAAATCTTTCCGATTTTCAAAAAGCACGCACTCTTGCGATAGTTCTAGGGAGAATGGCCAATAGGCAAGTAAGCTTTCGTTGATGTCAAATTCGTCAACTAAAATTTTCATCTCGAACTCTGAAATCATTAAGGTGAGGTCGGATCGATAGATGGCGGCGATTTCGCGTAGTGCTATATCATTCTTTAGCTTGAGTGCTTCTCCGCTCTTGATTACCTGCTCTCGTGCAAAACGCAGGGAGTGTAGATCGCTCGTATCGAGCACTCTTACTGTCTCTGGACAACGCTGAGCGACACGCCAACCATACTGCTCTTCGGTCATAAAGCGGTCAAAAATCACCACCTGGGGCGCGAGTGCTTCGACCCATGGATCAAACGCCGCATCGTTGACCACGATTTCATGGGTCGCGACGCCTATTGCTTCAAGATCGAGCGTATGCTCGCCTCGCTGAGCAGCGGAGGCGAAATGCACCTGCCAGCGGCCTAGCTGTAAAGCCGTAATCACGTCGTAGGTCCGCCTGCCAGCAGCTGTCGAAGTCGGCTCTGGCCAGACTTTACCGATGATTAGGCAATTCATCACAGTCACAATACCCCAAAGACAGATTAGCCTAGGATACAATCGCTAGCGTTGGAGATGCCCTTAAGATCCATCACGACCGACTCGATCCCTTCGCTCAATTTCAGGAAGATAGGCTTGATGGACATAATGTGGACCCGATTGAAGTCCTTTTTATCTGCGTGGTTATGGAGATCGTAAATTGTTTTTATTACTGCCATTTTTAATTTTCTGGTAGGGAATAATTTTTCTGTTGAATATAGAGAAGCTTATGCTCGTGCTAGAACGAAATCGCTCGCTTGAAATCATTTTCACATTACTTTCTGAACCAATTATGAACACAAAACAATTTTCAGGTGTTTTCACCGCGCTGGCAACGCCGATGAAGGGTGGTGAAGTCGCTTATGCCGACTTGGAAAAGCTCGTCGCACACCAACTCGATGGCGGCATAAATGGCCTTGTCTCCGTCGGCACAACTGGCGAGTCCCCGACTCTCAATAAAGCCGAACATATCGAAGTCGTTCGCGCCACCGTCAAAGCGGCTGGCGGCAAAGTGCCGGTCTATGCTGGCACTGGCTCCAACTCGACCTACGAAGCGGTAGCACTGACTCGCGAAGCCGAAAAAGCAGGAGCTGACGGATTTCTCGTCGTAGCGCCCTACTACAATAAACCGAGTCAAGACGGTTTAATGCAACACTTTGGCAAAATCGCCGAAGCGACCGAAAAGCCAATCATTCTTTATTCAATTCCCTCGCGCTGTGGTATTGAAATTTCGATTGATGTAGCAGCGCGTCTTTACGAAAAATACCCTCACGTTTGTTGTATGAAAGCAGCTGAGGGCTCTTGCGAAAAAGTTACCGAATATGTGTGTGCCCTCGGCCCGGATTACGCAGTCATGAGTGGGGACGATAGTCTAACTCTCCCCTTCATGTCGGTAGGTGCGACTGGAGTGATCAGTGTGGCATCGAATCTCGTTGTTTCGCCGCTCGTCGAAATGGTGCGCGCAGCAAATGCCAACGATTTCGCTGCCGCGAGAGCAACATTCCTTAAGTATTTCCCCTTCTTCAGGAGTATCTTTCTCGATCCTAATCCCGTGCCGATTAAATATGCACTCAAGCAAGCAGGTATCATCGAATCGGACGAAGTCCGCTTGCCGCTTGGAAAGGTCTCCAGCGAAGCTCGCGACATACTCGATCCACTAATGTTTGAACTAGAGCTAACCTAAGCTTATATAATTATGCCACTCAAACTACTCCTAAACGGCGCACGCGGACGCATGGGCATTGCCATCGCTGCTATCGCTGAAAACAACAATGCAGAAATCGTTTCAGCATGTGATGTTGGCGATGATCCTCACGCCAAGATCGACACCTGTGAGGCGATCATCGAATTCAGCTTTCACGAAGTAACTCTGAGCATTGCAGAACTCGCTGTTGAAAAGAATATTCCACTAGTAATTGGCACAACTGGACACACAGCCGAAGAGAAGGCGGCAATTCTTAGCGCGGTCGAGGGAAAGATACCCGTAATCTGGGCGGGCAACTATTCGATCGGCGTGAACACGCTTAACTACCTAACTCGCAAAGCAGCTGGTATCCTCGGCGAGCATTACGAACCCGAAGTAATGGAGATGCATCACCATGACAAAAAAGATGCGCCCAGCGGTACTGCTGAGCGACTAATCGAAATATTAAAGGACGGCTACACACTGAACGAGGAGCAGGTTGTACATGGTCGCGAGGGCATCGTCGGCGAGAGACCTCGTGCAGAGATCGGCGTGCATGCACTCCGGGGTGGCGACATCGTGGGCGAGCATACGGTGTACTTTTGTGGCGACGGCGAACGCATTGAGTTAACCCACCGCGCGACTGACCGTAAGATTTTTGCTCAAGGAGCCATACGTGCTGCGAAATGGGCAGTGGGTAAGGTGCCCGGCGTCTACAATATGGAAGACGTCCTCGGTCTAAGCGACTAAAGCAATAATGATTGCGCAAATCAAAGGTACTGTTCTCGAATCCACCCCTCTTTTGGTCGTGCTTGAGGCAGCTGGCGTAGGCTACGAAGTGCATATCCCGATTACGACTGCCGAGAAGGTGTCCGCCATCGGGGACGAGTGCAGCCTTTATATCCACAGCGTCTACCGTGAAGACAGCGCGACGCTTTACGGCTTTGCGACTCGTGAAGACCGCGACTTTTATCGCCTATTGATCGAGAAGGTTTCCGGCATAGGCCCCAAGATTGGCATCAGTATGCTCAGCCGAATGTCGACCGAAATATTGTGTAGTGCCATAGCCAGTTCCGATGTAGCTTTACTTTCTAAATGCCCGGGTATCGGCAAAAAAACCGCTGAACGGCTCGTTATTGAATTAAAAGACAAAGTGGGTCTCGCCTCAACAAGCAGCGCAGCAACAACGGGCGAGGTGTCCACATCCGCTGAACCGAGCACCTTCCAAGACGCCGTCGCTAGTTTAATGACACTTGGCTACAAACCAGCTGATGCTGATAAGCTGGTGCGTAAAGCGGTCTCTAAACTCGATGCCAATGCACCGGTCGATTTGCTTCTGCGAGAAGCCTTGTCGTAGATATCCGATCTGGCTCCACGTGTGGCTATGCAATTTTAATACACGTAAGTCGCCATCGAAGCTTCTCCAAAACTTGGAGCATGCAAGGCGCGCACTTCTTTTGTTTTAGTGTCCAAAAGCATGAGGCGTATGATGCTTCCTTTACGCTGAGTGAATACTAAGTGACGGCCATCGCGCAGCCAAGTAGGCTCTAGCGAAGAAGGACCCCTAGTGAGGATTTCGCTACTGCCTTTCTTAGCATCGTAAAGTGCAATCTGGAAACCGCCACGCTCTGCCGTGGTGAAAACAATCAGGTTCTCATCGACTGGGTTCCAGGCGGGTTCGCAGCAATAGCTACTAATATTTGTCGGGATTCGACGCATGGGGCCACCTGAACTAGAGATTTCGTAGAGTTGTGGTTTGCCGGGCGCATCCGAGGTGAAGACTAGGCGGCGACCATCGGGGGACCAACTTGGGCTGGTTTCGAGGCTCTTATTCATCGTGAGCCGACGGAGATTTTTACCGCCACTATCCGAGACATAAATCTCGGAATTGCCAGTGCCGGAAAGCGACATCGCTATCTGACGACCATCTGGGCTGAAGGTGCCCCCGCTATTCAGGCCTTTGAAAGTGGCGATTGGAGTCTTGCGCCTTGAATCCACATCGATCCTGTAAATGTCAGGAAAGCCACTCTTAAAATAGCTTGTGAAAAGCAAGCTTCGCCCATCGGGAGACCACTTAGGTCCAGCGATCAAAGCTCGGTCTGCGGTCAAGGGACTGATTCGTGTAAAAAGTAGATCGCTGGTATAAAGCTCGGAGAAGCCGTTCTGTTTACAAACAAATGCGAGGCGCCCCGCAAAGAAGCCTTCACTCTGTAAAGTTGCCTTCACCACCATGTCGCAGGCACGGAGAACAGCGTTTTGTAAATCACGACCCGAGACAGTGCGGCGCAATTGCTCGGTATAAGGTTGCCCGGAACCGAGCGTGATCAAGATAGAGGAGTTACCAGCAGGCTCGATCTTAACAAGAAACAAAGCGTCCACTGCTTCTTCCGCCACTAAAATTCCTCCGTGGAGGGCGAAGGCACGTCGAGCTAAATTAGAAATATTAGGGTCACTACTACCAACAGCGATGGCTAATTTGCCTTCATCATTACGAGTCAAAGTCTCTAACTTGATCGGATTAGCAAAGACCGACTGTGAGGCCAAAAAAAATGAGAATAAACAAAGTAGTGAGAGTAGTGATGACCGCATTAATTAGAAATAGTCGGAATCCTGCGTAAGT
Organism: Puniceicoccaceae bacterium; assembly: GCA_022448605.1. Taxonomy (GTDB): domain Bacteria; phylum Verrucomicrobiota; class Verrucomicrobiia; order Opitutales; family Coraliomargaritaceae; genus Thalassobacterium. Next base: position 9,857 of record JAKVCM010000025.1, on the reverse strand, counting down.
CGCAAATGAAAATCTTCAGCGTGAATAGATTTATACAAAAGGCAGGAATTTATACGTTTCGAGTTGAACTGCGGCCTAAGTATTTCAGTTTGCTACTAAACAATCATGGCAGATACAGAAAACATCCAAGCAGCCCTCAAAAGCGTCAAATTCCCAGGCTTCAGCCGCGACATCGTTTCCTTCGGTCTCGTACGTGAGATTGAACAGACTGGGGACGAAGTCCAAGTCGGGATTGAGATTACGACAGGGGATCCTGCGATCCCCGAGCAAATCGCAGCTGATATAAAAGCTGCAGTCGCTGCGCTCGACGGGGTAGAAGATGTCAAAGTACGGATGGAAATCTCTCAACCGAAACAGCAGCCCTCTCCAGCTGGCAGCGCGGACAAGCAAGCGAGTAATAGCCAAGCCATGCAAAAGGTTAAATATGCCATTGCCATTGCCAGTGGTAAAGGTGGCGTCGGTAAATCGACCGTTACCGTTAACCTTGCCTGCGCACTTCAGCATCTGCTAGAGGAGAAAGGTCTACTAGGAGTCGGAATCATGGATTGCGATATTTACGGTCCTTCAGTGCCGCTCATGCTCGGTGCGGCAGGTCGCCCCGAAATCGAGAGTGATATGATTATACCGATCGAAAACTTCGGTGTTCGCACCATGTCGATGGGTTTTCTGGTCGACGAAGACACGCCTGTCGTCTGGCGCGGTCCCATGATCATGAAGACAATTCAGCAATTTGCCCAAAACGTTAACTGGGGAGAGCTGGAGATACTCGTTGTTGATTTACCACCCGGCACGGGCGACGCACAACTTTCACTAGTACAGACTCTACCGCTGGAAGGTGCCGTCATCGTCACGACTCCGCAGCCCGCTGCTGCCAATGTAGCCCGTCGTGGCGCTCGCATGTTTGATAAAGTTAACGTGCCTCTACTTGGCGTGGTCGAGAATATGAGTTACCTCGAAGCAATCGACGGCACCCGCCAAACACTCTTCGGCGAAGGTGGTGGTAGCGAAACCGCGCAGAGCCTCGAAACTGAACTTTTAGGACAATTACCAATCGATCCAAACATTCGAATCGGATGCGACAAGGGCATACCCATTGTAATCAGTGACCCAGATTCGAAAGCCGCTCAGGAGTTTATAAGGATTGCGCGTCAGATTCTTGACAATCTCATGAAAAAATAGACTGCGGCTCCTTTTAGACTAGCCAGAATTTAAGTCACATGCATTCTAAAACTCATTAAGCACTATTTGCTGTAATAATGAGCGAAGAGAATAAGAATATGCCAAATTTAGCTTCCGACACCCTTCCTGAACAAGGTTTTGCTAAGCGATCGACCCTGTATCAAGAGTTTCTTGCGGAGCGAGAAGAGATTCTTCGCCACAAGTGGATTGAGTCGGAAAAAAAGGGTCAAGACATCGGTTTTGAACGGGCTCTCCTAGACTGGATCCGTAAGCATCGTGAAAGCTGGCGCGGCGCACGTAATACAAAAATCGATTAGTAAACCGACGCATAAACTTGTTTTATTAGCTTCATAGCTATTTAAACTTGTAAATAAAATGCCTCAAAGCTCTGTGTATTTTACACTGCGCCCTTTTGCTTTCTCAACAGGATATTTTTCGGCGTTTCGCTTCATCTTAGTATCGATAATAGTAGCTATGTCGATGCCTGTCATATTAGCGAATTCGATCGCAAAGATAAACACGTCGGCCAGTTCTTCTTCGACTTTCAAGCGTAAGTTCTCAGCTTCCATATCACTGCGAGACACCTCTGGACTTTGCCAAAGGAAATGCTCCATTAACTCCGCCGCTTCAGCAGCAATCGCCATCGAAAGATTTTTAGGGGCATGGAATTGCTCCCAATCACGCTCTTTTGCAAAAGCGAGCACGCAGTCTTTGATTTCCTGCAGGTGTGTGTCAGCGTCTTTCATAACCCTAAGTTCGACTTTGAAATTGTGATTCACAAGATTATTTCTTTAGCTAGTACTTGCTTTAGTGGATATAAAAATTGCCATTCCCATCTAAAATTATCTGCCTGTCTTTTTCTTTATGGTAGAGGCATCCAAATTCAATCAACTCAAACAAGACGGTATCGGCATCTCGATGCTGACTTGCTACGACTATCCGACTGCCAAGATTCAGGATGCCAGCGGGATTGATGTCATCTTTGTGGGCGACAGCCTAGCGACTAATGTATTAGGCTACGCGCACCAGAATGACCTTAGTCTCGAGGAAATGCGTCACCACGTGCGTGCCGTCGCACGCGGAATCGAGCGTGCCTACTTATTAGCCGACATCCCCTACTCCGCATCTCACGATTTACCGATGGTCTTGGACGCGGCAGCCCAGCTACAGCAGGACGGTGTAAAGGGAGTCAAAGTAGAAGGTTTCAGACCAGATGTATTTGCAGCTCTGGCTAGCTCCGAAGTCGATGGCTGGGCGCACCTCGGCTTCACCCCGCAACTCATTGAAAAGCCCGCTCTGCAAGCGAAAGACAGCAAATCGGCCGAACAGTTAATCGAAGAGAGTCAGCAGCTCGAAACAGCAGGCGCAGTTGGAATCATTCTCGAACTCGTACCCGAAGCGGTCGCTCAGCAAGTGAGTCAGGTGCTAAAAATCCCAGTCATTGGAATTGGCGCTGGCATGCATTGCGATGGTCAGGTGCAAGTCTGGCACGACCTAGTCGGGCTCGAAACAAGAGTTTACAAACACGCCTTTCGACTAGGAGATGCGTATAACACTCAGACTGAATCGGTTCAAGCCTATCGAAACTTGATCGCAGACAAGAAAAATTAGCGATAGGACAGAATACCCTTGTTTCGAAATGGTGTTATAGCCTCGAGCGCTCGACCGGGGCAAGCCTCATGCATCGCGCGCGCAGCGAAAACCTAAATTGGTCGCAGCAGAGTCAGGCGTATTAGCCGTACGTGCGCCGAGGCGGTAACGATTACAGTAGCTATCGTGACAGAGGAAAGAACCGCCTTTCATTACCCGACTATCGCCACTTGCGGGTCCTTTCGGATTTATTCGAGTCAATTCACTTTCTTTGGCGTGCCAGGTGGAATGAAACCGGTCGGCGCACCACTCCCACACGTTACCAAGGAGATTATAAAAACCATTATCGTATTTTCGATAAGCCGTTACGGGGGCGGTCCATAGATAGCCGTCGGCAGCTGAATTCTGACTTGGAAAATCACCCTGCCATACATTGCAACGATGCTTGCCGTTTGGTTCTAGTTCCATACCCCAAGGATACATATTTTGCGAGTTATTATTGCCGCGCGCAGCAACCTCCCACTCGGCCTCAGTTGGTAAGCGTTTACCCGCCCATTCTGCGTAAGCAGTGGCATCGTTCCATGATATGCTGACCACGGGGTGGTCCATGCGTTTTTTGATCGTAGAGCCAGGCCCTTCAGGTTTACGCCAATATGCGCCCTCAATCGCATACCACCATTGGAGTCCTCTTACAGTATTCGACCCGCGTAACTTGCGTTGTTTTGAATTAGAAAGTTGCCCTATAAATACGTGAGCCCAGCCGAAAGTCTCTGACTCTGTTACGTAGCCAGTGTCGTCTATAAATTCAGTGAACTGTGCATTACTGACGGCTGTCTGGTCTAAGCAATAACTATCGAGCGTGATTTCACGAACAGGGCCCTCGCCGTCCGACTCACAAGCTTCAGGGCCTTCAAAACCGATGCTATATTTGCCAGCTTCAATCCGGATCATTCCTTCTTTCGAGACGACAAGGTTCTTGGCAGCCTGCGTGCATAAACCAAGATTCGGAGTCAGCCCCGAGCCATCACGCCTAGGGGCGCAGCAGGCTTTTTCATTTTCGGACATTTGATAAATTTAGTATATATGTTGGAAAGAATCGCCTTCTTAAGATCCAAACAGTGACAAGAAATCAGGTCTAGGAATAAACCCCCTCTTTAGAATGATAACTCGGGCTAATCGCACACTACCGTCAGTATCGCTGAAGCGTGAATACCGAGCCCTCGTCCATAATCATTGAGGCCTTCGCCCGTGGTCGCGGTAATACAGACATCCGAATCCTTGATTCCCAGTAAGCCCGCTAGCGATGCACGCAGCGCGGGCACCTTAGGATCAATTTTCGGGCGTAGACACTCAATGGCGACTGATAGGTGGCTGATTTGCCAATCCGCAAGGTCAGCCAGAGAGAGCTTTAAATATTCTTTACTATCGGTGATACCCTCTTTGCACATAGCATCAGCGACTGCGCCAATCACAGTACGGCCAGTCACACCACTGACCGCATCAGTCACGGCGTGGAGAATGACATCAGCATCACTATTACCCGAAAGCGCAGGTGCATCGTCGAAGACTAAACCGCCCAGCACGAGGACTCGGTCCGATTCGCCTTCGACGAATTGATGACTATCCTGACCGATCCCTGTCTTAACCTTCACGACCTAAAGATCTGGAAAAAAGCGTTTCTTTTCAGCGGCAGCCGTTTCAGTGCCGTCGGAAGCATGCACAACATTGCGCATCATATCGGTACCGAGGTCGCCACGAATCGTTCCCTTCGGTGCTTCTTGCGAATTGGTAGGTCCAAGTAGATCACGCACCTTGGCAATGACGTCTTCGCCTCTAAGGATCATAGGCATGACCGAGCGACTACTCATAAATGCTTCTATTTCGGGAAAGAAAGGCTGGTCGGCCACATGTGCATAATGCTCACGTAGGATCGCACCATCAAGCAGCGTGACTTTTGAGGCGACGATTTCAAAGCCAGCCTTTTCAAAGCGAGAGATAACTTCCCCTGCGAAACGGTTTTCCATGCAGTCAGGTTTAAGGATGATAAGTGTTTCTTCCATAGGGTGATAAATAAAGCGAGGTTTGGGATGTCGCACAAATTAGCTAATGACAAGCCAAAATCAGTCGAACTGATATGCTTATTGAGAATCGACTAAAACAAAAAATGCAATACTAGGTGCAAGGTAATGCAGGCTGCTAATCCAGCCGCTATATCATCAATCGCACAGCCCAGTCCACCTGGCAGATTCTGCAGGCGTGCAATGCCAAAGGGCTTTAAAATATCAAATACACGAAAGAGCGCAAAGCCAGCCAACAAGACAGGCCAGCCACCATGCTCTGCGATCAATCCTGTCTGCCCACCCATTCCAATGAACACAAGCGGCACTGCCACCACCTCATCGAGTACGATCATTCCTGGATCGCGCATTTGCAGACGTTTTTCCGCCGCATCGCAGATGGCCACCGACAGGTAGGAACTCAGCGCAGCTAAAAAGATAAAACTTATCGGCGTAGCATGATGAAAAAAAACAGCATAGAAAGCCAAACCAACCACACTTCCCCATGTGCCAGGCGCCTTTCTAATCCGCCCGACAGGACCGATTGTGGCAAGATTCACCACAAGCGGCGTGGACAATGCGCGGGTCCAAAAAACGTAAGGGTCAATTGAGTTCACTACTTGTCCTCGTTCCTTCCAGTAAAAATCGACCAGTATTTGACCATGTATTGCAGGCCCGACGAAACTGTAAGCAATGTGGCAAGGACGAAGAATCCCAAACCTCCCCAATGGAGTATATCACCAATAATTGGAGGTAATAGCTCAGAAAAGTCAGCACGTATGGCTACTGAAAAGAGCAGTAAAATCGCTGCGACCATTTGAGAGACTGTCTTATGCTTGCCCGACTTTTCAGCCGCAAGAACAATGCCCTCACTGGCCGCGACTAATCGAAGGCCAGTAATCAGGAACTCACGACTCAAAATTAACAAGAGCAGTGGTAGCGCCCACTCAGGCAAGATACCAATGACCAATAATGAGATGAATAGCCCGACCATAAAAACTTTGTCCGTCAGCGCATCCATCAGCTTACCAAAATTAGAGACCAGCCCCTGTTTACGGGCATAGTAGCCATCCGCCCAATCTGTGAGTGCTCCGATAATAAACAAGACGAAGGCCAAACTACTCGCCCCCGCGAAGGGCAGGTAGAGAAAACCCACCACCCCAAAAAGAATCGGGATGCGAGAGAGAGTCAGTAAATTTGGTAAATTCACAACTCACAAAATGTCCAAGTTGCGAGAGCTCGGCTAGCTCAAAATACCCAAGTTTACAAGGTAATCTGGGTGGTAGAATTTCAGAAGCTTGGGCTACTTTTTAGTCGAGCACTTTACGCAGAAACAACTCGCGATGAATTGGACTGGCACCGTGCTCAATCAGCGCAGCACGATGAGCGGCGGTGCCGTATCCCTTGTGCTGGGCGAAACCATACACGGGGTATTTCTCAGCTAGTCGCAACATCTCACGATCGCGAGTGACCTTCGCAGCGATACTAGCCATCGCGATGGAGAGCGATTTCCCATCGCCTTTGATCACGCCCTCGTGCGCATATGGGAAGGGTTTCAAAAGGCGACCATCAACAATGATCTTCGCCTCAGAGTCTGCCATAAAGAGGGGGTCAGCGGCAGCCATGTGAGGTAACGACCATCCGTCTGCCTGCTGAGCTAATTGCTCGACGGCGCGCTGCATGGCTAGACGTGTCGCCCCAAGGATGTTGTGTTCAGCGATCTCGGCGACTGATCCGGATGCAAAGGCGAAGTCGATCAGACCTTCAGCTCGCAGCGATTCTAACACTGTAAACTGAGACTCGCGCGATTCGGCGGACAATTGCTTGGAGTCCTTGATGAGCGCGCTTTGCACAAGCGCGTCGGGGGACTCAAAAAGCTTTTGGCTGAAAACACAGGCACCGGCCACAACGGGGCCGGCGAGGCAACCTCGTCCAGCTTCATCGATTCCAATGAGTCTGGAGTAGTCCGATAGCCAATCACGATCGTATGCTTGCAATGAGTTCACACCCTAGTCTGCCGGTAAATAGTCGAATTCTTATTAGACGATAAGCAATAAAATCCTCATGAAATTTAATACTTATACCAGCTCGGCTTGGCAGGCGGCTCCAACCCCTGTGCTTCGTATGCAGTCTTGAAGTGCATCTTGGCAAAGCCTTTTAAACCGTCGGCACCCTTTTCCCCGAAAATCTTCTTGGCCTGTGCAAGCACTTGACCACTGGCACCTTTAGCCAAGGTTTCGCCAAAATCGTCGGAGAGCCGCTTCATCTCACGCACGTAGACGGCACGGGCAATAATCGAAGCCGCCGCCACGACAGGATCCGACTCGGCTTTCGTTCGGCTAACAAGCTTGAAATCTTTGCGGTCTTTGACGTAAGCATCGACGAGCTTCTGCTTGGTAAATTGGTCAAGCAAGCCCCACGGAGCGGCGCGCTGATTGAGCGCTTGGTTGAGTGACTTACCATGATACCAGGCTAGTAGCTTATTCAGATTGCGATCAAACTTGTTGTAGAGCTCATTGTATTTAGGCATCCGCGCAAAAGCAGTATGGATGACAACGCCCTTTGTTTTGCGGATTTCCTTATCGAGTTTTAAGATACTGCTATCAGTCAGTTTTTTACTATCGGCCACTCCGAGCTCAAGCCACTGGCGCACCATGTCTGCGTCAGCCACGACACAAGCTGTGACCAAGGGACCAAAAAGATCGCCTTTCCCACTTTCGTCGGCACCTGCGTGAAGCGTGAACCATTCCGGGTTGTGCACCTCTTCATAGCCGAGGAGCGCTTCGCCTGTGATCTCAGGCTCAAGAATATCGCGGACAAAATCTTCCATATTTTTACCAGATACGACCAACTTACCACTCTGATAGCCAACTACGTTGACCTTCTCACCTTTGAAGGCAAAGAGCGAGTAAGCCACGTCATAGGGGAACCATGCGCCGCCTGCACTTTTCTCTTCCAACAAGTCAGCGAGCTGATCCATCTTCTCGTCATCAAGCTTGATGGTATACATCACCTTTTTTTTAGGACCTTCGTCTTCGGCGGGCTTGGATTTCTTTTTAGGCATCTGGAATATATTAGATCCAAAACATAGGATTGGACGCTTGGAATCAAGACACGAACTAGAAACTTGCCATTTTACCGCCCGAGCTGATCCTCTAGAATATGTCTAAACGATACGTAGTCATCATGGCAGGTGGCCGAGGCGAACGCTTTTGGCCAGAAAGCCGCACAGCCCGCCCCAAGCAACTGCTCCCAATTGTCGGCGAAAAGGCAATGCTCGCGCAAACAATCGACCGCCTAGCCGACCTAGTGCCCGCAGAGGACGTATTTATCATTACGAACACGGAGCAACGCGATGCCGTGCTGGAAGTTTGCCCCGAGCTCGACCCTAACAAAGTCATCGGTGAACCCATCAGGCGTGATACCGCAGCCGCCGCCGGCTTAGCCACTGTGCTAGTTCGCCGCGAAGATCCCGAGGCAGTCTTTGCCATGCTGCCCGCAGATGCCGTGATCCACGACGCAGCAGGCCTTTGTGCCACCCTTGAAAGCGCCTTCGCTGCAGCCGCAGCTGATCCCGTGCTCGCCACGATCGGTATCACTGCTAGCTTCCTGGCGACAGGCTATGGCTATATCCAGCAAGGCAATACTCTTGGCGATTATGCAGGCAAAGCCGTCTACAAAGTTAAACGCTTCGTCGAAAAGCCCGACTTGGCCACCGCACAAAGCTACCTTGAAGCGGGGGACTATTTCTGGAATGCTGGCATGTTCATCTGGTCAGTCTCTACTATCGTAGCCGAACTCGAGAAAAGCACCCCCACCCTCTGGCAAGCCCTGCAAGCAATCGATCAAGGTCTCGAAGCGGGGCAAGGCATCGACGCAGTCCTCGCGCAACATTACCCAAAGCTAGAAAAAATATCCGTCGACTACGCAATTATTGAAAAGGCAGACAATGTCGTTATGGTCGAGTCCGGCTTTGATTGGGACGACGTCGGCGAATGGCCGGCGGTCTCCAGGCATTATCCTGCCGACAAAGCAGGTAATGTCGTCCGCGGCTCCGCAGAACTGGCTGATGCCAGTGGCAACATCGTCTACTCCCGCGATGAGAAGCACCTCGTCGCCCTACTTGGCGTGGAAGACTTGATTGTAGTCAGAACCGAAGACGCCACCCTCGTCTGTCACAAAGATAAAGCTCAAGAAATCAAAGACCTAGTCAAAAAGATCGGCGCTGAAGCAAGCTACAAGCATCTCACATAAGTCTTTTAAATGAACTATCTAGGCATCGATTGGGGAGAGAAACGCATTGGCCTAGCCTTCGCAGACGAGGTTGGCATCGCCATGCCACTGCCTGCCGCCGTTGCTGCCTCCAAAAAAGAGCGCATGCGCCACATCGAAACGATGCTGACCCAGCGTAAAGCAGAGGAGTTAGTCGTCGGCTACCCACTTAACATGAACGGCACCGCCGGCTTCAAAGCAAAGGAGGTCGATGAATTTATAGGAGAACTAGAAAAGCGGTTCTGTCTACCCATCCACCGCATCGACGAGCGCCTCTCCAGCCATTCGGTTGAGCAGGGCCTAAAAGGGCAAAAGAAGAAACCCAGCCGCCAAAGTGGCGAAATCGACTCGCGCGCGGCCGCGCTAATTTTACAAGATTTCATCGAAGAACGAAACCTGAATTCCTAGCTTGACCACTAGGACGAGGTTTCGACATCTTCCTCACCGCAGTTCAGCTACCGCGGGTATAGTTTAGAGGTAAAACATCTGCCTTCCACGCAGAGGTCGTCGGTTCGATTCCGTCTACCCGCACCAGTTCTATTTTGAAGAGCCCCACTGGAACGTGGGGCTTTTTGTGTTAATGCCAGCTATTAAGCCTATTCGAAGCGATTGTGTGGTTTATTTTTAGTGGACTGTGCCAGAACTGGCACAAACCAATGTTCGCCCAAAGTTAGTCCAAGTTCAACAATTTTTGCCTAAATAGGCAAACGATTAGGCAAACTTGTGAGACCGACGAAACAGCCCTTAGGGGGCGGGGGT
>JAKVCM010000024.1 GCA_022448605.1 Puniceicoccaceae bacterium | reverse complement strand
TAAGCAGCAAGAGCGAATTGTTCTTCGCCAATTATTGTTTGAGATGGATTGATACGGAGCCTCCATCATCTCCGACATGCAGCCCCATACTACGACACAAGGTCGAATCCGTGACACCCCCTTAAAAAAAATTTAAGAAATTCTTTAAGGTTTTACGGAAAGAAATGTGTTAGCTAGTTGCGGATGCTCTTTCAAAGAACTTCTACAAGCTCGTGCTTGTTTCGAAAAACGCAAGCGCGATTCTGCCTCACGGCTAGTCTATTCCGTGCAGGTAGATTAGGTTCTTTGCCTGCCTGCTTTAATTGTAGTCTGAATGAATGCACGAAAAAACCCTTTTGTTTAAGGGAGGGTTTTGTTCATGAAATCTGTTTGGTCGGCTTACTCTTCCGGCTTGGTCTTTTTAAGACCGATCACTCGATTGCCATCTTCCCATTGACCGCGCTTGCGGAGCAGGTCGACACGCTCGAAGCGTTTGAGGACGGTGCGATTCTTTTTACCTCCGCCACCGGAAGCTTTAAAACTGTTGTGTTGTGACATAATCGGACTCCTTGTTAAAAGTTAAAGCAGGGTAATAAATTGGGGCACTCTTCAAAGATCAAGGTTAATCGGGTTATTTTTAGCAGGCTGTAAGCTCCGAGCGCATCAAAATTAATTTCTAAAGGATTCGTGTGGAAGAACTATGGTCGCAAAAATGGTATGCTTTACAGTAGGCTACATACACGCCATGCAAGAGTTGTGCTTATTCTACTCACATTCATAGCATGTGCCCTCGGCGGGGTGTGCCGCTATCTGGGGACGCTCATGATCGCCAGATTCTTAGGCGAAGGTTTTCCATGGGGCACCTTGTTCGTCAACGCGGTCGGCAGTTTTTTATTGGGCTTGTTTTTAGGTAGTGGCTTCGTAGCAAAAGAGCTTTGGCTATCCTCTAATGGTGCCTACGCATTTGCTGCGCTTAGTTTTTGTGGTGGACTGACGACCTTTTCGACTTTCAGTCTACAGACCTTTTCGCTCATTTCCGAGCAGGCTTGGGGTAAAGCGCTCGCTAACATCCTGGGGAGTGTGCTGTTCTGCGTCTTTTGTTTGTTGAGTGGCAATGCCATAGGAAAGGGGCTTACTCAATGAAGCAGCTTCTCTGGCTCGGGCTTGGTAGCGGATTAGGTGGTTGCTTGCGCTATTTGGTAGATTTATTGGCGCTTAATTTTGGTCTGGCCACATTCCCCGTCTCGACCTTTTTGATTAATGTGAGTGGCTCCTTATTGATCGGCTATATGGCTGGAGTTTGGGCAAGCGGGGGCGCCTTCTCGCCTCGATCCTGCAGGAGGCATTTCTGGATCACAGGCTTCTGTGGGGGCTACACCACTTTTTCTACCTTTAGTTGGCAAGTCCTTGATTTGCTACGCACGGGTGAGGGCACAGAGGCAGGTGCCTATGCCGCGGGCAGTATTGCCTTTGCTATGCTAGCGGTTTGTTTTGGGCTTTCGCTAGCCACGCGTGGGCGTAATACTACATAAAATTTAAGTATATGTCACATCCCACACAAGCGAACGCCCCTATCGAATTCTATGATCGCTCCACCAGGCAGGTGGCGATTGAGGAGATCTATGGCGAGGGCTTTTTGCGCTGGGCATATGGTAATCCGCTCGGTCGCTTGAGTGTGGCGGTGGTAGTGAAGCGTTTATGGTTTTCACGCTGGTATGGCTGGTGGATGGATCAGCCTAAGAGCCGGGCGAAGGTGCAAGCCTTCCTCGATACCTACGGTGTCGATTCTGCTGAATTTGCTGAGCCTGTAGAGACTTATGCGACATTTAATGAGTTTTTCTATCGCCGTTTGAAGCCTGAGGCGCGGCCTGTCTGTGCGGATCCAAACGTGGCGGTCTTTCCTGCCGATGGCCGGCATCTGGCGATAGAGAACGTAGATGTGGCGGATCAATTTTACATCAAAGGGCAGTCCTTTGATCTGGCGAAATTCATTGGTGATGCTGAGTTGGCTAAAGAATTCGCAGGGGGCTCGATCTTAATCTCTCGGCTTTGCCCCGTAGACTATCATCGCTATCATTTCCCTGTCTCTGGCCAAGCGGGTTCGGTGCAAACACTTGACGGCAGCTTGCGATCAGTCAGTCCGCTGGCATTGCGGCGCCAGCTTTCGATTTTTTGGGAGAACCGTCGCGCGCGGACAGTGGTGGACTCCCCGAATTTTGGTAATGTCATCGTAATGGAAGTCGGTGCGACCTGTGTAGGTGGGATGCACTCTACCTTTAAAGAGGGCGCCGTCGCGAAGGGAGCGCCCAAGGGCTACTTCTCCTTTGGTGGTTCATGCGTGACGACTATTTATCAAAATGGTGCAATCCAGCTAGATGCTGATTTGCTAGAGCAGGCGGCTGCAGGTCGCGAGGTCTATGCTAAGATGGGTGAGCCTTGCGGACACTCCTCTAGCAGCTAATTAATCCAGCTCTTGCGGCCGCGAATAGATATTGCTGCGCATAGCCTGAGTAACTGCCAAAATGGATGCGTGCGAAATCTTGAAGTTGTGTTAGTTTCCAGCTTTGAAGTTGGTAGCTGTGAGTGAGTATTTTTTCGACCCAAGTATCGATGGGGAAAGCTTCAAGGCGACCTGCGCCGAAGAGTAGTGTGCAGTCGGCGATTTTTCTGCCAACACCCGGTAGCTCTAAGAGGCGCGCGCGAGCTTCTTCTGTTGGGGCGGCTTCGGTGCTTTCGAGCCAGCCCGGTCGTTCTGCCAAGAAGCGCGCGGTTTGGTAGATATAACGAGCGCGATAACCTAGCTTGGCAGCACGGAGACGGGTTTCGCCAGCCTTAGCGATGGCTTTCCACCTTGGGAGCGCGTGACTTCCATCGGCTAAAGCTTCGCCCATATCGAGCGCGACGGCCTCGCAGATCGCTTTGATCTGCGGGATTTGTTTCGTCGACGAGCAGAGAAAGCAAAAGAGTGTTTCGGCGAAGGGTTGCCGCAAAATTCGTAGACCGCTGAAATGCTGGATCGCGGTATTTAGTACTGGATCGTTACGCCATGGAAGCGCATCTGCAAGTCGGGTAAAGTCGACGTCGCAGGCAAAGTAGCTCGTGAGATTTTGCTGAGTAAGTTCTGGATCACTGCCCTGCGGGATGGCGAACTCGATTTGTTTATTATTAAATCTCAGTCGAACCGCGTTTTTATCCCAGCGCCCTTCGTAGAAGTTTTCTTTTCTTTGCCAGCGGAAGGTTTGTCCTCCGTCAATTGTTTCAGCGAATGAAGTCGCTGAAAATGTAGGGGCATCTTTCCAGACTTGCCATGCGCCGAAGGGCTTGGGCATGCCTTTAGAGACTCCAGAGGTAACTTTGTTTTTCACCGAGCACGGCCCCGTTGGCATCTTTGATCGTGAAGCGCCAGGCAGCTGGGACGCCGCCTATTTTTGGCCAATCTTCACCGGTTAATCCAATATGAATCTCGTCTGTACTGGCTCGTTGGCTAGGCAAAGTAAACTCGTGTGTTTGCTTTCCTAATGACTTCGGGGTGTAAAACTCGCCGACCACGATAGTGCCAATGGGTAAGCGTCGCACATCTTCGTCGAGGACGAGAATAAAGTAATAGCCTGTACGATGTTCGGGCTGTGTGCGCAAGATGACGCGTTCACCGACATGCTCTTTTCCAGTCATATATTCGCTGATGCGTTTAAACTGCTCTGCCTTAATATAGCGTGGCTTGATCTCCTTAATTTCGACGGAAGTCATCGCTTGCTTGGGAGTCGACGCACAGCCCGCACAAAGCGAGCAGATGATAGCGGTGATTAGAAAACGCATACAGTCAGATTCGTCAGTGCTCGGATCTTGTCAAGATTGCCCCTTCCAATACTTCAGAGCCGATGAACGGATCTAATCGAGTTTGCCTAGAGATAGTCCTGCGGGCAATGCAGCGGGTCGCTCTGGCCTGCTATCAATATCGATAGTTTGGCCTGACTCGGAAGACTGGTCGAAGGCGTGCATGACTTCGAGTACATGACAAGCGAGTGCACCACTGGCACGGTGCGGCCGTTCGTTTAGAATGGCGCGTGCCATGTCGGCCACGCCGATGCTACGTGTGTTTTCAGAGTAGGGGCGGGTCAGCACGACCTCTTTCCACTCGCGGGCTTTGCCCTTGGCGATGAAGCGTTCGACAGGACCACCGAAGGTATTGGGGTCGGGCACCTTAATCGAGCCTTGGGTGCCGTAGAGTTGAATGGGGCTTTGCTCGGCGGCTTGCACGTCAAAGGAGAAGACGGCAGTAATAATGGCACCGCTGTGAAATTCGAGGGTGCCGGATGCATGGGTCTTGACTTCGACTGGAAGGACTTCGCCTTCGCGCCCTGGAGAGCTAGCGATGCGACTCTCGTGTGCCTTTGTGGTCATGGCGCAGACACGTTTGATCGGACCAATCAGATTAACGAGTGTGGTCAAATAGTAGGGTGCCATATCAAAGACAGGGCCACCGCCTAAAAGATAGTAGAATCCAGGGTTCGGATGCCAGGACTCGGGGCCAGCGCAGAGCATAAAGGCAGTCCCACTAGTGATGGTGCCGACCTCACCAGAGTCGACGATTTCTCGGCAGGTCTGGATACCGGCGCCAAAGAAGGTGTCGGGTGCGCAACCGATGAGGAGGCCTTTGGATTTTGCCAGAACCAGCAAGTCTTGGGCATCTTCCAGTTGCACCGTGAGTGGCTTTTCACAGTAAGCGTGTTTGCCTGCCTTAAGAATGTCGCGGCTTACCGCAGCGTGGGCAGCGGGGATCGTGAGGTTAATCACGAGCTGGATCTCGGGATGTGCCAGTAGCTTGGCAATGGTCAGTGCCTCGCAGCTGTTTTCTTCAGCTTTGGCTTGAGCAGTGGCCTCGTTGAGGTCGGCACAGGCAAGGATCTTGAGCACTTTGAAAGTTTTTGCACCGTCGAAGTAGGCTTGAGAGATTTTGCCACATCCGATGATGCCGACGCCGATTAGACCTTCAGGTGATCTCATTTTTTGCCACCAGCGATCTTATTTCCCGTGAGGTAAAGATAGCTTTGCTCAACCGCATTCAACATATCTCCCTCATATTCGTCGAGTTCGACTGCAATATACTCGGCATCTTTGGCTGCTTGGGCAGCGGCGATTAGATCGACCTCGCCTTTACCAGCAGGTAGGAAGGGAGGCTCTATGGAGCGGTCAGTGATGTGTCCGTCTTTGAAATGGAGGACTTTGCCGCGTGGACCTATCTCATGCAAAAATCCCACAGGGTCGATTCCGGCACGGGCAATCCAGAAGAGGTCGGCTTCAAAGAGAACGTTCTCTGGTGTGTGTGCGAGAAAGGTGTGATAAGCGGGCTGGGCTTCGAATTCTGCTAGGTCCCAATCGTGATTATGGTAGCCGATTTGGAGGCCGTGAGAGGCGACGTTATCGGCCGCAATACAATACTGTTCTGCGATCGCTTTGACTTGATCGGTGGAGGTGTAGCCATCCTGCCCGCTGGGAGGGACGCCTGTAATTAGGTAGTGATGCCCTAGCTCGAGGGCGGTCTCAATGATCTCGTTTTTTGCCTCGCCTAGAGGGAGTTCGCAGTGCGCGCTGGGCGCAGCTAGATTCAAATCGGCGAATAGTTTGGTGACTTCGGCGGCCTTGCAGCCATGTAAGCCAGCTGGCTCCACGCAAGGGTAGCCGATGGCGGCAAGTTTACGGATCGTGCCTTCGAAGTCGGCTTCGAGGGCGTCACGCAGTGAGTAGAGTTGAACAGAGATTTGTGGTAGGGACATATTAAACTGGGCGGGTTTATCTCCCTACTAAAGCTCAAGCTCCGTCCAAGCGGCGTTGTTTTGACTACTTTTCACTACTGCTTCGATGAAGGCCATGCCGCGGACGCCTTCTTTGATTGTGGGGTAATCTTTGGCATAAATAGGCGCGGGTTCGCCGCTATGTTCGGCTGCAATATCTGCTGCGAAATTTCGATAGATATTGGCAAAGGCTTCCAGGTAGCCTTCTGGATGCCCCGCTGGGATACGGCTGTGCGCGGTCGCGCTTTCGCCAAGGTAGCCATTGCCTGTGCGGTAGATCTGAGTGGGCTGATCGAGGCGGTGGACGAAGAGGGTGTTCGGCTCCATCTGGTGCCACTCGAGGCCGCCTTTTTCACTGTAGATACGTATGTTGAGCGAGTTTTCTTCGCCCACTGAGATCTGCGAGGCATGGAGAATCCCCTTAGCTCCCCCTTCGAAGCGGAGTAGGACGTTACCGTCGTCATCGAGGAGGCGACCATCGACGAATGCGGTGAGGTCAGCGGCAAGTTCTTTAATTTTTAAGCCTGTCATGTATTCGGCAAGATTTTCGGCGTGTGTGCCGATATCACCCATGCAGCCAGCTGCGCCGGATCGTTCTGGATCGGTGCGCCATGCGGCTTGCTTTTGGTCTTCTTTTTCCAAAGGAGTGGCCAGCCAACCTTGCGGGTATTCGACCACGACCTTGCGAATTTTACCGAGTTCACCGCTTCGCACCATCTCCCGCGCTTGTTTGACCATAGGATAACCCGTATAGTTGTGAGTGAGGCCATACTTCAGGCCAGTCGCTTCGACCAGTTGATCTAGCTCAATCGCTTCTGACTTGTCAAAGGTGGCGGGCTTATCGGAGAGCACATGGAAGCCGGCTTCGAGTGCGGCCCTAGCCGCAGGAAAATGGACGTGATTCGGCGTGACGATGGCAACGAAGTCCATCCGCTCGCCTTCGGGTAGCTCGGCCTCTTGGGCCATCATGGTCATAAAGTCTGTGTAGCAGCGACTTTCTTCTAGGTTGAGGTCCTTGCCTGAAGCTTTGGAGCGTTCGAGGTCTGAGCTGAATGCGCCACAGACGAGCTCAATTTGTTGATCAATGGCTGCTGCGATGCGATGGACGCCGCCGATGAAGGCCCCTTGGCCGCCACCGACCATGCCCATGCGAATTTTACGTTTTTGCATTTGATTGACTCGTTGAATTATTGGTTCGCTTGATCAAAGGCAGCGTCGAAGGCGATGGCATTGGGTTTGAAGTCGACCCTACGAGTGAAGGCGGCCGCTTCAGTGCCGCCATGGACACGATCCATGCGCCCGTCTTCCCACTCAATCGAGAGGGGGCCGGTGTAGCCAATGTCGTTCAGCGCAACGATGATGTCTTCGAATTTAATGTCGCCATGTCCAATGGAACGGAAGTCCCAGAAGCGTCGGGCATCAGTAAAGTCAGTGTGCCCGCCAAAGACGCCGACGAAGCCATCTCCGTGTCCCCACCAGACGTCCTTCATATGAACGTGATAAATACGATCGGAGAAATTACGGATAAATTTTATGTAGTCGACGCCCTGGTAACCGAGGTGGCTCGGGTCGTAGTTGAAGCCGAAGCGCTTGTGATGATTTACCGCCTTGAGTGCGCGCTCGGCAGAAGCCGTATCGAAGGCGATCTCGGTCGGGTGGACTTCGAGGGCAAAGTTGACATCGACTTCTTCGAATATCTCAAGGATGGGCGTCCACCGATCAGCGAAGTCTTTGTATCCATTATCCAGATACTCCTGAGAGGTCGGCGGAAAGGCATAGAGGGCGTGCCAGATAGACGATCCTGTGAAGCCATTAACCACCGGGTGAATGACAGTCTCGTCTGGCCGTGCATCGAAAAATTTACGTGCTGCGCGGGCGGTATTTTTCATTTCCTCAGCAGCACGTTGGCGGACGCCTTCAGGGTCGCCGTCGCCCCAGATGCTGGGGGAGAGGATCGCTTTGTGGCGCTCGTCGATTAGGTCGCAGACCGCTTGACCGACGAGGTGATTCGAGACGGCATAGCAGCTCAGACCGTTGGCCTGCAACTTTTCCCAAAGTTCGGCCACGTAGCTGTCTTCGGACAGTGCTCGGCTAACTTCAAAATGGTCGCCCCAGCAGGCAAGTTCGACACCGTCGTAGCCCATTTTTTTAACAAGCGGGAGGAGTTCATCGATGGGGAGATCGGCCCATTGTCCAGTAAAGAGGGTAACTTTTCGACTCATAGGGGTTTATCAATAGGTAAGTTTTGAGATGGCTGGCAATGAATAAAACTATAAATATACAAATTACTTCATATAAATGTTAAGAATATAGCAATATATAAATTTGTAAATTGTTTTTAAACATTCATATACGTAACTATTGATTGTGATGAATTTATTCTTTTAAAATCAAAAAATTGTTCCTATTTAATGAAAAGATTGAGCAATTACTCTTTTGTTCGTTTGATTGATCACTCCTAGAGGCTTGGAGCTTAGATTTTACCTAACCCTCAGATTTGTATATTAGAGCGTGCATTCCTCTGATTTGGTCTTTCACTCGTCTGTATGGAAGAAATTCTACGCTCAATCCCGCACCGCCCGCCCTTTCTCTTCATCGACGAGATTGTTGAAATTCGCGAGGATGGTGCCACCTGTAAACGTAGGATTCGCATGGAGGAGCCTCAGTTTGAAGGTCACTACCCTGGAAACCCCATCATGCCAGGTGTGCTCCTTTGCGAAGCCTGCTTCCAGACAGGCGCGATTTTTCTAGCCAAACAGATCGAGAAAGAGGGTAAGTCGCTAAGCGATGTTACTCCCGTTCTTTCACGTATTACTGACGCCCGCTTCAAGCAGATGGTCAAACCTGGCGATGAGATCACGATCGAAGTGACTAAGAAGGAGACGATTAGCCGTTTCTTCTTCATGTCAGCTAAAGTGCTCAAAGACGGCAAGCCCGCCATGACGATTGGCTTCGCACTCGCGATGGTCGAAGGAGACGGAAGGTAAAATGAGTTTTTTAAATTTAGAGAGTAAACGCTTCCTCGTCATGGGGGTGGCCAACCGTAAGAGTGTCGCTTGGGCGATTACGAAGTCGCTCGAAGAAGCCGGGGCCGAAGTCATCCACAGCGTGCGCTCTGAGGCTCGACTGGAGAGCTTAAAGAAATTACTGGGCGACCGGAAGGCCTACGTTTGTGACGTCGAGTTCCCGGAGCAGATTACCGCACTGGCTGAACAAGTCGCAGCCGATTGCGGCACACTAGACGGCATCGTCCACTCCATTGCTTTCGCTAATTATTCCGAAGGCTTCAAGCCCTTCCACGCCACCGTGCGTAAGGACTTCCTTCAAGCCACTGCGATCTCTGCTTTCTCCCTTGTCGAAGTGGCCAACGCCTTCAAATCGCTGCTTGATCATGAGGCCTCTGTCGTCTCCATCGGTATCAGCTCGACTGATGTGACGGCCGAAAACTATGGCTATATGGCACCGATTAAGGCCGCTCTCGAGACCTCCTCTTATAACTTGGCGAAATCTTTCAGCGTAGATACCCGTGTCCGTTTTAACACGGTCAATGCCGGCCCCCTTAAGACAAGTGCCTCCGCCGGTATCCCGGGCTACATTGACAGCTACCTCTATGCCGAAAAGTTGACTCTACGTAAGCAAAACCTCAGCACACAGGAAGTGGCCAACACGGCCGTTTTTCTTTTGAGCGCTGCCTCTAGCGGGATTAATGGGCAGGGCATCGTGGTCAACGCAGGTATGGATCGTAACTACTTTGATAAAAATGTTGTGGCTGATGCCATGCGGCCAGAGAAGTAAGATTCCTTTAATTAGGTTCTTGACTCAACAACCTAAGTTAAGGAGTATCCTGCGATTATTACGGATGCCGCTTTTATGGCGGCTCTTTTTTATGAGCACCCCTGATAACATACACACTGAATTCCATCGCATGCTTGGGCGCGATTCGAAGGAGGCGCAGCTTAAGCAGCGCGGCCATGTCTTTTGGTTTTATGGGCTCTCAGGTTCTGGTAAGAGCACGTTAGCCAATGCACTCGAACGCAAACTGGCCGAAAAGGGCTATGTGACCAAAATTCTTGATGGGGATAATATCCGCAGCCGCTTAAATAGTGATCTCGGCTTTTCTGACGAGGACCGCCAAGAAAATATCCGCCGTATTTCCGAGGTGGCGCGCCTTTTTCTCGATGCAGGCACCGTGGTTTTTACCTCGTTCATTACACCCAAGCGTGAGCTTCGTGCGGCCGCCCGCAAGATAGTGGGGGAGGGTGACATAACACCCGTTTATGTAGAGGCCTCCTTCGAGACCTGCGCCGAGCGCGACGTCAAAGGCCTCTATGCTAAAGCTGCTGCTGGAGCCGTCGAGAATTTCACGGGCAAAGACTCCTCTTTCGAAGCCCCTATGGCAGGTGACCCTGATTGGACGATCACCACTGATAATCAAACTGAAGATGAGTCCCTCAGTCAGCTCCTCGAGAAAGTTCTCCCTTTGATCAAAGTTTCTAAAGACTAATACCTTTCTTCTTTCATATGCACAAAGACTATACCATCACTCACCTCAAGCAGCTAGAATCCGAAGCGATTTTTATCCTTCGTGAGACTGCTGCGCAATTTGAGAAACCAGTCCTGCTCTTTTCCGGCGGAAAAGACTCCATCGTAATGGCGCACCTCGCGAAGAAGGCCTTCTGGCCAGCGAAGTTGCCCTTCCAATTGATGCACGTGGATACGGGGCACAACTTTCCAGAGACGATGGAGTTCCGCGATAAGTATGTCGCCGAGCTGGGTGCAGAGCTAATCGTTGCTTCGGTTCAGAAGTCGATTGATGAGGGCAAGGTCATCGAAGAGAAGGGACCACGTGCCAGTCGTAATGGTTTACAAACGGTCGCACTGCTCGATAGTATTGAAGAAAACAAATTTGACGCTGCCCTAGGTGGTGGCCGTCGCGATGAGGAGAAGGCTCGTGCCAAAGAACGCTTCTTTTCTCACCGTGATGAATTTGGGCAGTGGGATCCGAAGAACCAGCGCCCAGAGCTATGGAACATTTTTAACGGGCGTAAGGGGCACGGTGAACAATTCCGTGTCTTTCCGTTGAGTAACTGGACGGAGATGGATATCTGGCAATACATCAAGGCCGAGAATATCGAACTGCCGCACCTTTACTTCTCACATGAACGCGATTGCTTCGTGCGTGATGGTGTGATCATGGGTGTGACTGATTTTATCGAACTGCTCCCAGGAGAGAAGGTCGAGAAGATGGTCGTTCGCTTCCGCACGATTGGGGATGCCACTTGCACAGGAGCTTGTCTTTCGGCAGCGGATAACATCGACGATATAATCGATGAAGTTGCGGCCGCCCGCCAGACCGAGCGGGGCACGCGAGCCGATGATAAGCGCTCAGAAACTGCGATGGAAGATCGTAAAAAACAGGGCTACTTCTAAGGGCTAAAAAATACAAATCTTATCAGACTTAGATACATTTCAAATTTTATACATAAATGAGTGAAGATAATAATTCAGGATACCTCGACATGGACCTCTTGCGGTTTACCACGGCTGGTTCGGTTGACGACGGTAAGAGCACCTTAATTGGGCGCCTACTCTATGATAGTAAGGCAATTTTCGAAGACCAATTGGAAGCTATGGAAACTAGCTCCAAAGCACGTGGCAACGAAAACGTGAACCTCGCACTTTTGACTGACGGCCTCCGCGCTGAGCGGGAGCAGGGCATCACGATCGACGTAGCCTATCGCTATTTCGCAACGCCGAAGCGCAAGTTCATTATCGCCGATACGCCAGGTCATATCCAATACACCCGAAACATGGTGACGGGTGCATCGACTGCTAATCTTGCGATCGTATTGATTGACGCGCGTAAGGGTGTGATCGAGCAAACTTGCCGCCACTCATTCATCGCTAACTTACTACGTATTCAACACGTCGTGGTCTGTGTGAATAAGATGGACTTGGTTGATTGGGATGAAGGCGTGTTTAACAAAATTGTAGATGATTTTAAAAGCTTTGCATCACGCCTCGATAATATTGTCGATGTCACCTTCATCCCGGCCTCTGCACTAATTGGGGATAACATCGTCGATAAGTCCAAGAATATGCCATGGTATCAAGGACCGACACTACTTTACCATTTGGAAACTGTCTACATCGGTGCTGATGAGAATCATGTCGAAGCACGCTTCCCAGTGCAGTGGGTCATTCGCCCGCATTCCGATGAGTATCATGACTTCCGCGGTTTCGCGGGACGCGTTGCAGGAGGTGTCTTTAAGACGGGCGACGATGTGACGGTTCTGCCATCAGGTTTCACTACTAAGATTAAAGCAATCGAGTCAATGGACGGTCCACAGCAGGAGGTTTTCTCGCCGATGTCTGCTACGATCACACTGGAGGACGAAATCGATATGTCCCGCGGCGATATGTTGGTGAAAGCCAACAATCAGCCTGTACCAACTCAAGACATCGATGCTATGGTTTGCTGGTTCTCTTCCGACAAGCCACTGGCGGGTCGCGGTAAGTATATCCTTCGCCACACGACGAAGGAAGTCAAAGCGATCGTGACTGAAGTTTGTTACAAAATAAACATTAACACGCTGCATAAAATCGAAGATGACCTGACGCTTAACTTGAACGATATCGGCCGCATCAAAGTCCGCGCATCAGCTCCTTTGATTGCAGATAATTACAAGTCGAATCGTACTACAGGTAGCTTCGTGCTCATTGATGAATTAACCAATGCGACTGTCGCGGCCGGTATGATTATTTAATGAAGGGGCATCCCTTTTTGGGCTTAGCGACCGCCCCGTAGCTTGTAACAAAACGTGGGCACAAAAAAGCCCCATAAATTGTGAGGTTATTGATGATACCCAGAGCGGGGGTCGTTCCGAGGAGCATAGCGACGACATGACCGAGCGCGAAGCGGATCGGACCACCAAAGGTGAGCCCCCGCCCCGTAACTTTAATCAATTCGTGAGCACAAAAAAGCCCCACAAATTGTGAGGCTATTTATGGTACCCAGAGCGGGGGTCGAACCCGCACATCCGAAGATACAAGATTTTGAGTCTAGCGCGTCTGCCAATTCCGCCATCTGGGCATATCCAAGATTCGGTAAGAAAGCATCTTGCCCGATGAATGCAAGGATTCGTTTTTTTGGACCACTTTCTAAGTTCAGCTCGTGCTGTAGCTGAATAGCGTCGTTGATTTTAAAGTATCGCCTAGCTTAATGAAATGGCGGAGAAGGCGGGATTCGAACCCGCGGAACCCTTTTGAGGTTCACTTCTTTAGCAAAGAAGCGCTTTCGACCACTCAGCCACTTCTCCATACCAGAACCGAGGAGAAAATCTCCGCGCTCACAGAGTTCAACCTTAAACTTTAAGTAATTTAGGCAGACTTGGGCTAATTGGAAGGACATTTTCAGTAAACGCGCAGATGCTGGCTAGTAAAAGCAGGGTGAAGATTGTGCCGATGACCGTAGCGTTAATTATGCTGATCTAACTTGGCCTTAAGATCTCAAAAGAGTGGGTCTTGTATGAGTGAAAAAAGTAAAAAACTCAGTTGACGCACGGAATAGGCACAATCTTAATGCCGCCTTTCTCGATAGTGGCCGGATAGCTCAGTTGGTAGAGCAGAGGACTGAAAATCCTTGTGTCCGCAGTTCGATTCTGCGTCCGGCCACCACTTGAGGATTGCCTTTAGAGCCCTGCCAACATTGGCTTTAATCTGAAGGTCCATCTGCTCGGGTGGTGAAATTGGCAGACACGCCAGATTTAGGTTCTGGTGCCGTAAGGCGTGAGGGTTCAAGTCCCTCCCCGAGCACTTGTTCGCTCCCGCTCACATTGGTAGTGACTTCAAACCCACGGGTGGTCCGGTTAGCTTCGCGCCCGGTCTTGTCGCTTCGCTC
>JAKVCM010000232.1 GCA_022448605.1 Puniceicoccaceae bacterium | reverse complement strand
ATTACGCGCCTCTCAAATCATGGCTGACCGCGCGACCTCCCACGAAAAGATCGAGATGGCCTGGAATGCCGCACCTAGCGAAATCTTGGCCGACGAAAAGGGCTTCACTCGTGCAGTGATGGTCAAAGATACGCTAACAGGCGAAGAACGAGAGATTCCCTGCAAGGGCGTCTTTATCGCAATCGGGCATATTCCTAATACAGACTTCGTTGAGGGTATGCTAGAGCGTGATGGCGATGGCTATATCGTTCCAGAGGCTGGCAGCCAAGTGAAAACTAAATACAAAGGCTTTTACGCTGCTGGCGACTGCGTCGATCACGTTTACCGCCAAGCGATTACCGCCGCTGGTATGGGCTGCCAAGCTGCGATCGAAGCCGAACGCTGGTTAGCAGAGCACGAATAAAATTTCAGTTTTTTCATTTTAGTTTTTTAACCTATTTAAATTAATGGACCTCTCCGACCTCAGGCAAAGTTACACCAAAGGCAGTTTTAGCGAGAGCGATCTACTGGCTTGCCCTTTTGCGCAGTTTGAAAAGTGGTTCCTTGAGGCAGGGAACTGTGACCTCGAGGAGCCCAATGCAATGTGCCTTGCTACCGCTGATCCAAAAGGTGTGCCTAGTACACGCATTGTTTTGCTAAAGGATTTCTCTGAGAAAGGCCTGACCTTTTACACGAACTACGAAAGTCGTAAGGCAAGGCAGCTAGAATCTAACCCACAGGCTGCCGCGAACTTCCTGTGGATGCCCCTGCAACGGCAGGTTAATGTGATCGGACGGGTCGAACGCATTCCCAAAGCGGAATCGCTTAAATATTTCCTAAGTCGTCCACTCGGTAGCCAACTCGGTGCTTGGACCTCGCCGCAGAGTGAGGTCATTTCATCAAGAAGTATCCTCGAGGCTAAGCTCGATCAATTGAAGCGCCGGTTCGCCGACGGCAAAGTACCGCTTCCTGATAATTGGGGCGGCTACCGTATCGTGCCGGAGTCCTTCGAGTTTTGGCAGGGCAGACCGAACCGGTTGCACGACCGGTTTATCTATCGCCTTTCGGTAGAAGGGCAATGGACGGCCGAACGATTGGCGCCATAGGCTAAAAATTATTCTGTCGGATATGCTCTTGCCAGTATTAGCTGCTAGTTGAATCTTCACTATTGCTGCCGTCATCGAGCGACGGCACATCTATTGCCCAGCATTGGAGCTTCGATCTAAAGTATTGACTTTCCCGCTTTACTCTAGACCAGCGACTAATATCACAGAGCAAGTAATGCTCGAAGAATTCACAGAGATTGATTCCAAGATGAAACCCATGGTTGCCGCTGGGCATATCAAGGGTATCTCCGAGGAGTTGCTTAACTGGGCAGATCCCGAAGTGGCCGACTACATTTTACACCTAGATAAGCCACAGCAGATCATGGTCTATCGAGCGCTGCCTCGGCCAAGAGCGGCTAATATTTTCGCCTTTTTTGAGCCAGATGATCAGGATACTTTCCTCGAAGCTCTCACTGATTTAGATACTCGTGAACTACTTGCCAATCTGAACCCCGACGACCGCACCGCGTTACTCGAAGAATTACCGGCCACAGTCACTCGCCAATTAATGCAACTACTGAGTCCTGAAGATTTGGAGGAGTCGCGTCAGTTGCTAGGTTACCCCGAAGAAAGTGTGGGGCGATTGATGACGCCCGAATACATCCGCCTCCGTGCTGAATGGACTTGTGAGCATGCGCTTGAACATG
>JAKVCM010000231.1 GCA_022448605.1 Puniceicoccaceae bacterium | reverse complement strand
TTGATTGTGCAGCTCGAATTGGTGGAGACGAGTTTGCCATACTGTTTAAAGGAAAGGGCGCAGCAGAGGTAAAATCGATACTTGGAAATATCCAAAAGAAAGTAAACGAGATACAGGTTGCACACGCAAAGAAAACGATGCGGATTGATTTTTCTGCGGGTATTACCGAGATAAACTCTGATTTTTTTGAAAATACCGATCAAGCGCTTGCAACCGCAATACTAGCATGCGGCCTTAGCAAGAACAGTGGTTCGCAGCATATCAGCATCTTGAGCGGAAAGGAGGTAGATAACAACATTGTTGTTCGCGATTCTAGCGTCATCAGCCTTTTGACAAGTGCTATCGCTGATGAACGGTTGTCACTGTTCGGTCAAAAAATTGATAGGCGGCTTTCGAATGATGGCAGTGTAAACTTTGAAGTTCTCCTTCGACTGGTTGACGAACATGGTGAGTATATCTCGCCTAGCCTATTTGTTCCGATAGCTGAACGTTCCCGCATGATGGTCGATATTGACCGTTGGGTTGTATCAAATGCATTCCGGCTTCTTGAAGATGGTTTGACCTTCTTTATTAACCTTTCGGGGCATTCGCTCTGCGACGCCGGTGTTTGCGATCATATTTTGAGAGAAGCAAAGAGGCACAAAATTCGTGCGGGAAGTATTGTCTTTGAAATCACAGAGACGAGCACAATAACCGATTTGGATCTTGCCCGGGAGCACATGCTTATCTTGAAGGCGGCAGGTTTTGAGTTTGCATTGGATGATTTTGGAACCGGTTTTTCTTCACTTCTGTATCTTAAACATCTGCCGATAAGCATCGTGAAAATAGATGGCCAGTTTATCAAGGAAATGCATTATGATGACCTTTCCTTGAGTATGGTTAACATGATCTCAGGAATGGCGTCAGATCTGGGGCTGAAAACAGTCGCTGAACATGTTCATTGCAAAGAGATCCATGACTTGCTCCTGACGTCTGATATCGATTTTTTTCAAGGCTTCTACATCCACCGTCCCGAAAGCTTGCAAGATCTCGTTGCTTTGCACTCCTAATTTTGCGTTCGTAGCTTGGCTGCGGAAGGAACGCTGGCTCGCTATGTAGATGTCTTGGCTTTTTTTGATATCTGCACAAAGAGTATCCCAACAGTGATGATCGCTACGCCAATGAAATCTGTGAAGCTGAGCTTTTCACTTAATATAAGTGCAGCAATGGCAACGCCGAAGATCGGATTTAGAAAATGGAATGTCGCACTTTTGACAGGTCCAATCCGATTGACGAGCATGAACCATACCAACGTTGCTGCGAGGCCAGGCACTAAAGTGGTGTAAACAAAGGCTGCAACAAGTTGCCACGACATCGTGACTTCCCATGTTTCGGTTGCGCCGCCAATCAGTGCTAATGCGGCTGCGCCAACGAGCATTTGAAGCCCAACAATCATGAGCATGTTGCCGCCCGCGGTGGCGTTGCGAACCGATAGGGTCGCTATGGTCAATGCTAAGACGC
The DNA here is from genome assembly GCA_022448605.1 of Puniceicoccaceae bacterium. GTDB lineage: Bacteria > Verrucomicrobiota > Verrucomicrobiia > Opitutales > Coraliomargaritaceae > Thalassobacterium. Next base: position 166 of record JAKVCM010000231.1, on the reverse strand, counting down.
CTGCGATGCACAATAGGACGCCAACTGGGTCGGCTGTGCCGCTCCCGGTGCGACCCCACATGATGATCACAACCCCCGAGAAGCCCATCAGCAAACCTGCCGTGGGCAATGCCCCGAGTTTCTCACGCATGAACAGCCAACCTGCCAAGGCGACAAGCAAGGGTAG
>JAKVCM010000230.1 GCA_022448605.1 Puniceicoccaceae bacterium | reverse complement strand
TTAGCGGCGCGACACTGTCCCTGAGAAGGTCGTCAGTAGTCTCTTCATGCAATTCGGAATTATTCCAAGCACTGGCGGCTCGTTTAATTCGTGATTCTTCCAAGCCCGGTGGGACATAAAAGACAGGTAAGCGCATCTATCTTAATGTATGTACGCACAATTCCCCAAATGACTTAATTTCAGATCCCACTTCACCCCCAACCCCCTCCCCACCAAGACAACGTTGTGAATGCAATGCAACTGCCCTTCCGGGGGACCGTACATGGAAAAAAAGATCGAAGTGCAAGTCTTTTCCAATACAATTTCCGTCCAATCCGATTTCCTTCCCTCTCTCGCCCCCCTTCTCCCAGAAACAATACAGTGGTGACGGATTTTTTGATCCCCTCGGCTTCCGCGAGATCGCACCGCAAAGATGGCCAAGTTTGTAGGTTTCGCGATGTCCATCTCTCCGTTATCACCGTTCCTTGGCTTCCTTTACATACTTGTTTAAAGCTCCATTCCGAGATTGTCCGCCCGTCCAGCCACTACCCAAAATACTTAACTTCAGATCGCCCGCGATCGTCCCCCCCTCTCCCCCCAAACAATGTTGAAGGCGCCAGGGCGCCGGGCTGTTTTTTTTTCTTCGTGGGGGCGGCGGCCCACTCACAACATTGTATTGGGGGGAGGGGGAGAGGTGAAGGGGGATCTGAAGTTAAGTATTTTGGGGAGTTGTTTGGACGCACGCTCTACGGCACGTGCGCTTGCAAACATTTCGAAGTCGCAGAATTATGTATTACATGACATCAGGACAAGCTGCTTCCACTTCGAACATATTTTCCATCGACCGTCCAGGGCGGACCGCTTCACATACAAAATGGATCGAAGGTTAAGATTTGGGCATGGCCACGAGAGCCGACCAGACCGTCGCCCAAAACTTTTTGCGGCACGTCGGGGCCTGAGCCATAGACGCCACAAAGCGTGGTGAGTCGATTGGCCAGGATGAGCCCGTGACCCCCTGGGGTGCCGTCTGCTGTGGCTCGGGCAGCGGGCAAGCTTCCCAGGCAACGAGGTCGCTAGTGGCCCTGCAGCTTGGTTGGTGTTGCCAAGATATTCCAAGAGGAGGGCAGCGCCGTAAAACTGAAATCCTTGGTTGGAGCCTCCAGGGAGCGTGGGCGCCTGCGGCTTGGTTGGTGTTGCCTCGATATCCAAGAGGAGGGCGGCCCCGCACGAGCACAAGTGGAAGGCGGTCGAGCGGCACCTCAGAGAGGTGCAGGCGCAGGGGGTAAAGGTCCAAGCGCACACGCTTGTCCTTGCTATCTAATCTGCACCTAGTCTGCACCTAGTCTGCACCTAGTCTGCAGCCTAGTCAGCACCTGTGATTTTTGTAGCCTGGCACACAAAAACGCTTATCGCGTGCGCGTATTTAAATGGAAATATGAGAACGTATGCTTTATTTCTTTGAAATTATGCGCGCGCTAAGCATTTTGTATGCCAGGCCATACAAATCATGGGTGCAGACTAGGCTGCAGACTAGGTGCAGACTAGGTGCAGACTAGGTGCAGACTAGGTGCAGATTACATGGAATCCAGCCGGATAGTAGCCGCACGTAGCGCACAGGTCCAGGTCTCCAAACACCACTGCTACAGGACCATGTACAATTACGTCCACAGTGCCACCGCCCACAAGCCAGCAGAGCATCTGGACAGGGAGATCTGGTATAGCCCAGGCCACCCTAACGTGGCGGACCTGCCGCTGGTCCCGTCCGAAGACCTGCGCCGCGGTTGGGCCAGGGCTGCTGCACCTATCGCCATGACAATTGCCCTGGCCAGCGCTTCAAATGTGGGGCGACAGATCACTTTATCAGGGATTGCCGTGGTGCGTATTAGCGGCGCGACACTGTCCCTGAGAAGGTCGTCAGTAGTCTCTTCATGCAATTCGGAATTATTCCAAGCACTGGCGGCTCGTTTAATTCGTGATTCTTCCAAGCCCGGTGGGACATAAAAGACAGGTAAGCGCATCTATC
>JAKVCM010000023.1 GCA_022448605.1 Puniceicoccaceae bacterium | reverse complement strand
TGCGAGGGTGCCAGTAGAGATCTCGATATCGAGACCTTCGACTTTTACGTTATGTTTTTGTTTCATTATCTTTGTCTTGGTTTTGCTTTATGCATTCAAAACGACCGTTCGGGGATCGGACCTTACTTGGACGCTCGCGGCCCGAATCGGTCGGGACGCTCGGATGAAAATTTATGGAAGAAGGTTTATGCTTCGATCGCTGCTTGTAGATGAGTAATGGCATCAAGCCTTACCTATACCAGTGTCATTTAGATTAAAGTGAAGTTCATTTTCTTCAGCTCTTAATCTTACTCCTAATCGTAATCCTCGGATGGCAGGGAGGATTACGATTAAGATTATGATTAAGAATGAAAAAAGGGGGCTTTGAGTTAAGAAAAATGCCGGACTCCCACCTATGAAGTCCGGCATTGTAAAAAAGTAATCCGTTATTTGCGGAGTCCAAGTTTTTCGAGGATCGCGGTGTAGCGATTGAACTCAGTACGTTTAAGGTAGTCGAGGAGCTTACGACGACGTGATGTCATTGCGATCAGTCCACGGCGTGAGTGAAAGTCCTTACGGTTGACTCGCAAGTGTTCGGTGAGGTGTCTGACGCGGGCCGTGAGAAGTGCGATTTGCACCTCAGACGAACCTGTGTCGCCGTCTTTAAGACCAAACTCTTTGATGATCGCTTCCTTATCGATTGTTGTGTCCCCTGCGGGTGCTGATTTTGCCATTTTGTTTCTGATTGTGTGAATCACGACTTGTGGGCTTCGAGTTGTCGAAACCGTTTAGACCGCAACTGAGCCGTCTGAACCGTTAAACTCTCCAAGTGAAGAGAAGTCGAGGAACGGGCTCTTCTCAGAGCGCGCTCTAACGCTGAAGGGCAGGAAGATGTCGTTTTACGACTGGGGTGCAAGCACAAATGTGACTACCCAAAAACACTGAAATATTGGTTTATAGCGCATTTTGATCATTGGTGTATTCAGTTTATTGATTACTTTTTGTTCCACTGCCAATTAGCAAGTTGCCATTCCGTTAGATCAGGACTGCCTGTATCGACTGCGATTTTTAAAAGTTCTTTGGCCTTTGTGACATCTCCATTCGCTGCTTCCCATTGCGCCATCCAATACGCAGCGGCGCAAATTTGTCGCCGTGCTTCTTCAGGTGATTTGGCGATACCTCCCCAATCTAGGACTTTTTTGCGATTTGCCACACCATTGAAATATTGAATCACGGGATCGTTCAAGCTCGCTGCTTTTAAATTCTTAGCTGCATTGTGTGTCCGTTCCCCTCTAGATATGTTTTTATTAAAATCGGCCTGCAATAGTTTGGCTAAGTAAATTGCATTTGGTTCAGGGGTTGTTGGGTTTTCGACAAAGTATTTGCTGAGTGATTCTGCTGCGCCATCAATCTTTCCGATTGCATAGGCACAGTTAGCGTGAATTATATTTAAGGTAGGATTAGTTGTTAGTTTGCGCGCTGCGATCTCTAGCATGCCTTCAGCCTCGGATAAGCGGCCTAACTGTAGGAGTACGAGTCCTTTTTCGTAGCTCAAGACCGAACTCAAGGGAGCGAATTGATGAGCTTTTTTGTAGTCTGTAAGGGCGCCTTCGAGATCGCCTATTTTTCTTAGGAGTGCTCCTCGAAGTGCGAGTAATTCGGCTTGCTCGGAGTCTATTAAGAGGGATTCATTGAATGCGCTCAGAGCTAGAGTCTGCGTGCCTGAAGCGAGGTGGGCGCGGCCAAGCATTGCCCAAGCCTCAGCGTCTGGATGGATACGATTTAGGGTGATGGCTTCGAGAATCGGAATGGCATCACTCGAGCGATCCGCGCGAAGCAGGGTGCGGCACGCGACAAGTGCTTCTTCACGCGTCTCGGGACGGAAGCCAGCGTCGATCGCGTTAAGGATTGAAGTAGAGGCTTCTTTGTGACGACCAAGTTTTTGAAGGCAGAGTCCGCGATAAAAGAAAAGGGAGCGACGGAGTAGGTCAGCCTCTTGAGGCAGCGCTTTAATCGCGGCATCGAATTTAGCTCGTGCGGTACCGACACGGTTCTTGGCTAGGGTGGCACGGCCTTCGAGGTAGAGAGCGACATCGCTTAGCTCAGGACGCTTGGCTATTGGTTCGATCACAGCTTCTAGTGATTCCCAGCGTTCTACACTTGCGTAGAGAGAGGCTAGAATGATGAGGGCTTCGAAGTTTTGTGGTTGTTGTGCAGTGAGATTTTGTAAATCGGTAATCGCCTGGTCGAAACGGCCGATTTGTGTAAGAAGCCGTGCACGTAATAAGCGCAGTGCGGTAATTTGCTGGAGGGCTTCTTGTCCGGTTTGATCTTTGTAGACTGCAATAGCTTGATCGATTGCAGTAATAGCTTCGTTATGAGCTCCGAATTGCAGATCAGCGTGAGTTTTTTCGAGGTAGGCTTCCCTACTGTGACGAAGACTGGCACTCTTGGTTTTGGGGTCGGCAAGATAAATTTCGTCAGTTCCAAAGGCGGCGTCATCCCAATCGCCCTCAGTTATAAGAGGTAGGCTGAGTAGCTCCTTGGCCACTCGTGCTTCGTCGCTTTCTGGGTCCGCTTTTGCGAGAATTTGTTGAATTAGAGCTGCGGCCTCTTCGCGTCGATCCGCATGACTCAATACGAGAGCTTTGAGTAGGCTGTGTTTGTGATTTTCAGGTTCGAGCGCGATGGCTCTTTCAGCTGCTTTAAGTGCTTGAACAGGCTTGTTTTGATCGAGCAACACTCGCGCTTTGAGAGTGAGTGCAGGCAGATAGTCAGGGTCAATACGGAGCATTTGTTCGACACCACGTTCCGCGCCACCGAGATCGCCGATCAAATAGTTACCTTCAGCAACTCCGTGATAGAGTTCGATAAGATCTATTTTTGGCGCAGCGCTCAGGTTAAGGCCACTAATACAGAGAACTAGGCCAACAATTTGAGCGCGAAAAGAAATTAAATATGGCATTGCTTAAAAAGGTAGACGACGATTGGAAAATCCTGAATGTTTGTTTTATCATATATGTATGAGTGATTTGCCAAAGCGTAAAAAAGGGAAGCGTTCCGCCGTCGATGTATTTTTTGATGCCGTCGGGGCGATCGTTCCCAGTTGTGGCCCTGCCTTACGTATGGTGGAGCGTGGGCAGGAACGCCCGCTGAAGCTCGGTGAGAAATTTGTGCTGCTCTACAACTCTCCACTCTGCCTGCACTGTAATTGTAATCGAGCGAAGTTTAAGGAAGAGAGGGCAAAGATGCGGGCCATAGATTTCAAACCTTGAATGCTTAATCCTCCTCGCTATCAAGTTCTGCGAAGCGCATGACCTCTTCGAAAGTGGTGGTGCCATTTTTAATATGAGACCAGCCGCTTTGCATGAGTGTTCGCATGTCTTGAGAGACGGCGGTCTGACGAATCAATCGGGCAGAGTCACGCTTGACGATGTGCTCGTGGATTTCTTCTGTAACACGTAGAATTTCAAAGACTCCGATGCGTCCGCGGAAACCAAGGTTGCGACAACGTTCACAACCGACAGCTGATTTGGCGAGATGACCGTGTTGCGCTTCGCTCGGGTCGATCTGCATTGTTTTAAGAAAGCCAGTAATCTGGCGCTCATCGTATGTGGCCGGTAGTGCGCAATTGGGGCAGAGGCGGCGAACGAGGCGCTGCGCTATAATCATCTCTACGGAGGAAGCAATAAGAAATGGCTCAATGTCCATATCGACGAGACGGGTCAGGGCGCCGGGTGCGTCGTTGGTGTGGAGTGTACTCATAACGAGGTGACCTGTTAGCGAGGCGCGGATGGCGATATCGGCCGTCTCGCGGTCGCGGATTTCTCCGACCATAATGACGTCTGGATCTTGGCGAAGCACGGCGCGCAGCGACTGGGCAAAGGTCAAACCGATCTCGGGATGGACCTGCGTCTGATTGACACCAGGCACTTCATACTCGACGGGGTCTTCAACTGTAATGATACGGCGCTCGGGCTTGTTGATCAAACGGATGAAGGCCGTGAGCGAAGTGGATTTACCCGAACCTGTAGGCCCCGTCACTAAGATGATTCCATGTGGAGAAGAAAGCGCGTGGGTAAGTTTCTTTTCCTCGTCGTTGGCGAGACCAAGCTCGCGCATAGAGAGTGGTTTTGACTTTTGGTTGAGCAGGCGCAGCGACACGCTCTCGCCATACATTGTAGGAAAGGTGGAGATACGAATATCTAATTCCGAATCACCTGCACCGAAGGAGATGCGACCGTCCTGGGGGCGTCGCTTCTCGGAAATATTTAGCTTAGCCATGATCTTAAGGCGAGATATGATGGCACCTTGAAAGCGTATGAGATTATCGGGCACTCGAACGGATACTAGCTCGCCGTCGATGCGATAGCGAATCTGTAGCTCATCACGGTGTGGTTCGAAGTGGATGTCAGTTGCTCGGTCGCTGACCGCTTTTTGCACTACCTCGTTGACGAATCGGATCACAGCGGCGTCCTCATCTTCCGCCTCATCGGCTTCGGAAACATCAGTAACAAGATCGGACTCGTCGAGGCTGCCTGCGCCGACTCCGAAGTTTTGCGTGATTGATTCAGTGATCTGCACTGGGTCACCCATAAACCACTGCACTTTGCGTCCACTAACGGCGTAGACCCAGCGACTCATCACCTCATCGGGTGGCCAGAGTGTGGCAAGTGCCATCGGGGCTTTTTCTATGGGGGTATCGCCGGCTGCTGTTCGGACAGGGATACATTGATACTCGTGTATCATTCGCAACGGTAACGTGGCGGTTGGATTGTCAATCAGCTCGATGTCTTTGATTACTGCGATTTCTGCGAGGTCGGCCAGTTCGGACAAGATCTCGCGGGTAGAGCAGTTACGCAGGGTAGCAAGCTCAATTAATCGATCTCCACGAGGCAGAGTTGAAATTACGCTTCTTTGTTCCTCGTCGAGGCCTGAAAAAATGGGGTCTATATTCATATGGCTAAATCTTTAATACAAAATGAAGGGGGATTGTTACGAGTTCAACCACGAAGCAACTCTTGTAGCAAAGTGAGTAAAGGCCACTTTGGCAGACACTTAGGCTTACTCCCAGTAGTCGTCGCCGTAGTCGAATAAAATTTCTTCACCTGGCTCGATGTCACGAAGGGCTTGGAAGCGGGCGGTCTTCCAGCGACTGGAGACGACGAGAAAGGCGTTGGGTTCATCATCGTGATTGATGTAGCGAGTGTAGTTGGCCTTTGGACCTTCACCGACGATAATATGGCCTTTGGTAACCCACATCACGTAGGCAGAAAAGAGGCGTTCGGGGTCGTGAAATTCTTTTTCTGTGATCACTTCGCCGGTGTAGTAGCCGATAGTGTCCTCTTCGCCGATAGCATGCCTAGCAAATAGCCCCATACCTGCACCCTCGATCGTTGAGGTGCGGATTTCAAAATCGTCGGCAGTCCATTTTTGTATTTTTGACATGGAGCAAAGCTGAGCAATGGAATCTTAAACGTCCAACCAAGAATCATTGACCCTTTAGTAATTCGCTAATCCACCTGCGATGTGGTCCCGAAAGAGTAATAGCCTCTAGTTCGTCGAGGGCGACCCATTCTAATGAGTCATCAATACTGGCTACGATTGTTTCGTAGATGTATTCTTTGATTCGACGATGAGTGATGGAGCGTGATTTGCTGGCAATGAGTTGGGGCGACGTCCTCGCTTTGACTGCGCTCAGTTCGGGTAATTCGTATTGCCCTGCAAGTTGCCCTGCGCTTTCGGGGATGCGGTGGAGTAGTAGGTTAGCATCTTCGACGATCCATGCGCGATCAATCTCGACTTGCACTGTGGCCTTGCGCTCTATTTTTGGAAGCTCGTCTTGAGTGCCGTTTTTGCATGAGACGCAGAACTTAAGGACGGGACAAACGGTGCAGAGAGGCTTATGCTTGAGGCAGACTGTTGCACCTAGCTCCATCATGGCCTGGTTGTGGTCGCCGGGATTTTTGTCATCGAGCAACTGGTCAGCTCTTGCGGTGAAGGCCTTGACTGCTTCGCCATTGTTTTTAAAAATATGCTCATCGTCGGTCAAGCGGGCTAGGATACGCACGACGTTGCCATCGACGACTGCAGCTGGTTGACCCAATGCAATTGAAGTGATGGCCGCCGAGGTATAGGGACCGATGCCGGGCAGCCGCTGCCATTCTTCGCGGGTCGCGGGCTTGGGACTGAGTGCGACGTATTCTTTGGCCAAGCGATGAAGGTTGCGTGCACGGCTGTAGTAGCCGAGGCCTTCCCAGTGTTTGAGCACATCCCCGGCGGACGCATTGGCTAGCGTGGTGAAATTGGGGAAGCGCCGCATCCAACGATTGAAGTAGGGCAGCATGGTCTTAATTTGTGTCTGCTGTGCCATTAGCTCAGATACAACGGTGCGATAAAGGCTTGGTTCCGTACGCCAAGGTAGTGGGCGTTGGGCAGAAGCATACCAGGCGACCAGTATTTTGCGGAATATTGCTTTGTTTGAAAATAAATCCATCTAGCGATGCAATCACGATGGTCGAGGGATCAATCCTCTTCAACCTAAGGTTTATCTAAAAACTTCTTGGATATATGGGACCACGACTAATACCGCGATTTGGGTGGTCTTGATCATCTGAGTTTTCTGATGGTCTGCGTCTGTGTCGTCGGCGTTCAAAACTTGGGTCGGGCTCACCTTTAAACATGCGTGGGATAAAAGGGTAGTCTTCGGTCAGCACATAGTAGTAAGTGCCTTCAGTAAATTCCGGAGTCACACCAAAGCGTCCGCCGCACTCATCGAGATCGCCGCTATTCTCTACGTATTCGTAGTCAATGGTGAAGGTGCCGTCGTAGTCGCCTCCTGGAGAGTCGCTACCAGTCGGGCGTGAGCCTGCTTTGATTTGGTAGCTCGACTTCAATTCGACGATTTCGCTGTCTGCCTTACGCGGGTCTTTTGTTCCGTATAAGCCATAGATTGGAAAGCCATCCGCAGCCCAACCAATGAGGGTCATAACTTGCTCTCCGCCCGAGAGCATTTCGAAAAGTTTACTTGGAAGTCCGTGATAGTGGTAGGCTCCATTGGGTTGTACGTGGGCATGATTCTGGTCGAGTCCGAGTCTAACAGCGCCGCTTAGCGCTTCATAATTCCACTTTGAGCTACGGTCACGCTGGAAAAATTCGGCGGTGCCAGGATCAAATAGCACGCCGTTTAGAGCGATACCAAATGGCTGGCGAACTGTCACGATGGCTTCTCTGGCAACTTTGGGTCTGAGTGCTACCTCGTAATGGTAGTTTTGCGCTTGAATGCTGTTCGGATTACCTCGATTAGGAAATTTTCCAACTTTGTGGTTTGGAATGCCGTTGGACTTTATTATGCGCTTGTCGCCTTCTATCTTGATTTCACATTGGGGTGTAATTTTTAGGGTCTGCTTAGTTGGAATTAAATTTAAATGAAATTCGTTAAGGTGCGCGAGTCCGACAAGTGGAAGTAGTCCATATGTGTATAAGAAGAATGCTTTCGTAATAGTCATTAATTTTTGATTGCTAGTAGATCTAGCCCTATTGTAAGTTTATTTTTCGAGCATACGGATCAGGGATATGAAGTCTTCGTCAGCGTATCCTGCCTCTTCAGCTGCAGCGAGACATTCTATTGAGCTCTCTAATTGGGGTAGGTCACTGTGTGCTACCATCCTGGCAAGACGCATGTCTTTGTGCAAGTTTTTGATAGAAAATTGTGGACTGTAGTCAGCAGAACGCAATTTTGGTTCTTTGAGTTCGGCCAGTCCCGACCACGCTGCGTTGGCTTTCATCACTTCGAAAAAGCGGTCGTCGTCGATTGCTGCGCCTCGTGCCAATGTGAGTGCTTCGCATAGAGCTTGACTAATTCCTGCGATTTGCAGATTCATCGCCAACTTCATCACGGTCGCTTGTTCAATTGTACCGACGTGTAAACGTGTGGTAGATACTTTTTTTAAAATTGGCTCCACTTCGATGACCAAATCAGCTTCACCACCTAGATAGAAGATAGTCTTTCCTAGTTCCGCAGCCGGTTTACTACCTGTGAATGGCGCTTCCAAATAGCGAGCTCCGGAAGGTATGATTAGGTCTTTAAACTCCGCTGCGCTCGTTCTATCGATGGTGGATGACTGGATGATGATATGCTCGTCATTCAAATGCGGTAATAACTGATTCAAGACGCTACGCACAGAATCAGCATCATACACGCAAATGTGCAAAAACTTCGCAACCTTAGCACAATTCGCAAGGTCCGTCTGCTTGAGGTCGAGGTCATGTTTGGGGCTACGATTCCAGCTAGCAGCTAATATCCCCTCTGATGCATAACGTCCCGCCCAAATTGAGCCTATAATTCCTAAGCCAATGACTGATACTTTTGTTCTTTCCATAGGTTTAGGCTTGTTGCATAATGCGATATGTCAAACGCGAGGTAGTAGGTAGAGTGAGCTGGTGTAATGGCCTAGTGGGCTTCTAACCAGTTTTCACCAATTCCGATATCTATCTCGATGGGGCAGGATAGCTCTAGTGCACCGATCATAGCCTTTTTTATTAGCTCAATTAGATCAGCCTCTTCATTGGGTTCCATGTCAAAAATGAGTTCATCGTGAACTTGTAGAAGCATGCGACTCTTGAGGCCTTTTTCTGTAATAGATTTTTGGATACGTATCATTGCGATCTTGATCATGTCAGCGGCGGTACCTTGGATCGGCATGTTGATGGCGTTGCGCTCAGCGGCGGCGCGGATGGTGCTGTTACCAGAGTTGATGTCGCGTATGTGGCGACGGCGCCCGCATTGGGTTTCGACATAGCCGTTCTCCTTGGCGCTTTCTTTCTGTAATTCCATGTAGCCAGGGATGCCAGGGAATTGAGCGAAGTAGCTATCAATAATCTCTTGTGCCTCAGTCCTGCTAACTGTGCCGAGGCGTTGGGCGAGACCGAATGCAGAGATGCCGTAGGGAATGCCAAAGTTAACCATTTTCGCCGTGCTGCGTTGTTCGCGGGTCACTTCCCCGGGCAAGACGTCAAAGATCTTTGCGGCGGTAGCGGTATGGATGTCTTGGCCTTCCTTGAACGCGGTCAGCAGACCGACGTCGCCCGTCAGGGCCGCAAGGATACGCAATTCAATCTGCGAATAGTCGGCTGCGAGTAGCTTCCATCCTTGGCGCGGGACAAATGCTTTTCGAATCTCGCGGCCTTTGGGGCTGCGAACGGGAATATTCTGGAGGTTAGGATCGTTAGAAGAGAGTCGACCCGTGGCGGTCTGTGCTTGGCCGTAATGGGTGTGGACGCGACCGGTAACAAGATCGATAGAGTTCGGGAGAGAGTCAATGTAGGTGCTCTTGAGCTTGGTCAATTGGCGATATTCTAGAAGCTCGGCCACAATGGTGTGTTTGGGCGCGAAGTTAGAGAGGACTTGTTCATTGGTGGCATATTGACCCGTCTTGGTCTTCTTGGGTTTTTCGGCCAGCTTTAGTTCGTCGAACAAAACTTCGCCTAGTTGTTTTGGGGAGTTGAGGTTAAACTCACGTCCAGCTACTGCGTAAATGGAGGTTTCTAGCTCTGCGATGTGTCCGGCAAGGGATTCACCGGTGGTTGCGAGTGTCGACTCGCAGAGACGTATGCCTTCGCGCTCCATCGCTACCAGCACGGGCAGGAGGGGCGTCTCAATCTCGTAAAATACTCTGGCCTGACCGCTCTCTTCGAGCTTTGGTTGAAAGATTTTCCAGAGCTGAAGTGTGACATCAGAGTCTTCGATCGCATAGTTAGCGAGGTCTTGCTCCGCCACGTCTGAGTAGTCTATGGCTTCGCCTTTTTTAGCGTCAGGTAGTAATTCGCTGAATCGAATAGGGGAATATTGTAGGAAGTCTTCCGAGAGGGTGTCGAGCTTGTGCCTTTGCTCGGGATCGATCAAGGCATGTGCGAGCATGGTGTCGTAGCAGAGTCCTGCGACCGGGCAGTCGTTCTCCGCAAGCACGGATAGGTCGAATTTTAAGTTGTGTCCGATTTTAGTCAGCGAATCGTTGGCAAAGAGGGAGCGTAGTACCGCTAGAGATTCTTCGGTAGCGGGCACCCAGTAACCGGTGTGGGCTTCGGTGGAAAAGGAGATGCCGACAAGTTTTGCCATACGGGGGTTGAGCGCGGTGGTTTCGGTGTCGAAGGCAAAGATTTTCGCGGCAGTGAGTGTGGTGACGAGTTTGACTAGCTCTGTATTAGATTTTACGATACGATAGTCTGCTTTGACGTCAGTTAGCTTTTTGAAGGCAATGTCGGGAAGAAGATCTAGCTGGGGTGACGTCGCTGCTAAGCTGGAGCTTGGTATAGCCATTTTTTCATCGTCCTCACCCATTAGGACGATTTCTGTAGCCGCTTCTTGCGCGGAAAAGTCAGCGCCGAAGATACGTTTACCTAAGGTTCGAAATTCGAATTCCGTAAGAAGGGGAACAAGCTTCGTTTGGTCGGGCTTTTCAAGCAAGATGGCCTCCCAGTCGGCCTCGATGGGCACGTCAAGTTGTATAGTTGCGAGCACTTTGGACATGCGGGCTTGGTTGGCGTTGTCACGGACTTTTTCCTGCTGCTTACCTTTGAGTTCGTCCACATGATCTAGGAGGCCTTCGACGGTGTCGTATTGAGCTAGTAGCTTTTCGGCGGTCTTGGGACCGATACCTGGAACACCAGGGATGTTGTCGGCGGTGTCGCCGCAGAGCCCTAGCATATCGATAACTTGGTCGACGCGGGC
>JAKVCM010000229.1 GCA_022448605.1 Puniceicoccaceae bacterium | reverse complement strand
CCCCGACTCGGTGACTAAGATGGTATGCAGCTGCATTGAGAACTCCGGGATAGGTCGTGCTGGCTCCTGCCACCTCTTTCGCCACAGCAGCGCGACCCACATGCTCGAAAACGGCGTAGACATCCGCTTTATCCAGCAGCTCTTGGGGCATGCGAAGTTGGAGACCACGCAAGTCTACACCGAAGTCAGCATCCAGCAGCTCCAAGAAGTCCACAAACGGACGCACCCGGCGCGTATGGATAAAGGTGAGGCTTGAGTTATTAGGAAAAACCGACGATCTTATAACAATGAACGCCGTAGAAATCATAGAAGAAATCCAGCGTTTACCGGAGGATGAGCGCGGCAAAGTAGTTCAGTTTGTGCGTCATTTGCCGAACGCTGAGACCATTGCGGCTATGAATGAGCCTCTTGAAAGCTTACAACGCTTTGAGAGTGTTGAAGCCTTGATGGCAGATCTGGAATCTGAGGATTGATGCTGCCCATCGTTCGCAAAAGTCGCTTTAAGAAGGACTTCCGCAAACTCCGCTCTGCATCCAAAGATGTGCAGAAGTTGATTGAAGTGATTGAGATACTGAGAGCAGAAGAATCGCTCGATCAGCGGTATCGTGACCACAACTTGATCGGAAACTACGTCGGCTATCGTGAGTGCCATATAGAGCCTGATTGGCTGCTGATTTATAAAGTCGAAAATGGCGAACTGATCTTGGTGCGGACGGGTTCACACAGTGAACTCTTCTAAGTCCTGGTCTCTTCATTAGAGGTCTTTTTAAGCCTTGCTCGCGTTGAGCAGGGCTTCTTTCGTTTTGTTCCGTGAGCTTTGCCGTTCCCCAAATCGACACCATGCCCTTTGCGCAGCTAGTGCTGCTTAAAGCTGCGGTCGATGCTGCAGTAGAGGACGAAAAACGCCGCCGGGAAAAAGTAGCCGCCGCAGCCCAAAACCGCGCCTGGAGAATTTTTTTAGCCGAGGCGAAATCGCGTCATGAAAATTGGCTGCGGCGCCAGGAAACGCATCGAGGAAAATGCGATTTTTCCTCAAAAACCGCGGAGGGGTTCGGCTATGGCCCCTTCGGCGAACCGCTGGCAAGCGTAGGCCCCGAAGCCACTACGTTCCGCTTCACCTTCTCCACCAAATACCAAGACCCCGAAACCGGCTACCACTACTACGGCTACCGCTATTACGATGCAGACAAGGGTCGGTGGTTGAGTCGTGACCCGATTGAGGAACAGGGCGGGGTGAACCTGTTTGGGTTTGTGGGGAATGATGGCGTGAATCGGTGGGATTACTTAGGTCTTCAGGAGCCTAGGAATAGATCCAATTTTAATGCGACGCTCACGCCGCGTGAATTAGCAGGCGCCTTATTCAGTGGGGGAGGAACTGGTCTGTATAACATTGCCATGGGCTTTAGAGGCTTCGCTGAAACCATTGGAGAGACTGCCGCTGTTATTTTAGATCCGACGACACGCGATCTCGTTTTCACAGATGTAAAGGATCTAGCTAAGGCTCTTAAAGACGATCCATGTTTGGCAAAAGAGTTAGCTATACAGTTGTATGGTGATGCGAGAGAAACAGTTACCGACCCTGATAAATTAGCTATTGCTAATGCATCTTCAGGAGGAGCAATTGCTGCGGTAACAGGCACGGGAGCAGCGAATCTTCTAAAGAAGCTTCTCGATAAGGTCTCAAAGAGCAAAATTCCGGATAATCTGGGACCCTTAAATAGGGCGGATATTCAAGGCATACGTGCCGTTGATGATCTCGTTGTCACAAACAAGCTAGCGATTCCTCAAGGTCTTAGCGCGCGACAATTTGATCGAATCTCATCACAAATAAGATCGAAAGCCGATGAGCTGGGCTTAGGCAGTGATATATTCGTTCAGGGAAGTCGGGCTGGAGGAACTGTTCGGGCTACTTCTGATATCGATATAGCGATTAGAGTTTCGCCTGAACAATTTAATGCGTTCATTAACAATCCTAAGCTATCTAGACTTTCTAATCCAAATGCTGGATCTAATTTGGCAGACACTCGTTTGCATGCGCTCGAAACTGGAAAAATACAATCTGGTGAAGCTCGATTAAGTGGCTTATCTAGGCAGATAGCGAATGATCTAGGGATCGATGTGGATTTATCTATTATTCGAGCTGGAGGCCAGTTTGATAATGGACCGCAGTTACCGTTAAGCTTTGATTTTTAGGAGATTTATTATGTCATTTGATCCTTATTGTCGTCTGTATCTCCAGTCTCCTCTTGAAAAAGCCGAACTTTTAAAGCAATGCGCTCATTCTGTTGGAGGAACTGTTAGTGGTTCTGTATTGGAGAATGAGCTGCTTGTATTTGATCTTAAAAGTAATGATGATTTTGACGAAGATCGCTTCACCGCTGAGAACAGATTCGTTTTCGCGAAATATACCGCGGAGATTGAAGGTATAGATTTTGAAGTTAGTGAGGACGATTTTATCGATACATTATGCAAGTTGATTGTCGCTTTGAGAGCTTCAGGAATTTTAGTTTCTGCCTCCTGTGATTTTGAAGAAACTGTAGTTGAGAAAACCGGTTGGAACTGGACAGAATCTTCGCCTCATCATCCATGAGTCCATATCGAGGAGCACAAAGGGCTCAGTCTAAGAAAATTCAAATCTTGTAAAAAAACCAACCAACTGAGCCAACCTGCAAACAACCCGATCCACGCCCACGGAACCAATCTGACGTCCCCGGCGAGCACAGTCATCGCCAGCTAGGCTTTCAGCCATATCTGTCACCGCCTCTGCTCTCATCCTTCCCGGGGCCCTCCGCTTTGGCGGTTGCCTCCGCGGAGACCTCCCTCCGGTCCAGGTATCTAGCTAGCACTCGCACGCCGCATGGACCCAGCAAGCTGGGGCGGCTACTGCGGCAGGTCGACCGGCACGCTGTCTGGGGGCCAGCGCACCGCCGCGCTGCCTTGCGGTCGCTATCGCGCCGCTCACCCGGCCCCCACTCGGCCATTTGGGCTTCAGCGACAGGGGAGGGCATTTATCTTCTTTAGCTGCCAGCCGCTGCGGTCGTATACGCCCAGCCTGGCCTGGGGCTCAGTCGCTTCACTCCCTCGGGTCTGCTCGTCCCACCCGAGCAGCCCTGCCGGGTCCCGCGGCCCCACCCTTAGAATCAGCCAGCAGCCAAGCTGCAGCCGCAAGGAGCCTACGCAGGGAGCCGCAACAAAGACAGCAGCCTAACGGCACACAATGATGACTCAGCTCCCTTTGCCCAATTGCGCTGGCCTAACCCCAGCGCTCTAGGGTGGTGGACCCGCACCCGCGGAGCACGATCAAAAAAAGCAAAACCCAATCGACGTTCCAAAAAAACAAACCCGACGCCCCCGGCCCATTTTCCCCTTATTTGCCGTTGAGATGATACCTCCACGCTGCAAGGTCTTCTCGTCCCGCTCAGCGGGACTGCGATGTTTGTCCAGTTGCCCAAGGGCACCCACTGGCCTGCACCCCTTCGGGGCTTCGCCATCTCCGTGCTATGCACTCCGTCCACCTTGCCCCGCTCCGGTCCCAATTT
>JAKVCM010000228.1 GCA_022448605.1 Puniceicoccaceae bacterium | reverse complement strand
CGCGAGCCAATGCCAACAGTACAAGGCAAGGCTTTTTCCACGACGGCTTTCACTTGCGATTCGATTTTCTGCAAGTGCTCGCGATCATAATCATCCGCGAAAATCGAGGATGAGCTTATCCAAAGCAGTAAAGTCAAGGACGCTACGACGGAGTGCCAAGTTCGAAGACTTAATTTCATACGCATGGTGACGTCACCTCAAGTTTGGTTTCACAAGCGGTTACGCTTGAGTCGATGGTGTTTCGTTGTTGTATGGGGCTGTTTGGCAGAACTCACTGAAAGCATTCGATAAGTGTCAAGGAACGCTGCTGGAGTTCTTGTTCAAGCGGCTTGGTGTTGTTCTAGGAGATCTTAGCGACCTGGAATTGTTTGCCAACCTTCCTGTCGAAGTCAATTACTACGCTTCAAGCTGTAAAAGAGTTTTCCAGAAAAGTCTTGTTTTGTGGGGTCTGGGGTGAAATGAGCGGGTTTTTGTCATTTCTAATTTAGAAGATCTAGTCGACACCTTGGCTGGAACCGCGGAATTATTTCCAGTTTACGATGCAATTATCATAGGAACGCATCCAGAGACTTAAGCAGAGTCAAGCTCAAAGCGGCTTGCTTCAGGGAGTGAACCATGAATTATGAAGGGTCGCTGCGGCTTAAGTAATACTGATGCGCAGAGTGAGGGAGCTTGTTGGCTGCTAGATGCAGGAAGACGCGAAGCAACGTCCCTTACAAACGGTAGTGCAGGTCCTGGGAATCAAGATTCCAGAAGTACGCACGTCTAGAAGAACGAAAAAGTGTTGGGGTGCTCAGCAGATTGCAAGATGCATTGTTTTGAAATTGGGATGAGGCGCGCAATGCCATTTTTGCGATGGTCGGAGGCGCGGGAATAAAACAAGACGCCGGCCAGTCGCGGTGGCTGGTATCCGAGTGCTCCCCAGTTTCTATCCGGAGTTAAGTTTTATCTCGAGTTAAGAATCTTGGTTTCCTTCGGACAGATCGCGCTGTTGCCAAGGAATGGGCATCGAAGTCGGTTTAGTTTGATGGCGCTGACGTTGATCCTTGGGGCGATTGCGAAAAAATTCAACCAGGTTGCAGAGTTGTTTGACCGCTTCGAGGTAAGCCCGCTCTCCTTTTTCTTTCGTAGCATATTCGGGCTGGCCAATCACGCCAGTGGGAGTGTAGGTACTTGTCCAGGAGGTTAACTCGGCCGGGCTGCCACCGAGTAACTCAACCCAAATATAAGGGTTGCCGTCATTCAAGGTACTCACGTGGTTTTGAATCTTGTCTTTACGGACATTGTCCTCGTCCAGATGCAAATAAAGGGAAGTTTCCAATTCGCAAGCGTGTCCACAGCCGCCGGGGAAATCACTTTCTCGCCATTGTGGTAAAAAGTCCTTGTCGATTCGCAGGAGGTTCCACCAGGCAATCAGGAGACTCTCACCATCGGTTTCGAGATTGGTGCGCCGGGATACAAGGTCGAGGTTTGGCATGTTTGAGCCATGACCATTGAGCAAGATGATTTTTTTGAATCCATGGAACGTGAGTGATCGGGTAATGTCCAGGACTTGCTGGATAAACGTTTCGTAATGCGTATTGACG
>JAKVCM010000227.1 GCA_022448605.1 Puniceicoccaceae bacterium | reverse complement strand
GGGCAAGTCACTGCCGCGCTCAAAGCATTCCTCAGTCAAGGTCTGGAGCCGCCCGAACTGATCGGACTTGCCAAGCGCAAGGAGACGGTCATCTACAGTGACGGTCGTGAACCGCTCAACCTAGCTCATCACGATCCCGCACTGCGCCTACTTCAGCATATCCGCGACGAAGCTCACCATTTTGCCAACAGTTTCAATGCCGAGCTACGAAGCAAGCGCCTGAAAGAGTCCATCCTTGATGACTTCAAAGGCCTCGGGACGAAGCGTAAACAACAGTTGCTACAACACTTCGGTTCGCTCGAAAAACTGCGTAGCGCGAAAGTCGATCAACTCACGCAGATCGAAGGCATCGGCACGGTGACCGCCGAACGGCTAGTGGAGTTTTTAAGTTCCTAACTAATCGTGACGCTTGAGCTTGTTCGGGCCGTAATTGCCCCATTCTTTTATCGGGAGCTAGCAAACTCGCGCGCTATCCTTGCACAAATGCCTTCGCAAAATACGTCAAAATCATATCTGCTCCTGCCCGCCTAATCGCGAGTAGCGATTCGTTGCGGCAGCGCTCTAAATCGAGCCAGCCCTTCTTAGCCGCGGCCATAATCTGTGCGTATTCGCCCGACACTTGATAGGCAGCCAGTGGCAACTCCGTTTCTTCGCGCACTTCGCGAATTATATCGAGATAGGGCCCTGCTGGTTTGACCATAAGCACGTCCGCACCTTCTTCCTCATCCAGAGCAATTTCAACCAAAGCCTCGCGGCGATTAGCTGGATTCAATTGATAGCTGCGCTTATTTAAATTATGAGAGCCCGCACTACTGGCGCTACCAACCGCATCACGAAATGGGCCGTATAAGGCCGAAGCAAATTTTGCGGAGTAAGCCATGATGGCTGTCTTTTCAAAATCGTTATCATCTAGCGCGGAACGAATCGCGCCAACGCGACCATCCATCATATCCGAAGGTGCCACCATATCGACGCCCGCCTCGGCAGCCAACACCGCCATTTCGGTCAGCACCTCAACCGTAGCATCATTGACAATATCTTGCGCCGCCGCGTCCCAAAGCCCATCATGCCCGTGCTCCGTGTAAGGATCCAGCGCCAGATCAGTAATCACTGTAAGCTCAGGCACCGCTGCCTTAACAGCACGGATAGCACGCAGCACGAGCGTGTT
Source organism: Puniceicoccaceae bacterium (assembly GCA_022448605.1). GTDB lineage: Bacteria > Verrucomicrobiota > Verrucomicrobiia > Opitutales > Coraliomargaritaceae > Thalassobacterium. The sequence continues at coordinate 18,599 of JAKVCM010000227.1, read as the reverse complement.
TGGATTCAAAGCCTCGCGAGCATCGTCCGACTTAAGACTCTCATCAAGTTTCGGGAAAAGTGCGACACCCGAAACACCGAGACCGTGCAATTCACGACATTCTGCGACCGTATCATTGATCGAAAGCCTAGATATCCCCGGCATCGAATCAATCGTCTCTGGAGCTCCCTCCCCCTCGATGACAAAAACTGGCTGGATCAAATGCTGCGGTAAAACCTCAGTCTCAGAGGCAAGCGCGCGCAAGGAAGCCGTCCGCCGCATACGACGCGGGCGGCGAGTCAGATCTAGTTTAAATTCATTAGTCATGGTTAAAAGTAGATTTCTATTGGCAGTTACGCCTGAAAAGGGTCATCTTTCAACACGTAAATCTCTTCTCACAATCTACAAATGTCCATCGAACTGTACGATACACTAAGCCGATCTATTCAGACACTCGCTCCATCGAGTTCAGATCCTTTGCGCTTTTATTGCTGTGGTCCGACTGTCTATGGCCCCGCGCACATCGGAAATTTTCGCACTTTTCTCATCCAAGACACACTTCGTCGTGTGCTGGAAGTCGATGGCATAGCGGTTAAACACGTGCGCAACATTACCGACCTCGACGATAAGACAATCCGGCGCTCACTCGAAGAAGGCAAAAGCCTGATCGATTTTACCGCGCACTGGACAGATAAATTTCATGCCGATTGCGATGCGCTCAATATGCTAAAGCCGAGCATAGAGCCGAGCGCAGTGGCGCACATACCCCAGCAGATCGCACTGGTCGAGAAACTCATCGAGAAAGGCAACGCCTATGCAACGGATGATGGCTCTGTTTATTTCCGAGTCGGATCTTTCGAAGACTACGGACGCCTCTCACGCCTCAAACAGCGCGAACTCGAAACCCAGACTGAAAACTCCGCTGGTGAGCTCAATGACGCGGACGAATATGATCGAGAATCAATAAGCGATTTTGCACTCTGGAAATCACGCAAAGATGGCGACGGCGATAACTATTGGAGTAGTCCTTGGGGTGAAGGTCGCCCGGGATGGCACCTAGAGTGCTCTGCCATGGTCGACAGCGCCTTTAACGGCGAAACAATCGACCTACACGGCGGCGGCATCGACCTCTGTTTCCCTCACCACGAGAACGAGATTGCCCAGTCCGAATGCGCCCAAGGGCACGATTTCTGTAAGCACTGGTTCCATAGTGCACACCTAATGGTGGAGGGAGCAAAGATGTCGAAGAGCCTAGGAAATCTCTATACACTGGACGATCTGCGAGGCAAGGGCTTCAGCCCAATGGTCGTTCGCTACACACTCATTTCAGGCAGCTATCGGCAACAGCTCAACTTTACATTCGACGGGCTACACGGCTCACAAAGTGCGCTCACTCGCTTTGAGCGTTTTGCGGAGGCACTACTCGCTAAAACCGGGGAGTCGAGCGAACAGTTTAATGCCACTTACGTGACTAGCGGGGCTCCAGAAGACTTCGGGCGCCTGACCAAAGCATGGGACGCGTTACGCAACAACCTCAATACGGCTGCCTGCCTCGGAGCAATCTTCGGTGTAATTGGCTCAAATCCCACCGCCTCGCTCGAAGCAGACGGCGCACGATCGATGCTACAAGCATTTGGTAGCCTACTATATGCACTCGGGCTTAAGCTCTTTACCATCGAAGCCAAACAGATTAACGCACCTGAAGAAATAATCGCCATAGCCCAAGCCCGCTGGGACGCAAAGCAAGCCAAAGACTGGGGCAAGGCCGACGAATTTCGTAACGAACTTCTTGCGAAGGGCTGGACAGTTAATGACAGCAAAGATGGCTTTGCTTTAGAGCCTAAAGAGTAGATTTATATAATAAATTAGTAACGAAGACTTAAGGGGCGCTTATTATTTCACTGTGTCGACACCAAGAACCAAAACTATCGGGAAACAAATATCACAATGGGGCGAAGGTCCTATCTGGTGGGAAAACTCTCTATTTTATGTCGACATCGCAGGAAACAAACTTCTTCGCCTTATGCCTGAAACTGGCGAAGAAAGTATATGGGATGTCGGCGAGCGTATCGGCACAATCGTGCCATGCAGGAATGACAACGAAGTCATCTACGCTGGCGACACCGGCTATGTGCGCTTCAATTTGAAGACAGGCAATAAGGCGGCACTGGCCGATCCCGAAGCCTCAATGCGCGGTAAAAACCGTTTCAACGACGGCAAGTGCGACCCCGCAGGCCGCTTCTGGGCAGGCACAATCAGTATGATCAAAGATACTGGCAGTGCCAATCTCTACTGCCTCGATACCGATGGCTCGCTCTCGCTCAAAGTCTCTGGGGTGACCAACTCTAATGGCATCTGCTGGAACGCTGACGCCACAAAGATGTTCTACATTGATACCCCCACGCAAAATGTACGAGCTTACGACTACGACTTAGAAAGCGGTACTATTTCTAATGCACGAGTCGCGGTCGACACCGCGGCACACGGCTACAACAGCTCACCTGATGGTATGACGATCGATGCGGACGGCATGCTCTGGGTCGCTTTCTGTCACGGTGCTTGCGTGGTGCGCTTCGATCCTCAAACGGACAAAGAGCTACAGCGCGTCGACCTGCCTTGTATCGAAACAACTGCCTGCGCCTTTGGCGGCGAAAACTTAGACCGCCTCTTCGTCACCACCGGAATCAAGGCCGACCTCGACGAGCCCGATGCAGGCAAGGTATTCGTCATCGACGGCCTAGGGGTAAAGGGAGTTCCAGCTTTTGCTTTTAAGGGTTAAACATCGAGGTTTCTTCGTAAATAAACGCGTTAAGGATACAACGGAATTCACTTCATAGCCTGCGTCCTTTTTACAAACCTTTGAAACACCCCATACTTGGGAGCAAAGAGCATCACAGTCGAAAAGATCAGCCCAGCCATTACAGCCATCATGCCAGAGGTGGAGGTATCAGTAAAGCCGAACCAAGCTGGCACGATCAAGGCGCTTAAGTGACCCAGTACTGCAGAGCCAATTGCGATCATTACGCTCAGAACCACCATCAGCCAGAGCCGGTCCGTCAGTAGATGCGCTGTCGCCGCAGGGACTATGAGCATCGCAATCACGATGATACTACCCACGGATTCAAAGCATGCCACAGTAGTCACAGCCACGAGTGTCATCAAAAGATAGTGCATTAGCTTTGAATCAATCCCCATCGTCGTCGCTAGCTCCGCATCGAAGGATGAGATTCGAAGCTCTTTAAAAAAGGCCACAACAAAGACTGCATTGAATAAGGCAACTCCTGCCAAAACTAAGGCTGTCCTAGGCACTTCTATTGAGAGGCCAAAGAGCGTAGGACGCCACACTACATCGAGCGGCGTCAACTCGATCGCACCATAAAGCACGCAACTTGGATCGAGGTCGACATGGTCGGCACCTTGCACGATAAGCAAAAGCCCTAGCGCAAAAAGCGTCGTAAAGACGATTCCCATAGAGGCGCCCTCGTCGACCTTACCAAAACGGCTGATCCACTGGGTAAAGACGGCCGTCAATACACCCGCGATAGCCGCGCCAATAAACATCGACAGGCTGGCACGCGCACCCGTGACTAGAAAGGCAATCGCCAAGCCAGGAAGCACCGCATGGCTAATGGCATCGCCCATCATACTCATTTTACGAAGCACGAGGAAATTGCCCGGTAAGGCACAAGCACCCGCCGCCAAAGCAGCGATGACTACGATCCACGTATCTATACTATACCACTCCATTCGTAATTCTTAATTCAAGATCAGTCTCCTAGATGAATAGGATGCGGACTTTGCGGAACGAGACTACCAGCAATACGGTAGGCTTGTAATTTATTCTCCAAGCGCATGACCATTTTGTCACCAAGTATATGCTCAACCATGTCGGCATCGCGATCGACGCGACTCGTCGCAACATCCGCATATTCGATCAGATACATTTCCCAGAGTCGATGATTGCGCGTGGCTTGCCTCGCCTCGACCAGTCCAATTTCTGTTAACAAAATAGAATCTGCTTTATTCGGTGCCTCGACAAGTCCCTCTTTATAAGCGCGGCGGATATAGTCCCGTAGATGCCGGTCGCTCCAGGTGCGTCGACTAAGAATTTGGCGAAGAGGAACTGTTCGAATAATTAGTTCTTCGGTAACGCGCCCTCCCTCCAAGATTTCGTAAAGCGCCCGAAGCAAATGCTGTCGTCCCATGCGCTTTTCTAATTGCGACTGTCGCAAGAAACGAATCATGACACCACGCTCCGTTCCGATCAGCATACTCACTACGAAAATAAGCGCCGCGACAAGCACGATCACCGCTCCTGCAGGTAGACGCGGGAAGAAAGCACTCAAACTCGCCCCGATCCAACCACTGGCAGCGCCAATCAGCGCAGAAAGCATTAGCATCCTGTCGAGCTGATTTGTCCAGAACCGCGCCGCAGCTGCAGGCGTAATGAGAAAGGCGATTATTAAAATCAAGCCGACCGCCTGCAAGCCAGCTACCGTCACGGCGGTAATGAGTGCTAGTAGTAGAATGTCGAGAAACTTAACTGGCCAGCCGAGCACCGCTGCAAAATTTTCGTCGAAACACAGCAAGCGGAACTCTTTAAAAAGTAACAATGAACAAGTAATCACACAAACTGTGATGAACGCGAGGATTTGGAAATCACTCATCACCATTGAGGCAGTCTTGCCATAGATAAATGATTCCAAACCAGCCGCACTGCCCTCGGGCATCCTCTGGATCACACCCAGAATAGCAACGCCTGCCCCAAAGAACACGCTAAGCACGATTCCCATCGCTGCGTCGTCTTTAATTCGGGTTTGTTCACGAATAAAGAGCACAGCCGCGCATCCGATTACTCCCGTGATGCCCGCACCCGCTATTAATATGGGCAACGACTTTCCATCACCACCCAGAGCAACCAAGAGCATAAAGGATAGACCAACGCCTGGCAGTGTCGCGTGCGAGAGTGTGTCGCCCATCAAGGAGCGCTTACGCAACAACAGAAAGCCACCCATGAGTCCGCAGGCACAACCCAGCAAGATCGTCGAGATCACAACCAGACGCGTGTTATAATCGCGGAGAATGAGAACATTCCAGATGTCTGAGAGCTCAGGCATGGTGATCTTGCATAAACTAGATAAGACGAAGTACCTTCATCGCGACTGCACGACCTCGTTGGCTGCTTGGGTGAGCAGCGTCAGCTTACCACCGTAGGTTCGGCGGAGATTCTCTTGGGTAAAGACCTCGTCGGTTGGTCCAGCCGCAACAACGCGCATGTTAAGCAAGACTGTCCAATCAAAATATTGGGGCACAGTGGCAAGGTCATGGTGCACGACGAAGACAGTCTTACCTCGCTTCTGCAATTCTTTGAGCAGCTCGACGATAGCACGCTCCGTCGCGGCATCCACTGCGGCAAAAGGCTCATCCATAAAATAAATTTCCGCATCCTGCACGAGCGCGCGAGCGAGAAAGGTCCGCTGCTGCTGCCCCCCTGAGAGTTGGCTGATCTGGCGATGCGCATAGTCCGCGAGCCCGACACGTTTAAGCGCCTTCATAGAGAGCGCCTCAGAGCGCTTGCTCACGCGGCGAAACCAGCCGAGCTTTCCATAAGTGCCCATCGCCACCACATCGAGCGCACTTACAGGAAAGTCCCAATCCACAGTCTCACGTTGCGGCACGTAGCCAACCCGTTTGCGCATTTTTTTATAGGACTGACCATAAATATTAATCTCGCCAGAAGTGCGAGGAATCAGGTCGAGACAGGCTTTAATCAAGGTGCTCTTTCCTGCGCCATTGGGACCCACGATACTCACCAGCTTCCCTTCAGGAATCGAAAGATCGATATCCCAGATCACTGGCTTACGATGGTAGGCTACTGTTAGATCGTGGATCGTAAGTGGTAGCGACTTGCGGGAGATCGCGGTCTCCTCAATTTGCATGGGTGGATCAGATGCTGGGCTCATCATCAATCAATTATTCACCGCCCGAGACTTGGCGAAAACCCGCCGCATGGCCACCGAGAGCATTGGTGATGGTGGTTACGTTGCTATCAATCATACCGATGTAGGTGCCTTCGTATGTGCCGGCTTTCCCCATCGCATCGGAGAAAAGAGATCCACCAATCATGACGGCATGCCCGCGGGCACGCGCACCTTCGACTAAGGCACGGACGTTTTTATCAGCCACCGAACTTTCGACAAAGACGGCAGGGATCTGGCGCTCAACGATGAAGTCGACCAAATCTTCAAGATCGCGAACGCCCGCTTCAGACTCGGTGCTCATACCTTGGATACCCCTTACCTCGATACCGTATGCACGACCGAGGTATTGAAAGGCATCATGCGCCGTGACGAGAACACGCTGCGACTCCGGAATTGTTGACATCGCCTCTTTAGCATAGGCATCGAGGGCTTCGAGTTGTTCGGCGTAAACGGTAGCTTTAATACGATAGGCCTCGGCATTTTCAGGATCATAGACGGCTAGAGTTTCCGCGACGACAGGTATCGCGCGGAGCCAGCCTGAGACATCCATCCACACATGCGGGTCGGTGTATGCCGAACCGTCATCTTTTTGCAAAAGATAGTCGGTCTCCACAAGAATGGCCTCAGTCACGGCTTTGACCAGCTTACCCTTTGAAGCGATGCCTACGAGTACATCGGTCATTTTACCTTCAAGCAAGAGACCGTTATAAAAAACCACATCGGCCTGACTCAACTTGATCACATCGCCACGAGTTGGTTTGTAAAGGTGTGGGTCAATGCCCTCGCCTATGATACCTTCCACCTCGGCGTAGTCACCAGCCAGGTTGACCACAATGTCGGTGATCATGCCAACCGTGCAGACAATTTTATAGGGCTTAGCAGATCCATCTGTATCGGAGCGAGCATCCGGTTCCCTTGTGCAACCCAAGAGGAAGTGGCTTATCAAAAATACAGATACTAAGCAAAGCGTTGATCTATAAAAATTCATACTTTGAATACTCAAAGTTATTATGACCTGGAAGTCAAGATTGCTGGGGTATCAATTACGAAGCTCCCAACTAAGTGGAATGCATGCAAAAGGCCGACTCCTTGCAGGGAATCGACCCTTAGAAAAGCAATCAGTTACTCGAACTGCCTAATTAAGCAGTCTGAGCTTCTTTAGCTTTCTCTATAAGTGCATGAAAAGCAGCTTCGTCGTGAATCGCTAGTTCAGAGAGCTGTTTACGATCCATTTGTATGTTTGCTTTCTTCAGCCCGTTAATAAAACGGCTGTAGTTGATGCCATTGCTACGGCATATCGCGTTGATACGGACGATCCAAAGTTGGCGAAACTCTGTCTTCTTTTTGCGGCGATCTCGATAAGCGTAAACTTCAGCGCGATCAACGGCGTCTTTAGCGTAACGGAAAAGACGTGATTTGTTTCCGAAATAGCCTTTGGCTTTTTTCAGAACTTTTTTGCGACGAGCAAGCGTCGCGGGACCATTGGAGGCTCTAGGCATGTTGTGGTATCTCTCGTTTAAGTCGCTGTCGGGTCGCCCATTTTCATGTTACCCGACTAGCGTGAGTTAATATTATTAAAACAGTCTTCTTGAGTGTTTAAGCGAAAGGCAGACCGCGTATGAGGTTCGCACGCTGGCCAGGTGCGACCAATTTGCTGCTACCTGCACGGCGACGTTGCTTGACACTTTTATTGCGTAGAAGGTGACGGTGTCCTGGCGTACGACGCAGGAGTTTACCGGTGCCTGTCTTCTTGAAGCGTTTTGCGATGGATTTGCGTGTTTTCTGCATGAAAAATTTGGGAAAGTGGAGGAAAGCACAGGTTTCTGGGCACCTTGTAAAGTACTAATTTGAACTTCTCATAGCCGATATCCAATATTGAACTCGATCTGCGTGCCGTTCAACTTGGTTGCCATCACAACAAGTCCCCCATTCAATCCACCTAAAAACCAGAGCCGTCTCGTCGGCTCAATGCTCGGGCGCATACGTAAACTGGGGGGCTATCAAAAGCATCACCACGTGCCTGACGGACATACCGACGCCGCGCAAAACTTCGTCCGCAAGGTGGGGCAAGTTGACGTGAAAGAAGCTGCCGACAGTCTCATTACAAACATTCGAAACCTCTTCGGCTACAAGCGTCGAGATTTCGACTATACTTGCGAGGACGGCTTTGCGTGGATCAAAACGCCCCATTTCGACCTCCAGATACGAGTCGATCAGTGCCCACACAACCCGAAAAACTACCTATTGATTACTGAGATCATTGCTCTTCACACGGAGTCGATTGCGACTGATCACCGCTTTCACAATTGCTTCACTCAGCACTGCGAGCAACTAATCTTCGAATTCGCCAGTCCGATACAGGTCCAGGACAAGATTGACATACTGGAGGATATTCCCGAACTGGCCAAAGCGATGACCTATGAACCAGACGGCAGCGCCTTTGAACTCAAGCTGCCAAAACTGGACCTGCGCATCCAGATCGACGAGTCTACTATCACTTTCAGCCTGCTAACCCTACGTGACCTTAGCAAACTAATCGACCACAGTCAAAAAGCTTTCGACATCCTCGCCTGCGCGGAGTTCGGACTGCGCTTGAGGTAGGGACTTCACCAATGTATATGAACGGGGCAAAGCAAAGAACTACTGCGAGCATCCAATTGAAGCTCCTGCACTTAAATATTTATCCAGATTTCTCGTTGCCCTTTCCTCAGGACGGCTCAGATTTCCGACCTCGGAGCCTAATTATATTACTCATGAGCCAAAGCCTATCTTGGAACCGAAAAGACTTGATCGACGTGGAGCCCTTCTCCCGCGATGAGATTGAGACGATTTTTACCACCGCGACTGCATTCAAGAAGGCGATGGAAGCGGACAACATGAAGCAGCCCTATCTCGACGGCCGCACAGTGGTGAATCTTTTCTTAGAACCGAGTACCCGCACGCGGCTCGCCTTCGAGGTAGCCGCCAGTCGACTCAGTGCAGACACAATAACTGTGACAGGTGGCGCTAGCAGCCTGAGCAAGGGCGAGACCCTTCGCGATACCGCGCGTAATATGGAAGCACTCAAGGCAGACATCATCATAATGCGCCACTCTGCTTCGGGCGCGCCTAATTATTTGTCCAAAGTCGTCGATATCCCCGTGATCAATGCAGGTGACGGTGCCCACTCTCATCCGACGCAGGCGCTCCTCGATGCCTTCACTCTACTGGAAAAATTCGGTTCACTCGACGGCAAGAGGATCACCATTCTCGGCGATATCCTTTTTAGCCGAGTCGCTCGATCTAATATTATCTGCCTGCAAAAGCTCGGAGCGAAAATTACCATCGCTGGTCCTAGTACGCTCGTGCCGAAAGCATTCGAGGCGATGGGTGTTACTGTAAGCCACAAATTACAACCAGCACTCGAAGGTGCTGACGCGGTCATGCTACTCCGAATTCAGCACGAGCGACAAAGCGCTACGCACTTCCCCTCAATTGGCGAATATACCAGTTCCTTCGGATTGAACAAGGAGCGAGCCGCCTGGCTTAAACCCGGGGTGATCATCATGCACCCAGGGCCGATCAATCGAGGCGTCGAGATCGACTCCGAACTGGCCGACTCCGACCAGTCCGTGATACTGCAACAGGTGACCAACGGTATCGTCGTCCGCATGGCAATTCTACATCTCTGCTCATGCGCCCACCATAAACAAACCGTCGAGCTGCCTGCGTAAAATATTAAGACACTGAAATATAGGAACACGATCAATGAGTCACATACTTTGGATTAGAAACGGCAGGGTCATTGATCCTGCAAATCAGCGTGATGGAAACGGTGACATTTTTGCTGTCGATGGAAAAATCGTCGATAGTATCAGTGACGCGCAAAAGACCGACGCCACCCTAGTTGATGCAACAGGCCTCGTCGTCGCCCCAGGGCTAATCGATATCCACGTCCACTTTCGTGACCCGGGTCAAACGCACAAAGAAGACATCCGTAGTGGCACCGAAGCGGCGGCGGCAGGCGGGTTCACCTCTGTCGTGTGCATGCCTAACACAAGCCCCGTCTGTGATAACGCAGGCACCATCCAACGCATCATGGATAAGGTCGAGCGCGAAGCCATCGTCCACGTATATCCTACAGGCTGCCTCACCGTTGGAATAAAGGGCGATCAACTCGCGCCAACTGGCCAACTAAAAAAAGCAGGCGTCATCGCAATGACAGATGATGGCGCTTGCGTACAGAGTAACGAGATTATGCGCCGAGCAGTCGAGTATGCCAAGATGTTTGACCTCCCCATCATGGATCACTGCCAAGACACCAGCTTAACCGAAGGTGCCGTCATGAACGAGGGTGAATGGTCGCTTCGGCTTGGCTTACAGGGGTGGCCAAAAGCAGCTGAAGACATAATCGTGGCGCGAAATGTCATCCTGGCAGAACTCACAGGCGCTCACATTCACATGCAACACATCAGCTCGGCCACTTCGGTTGATATACTACGTCGCGCCATTGATCGCGGAGCCACTGTCAGTGGTGAAGCCAGCCCACACCACATCGAATTCACCGATGCAGATTTACGCGACTACGATACCGTTTTTAAAATGAACCCACCTCTCCGCACCGATGCCGACCGCGAATCGCTCATTGAAGGGCTCATCGATGGTACTCTAGCCTGTATTGCAACCGATCACGCACCTCACTCCCCCACCGAGAAAGATCAAGAGTTCGACGCTGCGCCCTTCGGCATCATCGGCCTAGAGAACTCACTGGCTAGTTCGTTGACCACACTCTACCATACCAAGCGCCTTGGTCTGAGCGAAGTCCTTGCTCTACTCACACACAAGGGAGCTGAAATTTGTAAACTCGACGCAGGCACACTCAGCACGGGGGCGCCTGCCGATATTTGCCTCTTTGATCCCGACGAAGAATGGACAGTCGATGCCAATAAATTCTTTAGTAAATCACGCAACTGCCCATGGCATGGCAAAATGCTTAAAGGCGTCGTTAAATCGACCTACGTCGACGGGCAACAAGTCTTCGATGGTCAATCCATCACCGCATAACAAATGCAGGCAGACCCACAAGTCGATGCCCCACTGATCGTGGCATCGCTATCTATCTTGCTTATTCTCGCAAGCAGCCTCGTGCTATGGATCCGCCATATTCAGAAACCTGAGAGTATTATCGAACAAGATCCAGGCACACCTGCATGGCCAGTCGGCTGGGTCAACTTCGGCATCTTCGTCTGCGCGATGATTATTTTCGTCTATGTGGCGCAGGTCGCAGCAAGTCTTCTTTTTTTTGAAGCACCTGCCGAAGGCGAGGGCACAACGGAATTAACACCATGGCTCGCAGTGCTTGCCGTGCTATGTCTCCAATTGCCTATGTTGGCTGTTTTCTATGGAGCCCGTCGTTTCTACCCTGGCCTCTATGCAAGCCGACTGAATAACACAAAGCTCCCGATCTTTACGTCTTTCAAAAAAGCACTTCGACTCTTTCTCATGCTGCTTCCAGGCGTGTGGATCGCCGCAATGCTGTGGGCGAAAGTCCTGTCCGGATTGGAAGGATTTGGTCTCATTGAAGATCTCGAGCAACAAGACCTTGTCACCCTATTTCAAGGGGGCGGTGATCCTATCGCCATCGGCCTACTCGTCTTCGCGGCCGTCATACTGGCACCTATCGTCGAAGAACTGATATTCCGCGGCTGCCTTTATCGTTTTCTCAAAAGCCAAACCACTGTGTTCCCAGCGCAGATCGCTAGCGGCATCCTATTCTCAATGATACACTGGAACCTATTGTCTTTTCTTCCTCTGGTGCTAGTTGGCATCTTCTTAGCACGAATCTATGAAAAAACCGGGAGTATACTCGTCGCGATTTGGTTTCATGCTTTCTTTAACGCCTTCAGTCTGAGCATGCTGTTTATTACAAATCTATCAGACGTCATTCCGTACTAATTTCAGTCATTCAGCTTTTTCTTAATCTCAGTATTTGTTCTTTCAGTTGCCTAGTGGGCACCCACTTCAATCACCCCTTCGGGACAAATCGTTCCGAATCACCCTCTATCCGCGCTATTCGCGCTACGTCACCATTTTAGAAATGACTCCCCTCGACAATATCCGTATCGCGCAGACGCGCCCACTACTCGCACCATTGGTTCTGATCGAAGAAATCCCACTCACAAAATTGGCCACCGCGGTGATCGAAAAAGGACGCAAGGAGAGTAGTGCCATTATTAGGGGAGACGATGACCGCCTCTGTGTGGTTTGTGGCCCCTGCTCAATCCACGACACAAAAGCAGCACTCGAATATGCTCAGCGTTTGCTGCCCCTGCGCGAAAGGTACAAAGACGACCTTGAGATTATTATGCGAACCTACTTCGAAAAGCCGCGCACTGTGGTCGGATGGAAGGGTTTGATCAACGACCCATGGATCGACGGTAGCTTTGAAATCAACCAGGGTCTACGCATTGCGCGTAAACTCTTGATTGATGTCTGTGAAATCGGTCTCCCCACGGGTGCCGAGTTTCTCGACACCATCATCCCTCAATTTATAGCCGACGCCATCGCCTGGTCTGCCATTGGCGCACGTACTACCGAAAGCCAGATCCACCGAGAGCTCGCTTCTGGCCTATCTATGCCTGTCGGTTTTAAAAATGGCACCAGTGGTAACGTGCAGATTGCAATCGACGCCGTCCGTTCTGCGGGGCAAGCACACTGGTTCCCGTCCGTGACAAAGCAGGGCATGACTGCCATTTTTCAAACCACCGGCAACCCCGACGCACATGTCATTTTACGCGGCGGCAACCGTACGGGCCCTAATTATGAAGCCAAGACAATCGAACCGATTCTCGATCAGCTCAGCGAGGTTAATTTACCACCCTATCTGGTCGTCGATTGCAGCCACGGCAACAGCAACAAAGACTACACGCGCCAGAGCGAAGTGGCACGCGTGCTAGCCGAGCAAATCGCTAAGGGTCAAAAAGGCATCGCAGGTATCATGCTAGAAAGCCATCTCGTCGCTGGTCGTCAAGACCACGAGTCCAACAAGAGTAACACTTACGGACAGAGTATTACCGATGCCTGCATCGACCTTTCCGCAACCGAGGCTATCTTCGAGATGCTCGCATTTGCTGTCCAGAAGCGGCGGACTTGAGGCGGCATTACCACTTAATCAAACGACTCGCCTTCAATTGCCCGCAACCAGCGGCCACATCAATTCCGCGCCTTTGGCGAACTGTGCTGGGTAGGCCTGACGCTTGGATGATACCTTGAAACTCGCGAACATTCGTCTCGTCTGAAGCTTCGCCTTCGTATCCTTCGGTTGCGTTAAGTGGAATTAAATTAACGTGCGCATCAATGCCTTTAAGGAGTTCTGCCAATCGAAAAGCGTGATCCGCACTATCATTAACGCCACCAATCAATGTCCAGGCAAAGAATACCCTAGCTCGTTTTATTACAGTGTATTCACGACAGGCATCGATGAGTTCAGCTAATGGCCATTTTTTATTAACAGGGATTAATTTGCCGCGCTCTTCGTCACTCGCGCCATGTAGACTGACCGCGAGCGAGTAGCGTTTGGGATGACGCGCCAGTTTCAAAATACCCGGGATATGACCCACCGTACTGATGGCGACCCGAGCAGGTCCGATATTCAGGCCACGGTTGTCTGTTATAATGCCGAGAGCCTCCATCACGGGTTCGAAGTTATGTAATGGCTCTCCCATTCCCATCATTACGATGTTACGCAGACGTTCGCCGTGGCTCTCGCGGAGTCCGCGCTCAACGTGATGGGCCTGCGCTACAATCTCGCCTGCGGTAAGATGCCGAGAAAAGCCCATCTGCCCCGTTGCGCAAAAAACACAACCCATCGCGCATCCGACCTGGGTACTTAAACAAGCAGTAAATCTGCCCGAGAATCCCATCCGCACGGCCTCGACCTCGGCACCGTCGGCGAGACGAAGCATATACTTTTCGGTGAAGCCATCGCCGCTTGGCCTGCAATCCGTCTGCTTCGAGGGGCAGAGAACGGGTGCATTCCCAGTCGAAAGCCAGCGAGCGACGGGCGGCAAGATACCTTCGGCTGCGCTTAAATCTTTACTCACTAGTCGACGTTGAACGGCGCTAAAGAGGGGCTTTGCGTGCACTGGGTTCACCCCAGCGCTGGAGAGCATTTGCTCTAGTGCCCCATAACTGTAGCCTTCTAGCGAATCGACCATAATACAAATCCGTGCCTTAGATTTTAGAAAGGTCAACCGTAACTCATAGCTGCCAATTGATCCCAGTATCGCATCCCTAAAGGGAACGGAGAGGAAATCCCTGCCCAGTCGTAGACAACGAAATATCTTCCATATGCGACTCAATGGCAGCTAAACAGCCAAACTTTGCTTTATTTACAGGCTTTCCAAAATACGCTGCGTCTCGTCGCGCTTTTCGGTCGTTTCTGCTAGCTGCTTTCGAGCACCAGCGACCACCTTTTCTGGCGCGCTTTCGATAAACTTTTGATTTTTTAATTTGTTCTCCCCAACGGAGACGAGCTTGTTCAATTTCTCGAGCTCTTTAGTCAGGCGTGCTTTCTCCGCTTCAAGATCGATGCTACTCGTCAAATCTAGGTAAAGAGTTCCGAGCGGTGTCACGATAGCTGGTAAGCCATCGGGCGACTTCTCGCCAAGGGCTTCAAGACTACCCAATCCTGCGAGTGTTTGAATCATACCAGAATTTTCAGCAATGACAGTGGCTGCGATACCATCGGCGCCGTAAAAGATGGCAACGTCTCGCTTGCTAGCTAGCTTGTATTGCGCTTTGAGCGCCCGTGCTAGCGAGATAAGCTCCTGTAGATTAGTCACACGCCCGATAGATTCCTTGTCTACAGGAACACGTTCTTCCAGGGTCATGGCCTTTGTCAGAGTGGTGTTTTGAATATAGGCGATCACTTCTCCATAGCCTAAGCCCTCCCAAAGTTCCTCAGTGATATGCGGAATGACAGGGTTGGCCAGTTGCAATACCTGGCGAATAACAAGGTCTTGAATGGCGAGACAGTTATCTCGCAGCTCTTCGCTGGCCTTCAGCTTACCCTTGGAAGCTTCCACATACCAGTCGCAGAAATCCCCCCAGAAAAAGGCATAAATTTGATGTGTGAGCGGCGAAATCTCGAAGTTGGCAAAGCACTTCTCGAGGTCGGCAGTGACCTGATGAAGACGGCCTAAAATCCAGTGATCGTAATCGTCGAACAGATCCGGATGAAAGCGACTGATGATGGCCTCGAAGCTCGAGTTATCGGCCATGGGCCCACTCATCTGGCGGAAGCGCGCAGCGTTCCAGAGTTTGTTGCAAAAGTTGCGTCCGATCTGAATGCGCTCTTCGGAAAAAAGAATATCAGAACCCGAAGGAGCGATATTGCAGATTCCAAAACGAAGGCCATCGGCACCATATTTCTCAATCAAGTCAAGTGGATCAGGCGAATTACCGAGGGATTTCGACATTTTACGCCCCTTCTCGTCACGTATTAGACCGTGAATAAAAATGTTTTTAAAAGGGATACGCTTAGCGATCTGTTCGTCAGTCAAATTTTTGGCATCCACCCCATAGAGTTCGATGCCCGCCATGATCATACGGGCGACCCAGAAAAAGATAATATCAAAACCTGTAACTAAGGTGGAAGTAGGATACCAAAAATCGAGCTCCTTCTGCTGGGCTTCTGTTGGATTGGGCCAACCGAGATTGGCCATTGGCCAGAGGTAGGAGGACGCCCAGGTGTCTAGCACATCTTCTTCTTGCTCCCAGTTACTCGGATCCGCTGGACCTTCGACCGAAACGTGGACGTGTTCGGGATTTTCAAAATCGAGCTCTGTTCGCTCCATTCCTTTTTTATACCAGACAGGAATGCGGTGCCCCCACCAGAGCTGGCGACTAATGCACCAATCTTGAATCCCATTGAGCCAGTGAAGGTAAGTCTTTTTCCAACGATCAGGATGAAATTTAACGGTGCCATTTCCGACCGCACGTTTGGCCTCTTCTACCTTAGGGTATTTAAGGAACCACTGCTCGGAGAGGCGCGGCTCAATCGGCACGTCGCCGCGCTCGGAAAATCCAACGGTATTCTCATAGGGCTTTCGCTCGATCAGTTGGCCCATTCCCTCTAGCTTTTGTGCAGCGACTTTGCGGGCTTCGAAACGATCCATGCCGTTAAACTCTTCGCCGGCGAGATCGTTAAGCTTACCCTCGGAGTCGATCACTTCGATCACTTCAAGATTGTGGCGTTGGCCGATTTCGAAGTCGTTCTTATCGTGCGCTGGTGTCACTTTGAGGCAGCCTGTGCCGAACTCACGGTCAACATATTCGTCACCGATAATGGGGATTTCTGCCCTAGGGAAAGGACGCCAGACCGTCTTGCCGATTAGGTCCTTATAGCGTTCATCCTTCGGGTGAACGGCTACGGCACTGTCGCCCATCAAGGTCTCCGGGCGAGTGGTGGAAATCTCTAAATGCGTGCGTGCGCCGTCGGCCTCAACTAACTCGTAGCGCATCTTGAAGAAGAAGCCGCTCTGCGGCTTCATGTTCACCTCTTCGTCGGAGATCGCAGTGCAGGTGGCAGGGCACCAATTGACCATGCGCTTGCCACGATAAATGTAACCGCGTTTGTAAAATTTAACAAAAGCATCCAAGACTGCTTTCGAGTAATCTTTGTCCAATGTAAAACTCGTGCGATCCCAATCGCAAGATGCACCCAGCTTTTGAAGTTGATTAAGGATCACTCCACCCGACTCTTCACGGAAATCCCGCACTTTATCGAGGAAGGCCTCGCGCCCGAGGTCATATTTCGTCTGGCCTGTGGTCTCGCGTAGCTGCTTCTCGACCTTCGTCTGCGTAGCAATACCCGCATGGTCGGTGCCTGGTTGCCAGAGCACCGCCTTACCTTCTAAGCGAGCGCGGCGAACAAAGATGTCCTGCAATGTATTGTCTAAGACATGCCCCATGTGCAGCATGCCCGTCACATTGGGCGGTGGAATCATGATTGCGTAGGGCTCTTTAGCGGAGTCTGCTTCAGCTTTGAAGCACCCGGCTTCAAGCCAGTTGGCATACCAGCGTTGCTCAACTTCTTTGGGCTCGTAGGCTTTAGCGATCTCAGACATGAAGTAAAAATAGGAAAGAAGCCTAAGGTGCGGCCCGCCGCGCGGCTTTCAAGCTCGAAAACAAAAAGCCCGCAGGCACGGTGCGCTACGGGCTTTAGAAAATAACTTTTTCGACAAGATCAGCCAGTGAGTTGCTTGATGATCTCGACTATGGGCAGGAAGAGCGCGATAACGATGAAACCGACAACGACCGCGAGGAAAACGATCATGACGGGTTCGATGATCGAAGTGATCCCTGCCACGGCATTATCGACGTCCTCGTCATAGTTGTCCGCCACTCGGTTGAGCATCTCGGCGAGCTCACCCGTTTCTTCACCCACGTCAACCATACTTGTAACCATGTTTGGAAAGACAGTCTCGCGAGACATAGGTGCGGCGAGGGACTCACCATCACGCACGCTGTCGTGGATACGAGTAAGTGCGCTTTCGTAGAATTTGTTGCCAGTGATATCCTTAGTAATTGTAATCGACTGTAAGATAGGAACACCACTAGAAAGCAGCGTGCCGAAGGTGCGAGTGATACGTGCGATGTTCACCTTACGTACTAGATCGCCGACCTTGGGGGTATTGATCGACAGCCAGTTAAACATCTTTGAACCAAACGGCGTCTTAATAAAGAACTTTGAGGCAAAGAAACCGATGACCAAAATGATGATAGTGAGCACGATATTTTCACGCATAAAATTACTAACGCCGACCACAAGCTGCGTGGGTCCCGGGAGCGCAGCACCCTCAAGCATGTCGTCGAAGATGGTCTGAAACTTGGGGACCACTACCACCATGAGGAGCGCCACAATCGACACGGCTACACCGACGACCACGATCGGATAGACCATAGCTGCTTTGACCTTTTTCTTGGTTTTCAATGCCTTCTCCATAAAGCCTGCAAGACGCGCGAGCACAACGTCGAGCACACCACCAGCTTCTCCAGCTCGCACCATGTTGACGAAGAGACGATCAAAAATCTTGGGATGCTGCGCAAGACCGTCGGAAAAGGAATTACCAGACTTAACTTGGTCAGCGATCTGCTCGAGGACCGCTTGAAAGCGAGCGTTTTTCTCTTGTCGGATCATCACTTCGAGTGCGCGAAGTAGAGGCAAGCCTGCATCAAGAAGTGTCGCTAGCTGACGCGTAAAGGTAGTAAGTTCTTCTCCTTTAATGACTTTACCGAAGCCACCGCTCGACTTTTTAGATTTTTTGCCTCCCTTTTTAGAAGCTGCTCTCGCAAAAGCACCGTCGCCTGAGTTGGTGATCTTAGTTGGCATCAAGCCGGACGCACTTAGTTTTGAGCTCGCTTCATCCTGACTAGCCGCTTCGACCGTGCCGGTCTTTTGCTTACCGTTAGCGTCAATCGCCGTATATTTGAATTTTGCCATGGGGAATATGGATTTTTATGTGTATTTGAGAACCTCTTCAATTGAAGAATTACCGTCGAAAATGGCGCGTAAGCCGTCATCACGCAAGCTTCGCATCCCCTGCTCGAGTGCTTTTTGCTTAATAGTGAGCGTGGGTGCCCGATTGTTAATCAACT
>JAKVCM010000226.1 GCA_022448605.1 Puniceicoccaceae bacterium | reverse complement strand
CAATCATCATGACGCCGGCTGGGTAGCCATTGCTCAGAATAGCCGCCGCATATGCACGAATATCCTTTTCGTTTTGATTATAGATCAACTCGATCCATGTGTTGTATTGAGGCGAAGTGAACAAAAGCGGGTCCGGTATTTTGCCGTTTGATGGAAAATATTTCGCAGAAACCTCTTTAAAAGCACCGGCAAGAGTTTCAGCTCCATCGCCGACGTGAACTAAATCCATCGTCTCATCAATGCTCAAAACACCCTCGGAAAAGGTGTAGCGGAATGGCATCTCTGACCAAACATAACGTCCTTTCGATGAAATCAAGATGGGGCTGGCTTGATTTCCCTGATTATTGGCATAAAGATTCCGCCTGAGTTCAGTCGCTTCGCCGTAGGGCATACGGTAGCCATCCACGCTAAGCCCACCCCACCAATACTCGTCCGGGAGAAGCTCGATATCAATAGTTTCTGACTCCTTATAGGTAAGCTCATCCGCTGAAACTGGAGCAATCCAAGCTTGGCCAATTGAGAGGAGTAAAAGGGCGAAAATTTTAAAACAGTTTGTAATCATAGTAAACATCACGCTGGGCAATAATTCGGTAAACCCAATTCTAAAATTATTTAGCCTAAAAGTTGCGTATAAATGCTACAGGGGTAAGGAAAAGGATACAAAGACGAACTTAATACAGCGTCGGACAATCAAAGGATATTGTAGATTTTTCGCCAAACCGATGCGCCACATAGCGCTTGCTTGTGTCCCTGCTAGGTAATGAAGACCATGAGAACGCATCGTGCCTACTTAATAACGCCCTGCCAAAAATACCATGACTCGGAATACTTCTCTCCCTTTTCTGCAGGGAACTCTTCAATCGGCATCTGCCCTATATGGCCATCCGCATAAACAAAAGTTCCAATGCCATCGGTATTGTTAGGGGGACTCCCCGGGCCAACACTTACGCCGAACCATTGACCTCCATCATTAAGATTGCCTTCAGATATATAAAGCGTTCGCCCTGGGGCCAACAAACGATTTATAGTTAGTTGCCCGGAGGATATTGGTTTATTCCTACCTACCCCATTTAAGACCCAGTTCATCCCATAAGTCGCATATCTGGGGGGATTCTTATCGATTGTCACTTCAGAGGCCTCTTGGCGCTGGATAGGGGATCCTAGGACTTTATGTTGCTGGCGCCCTCCGCTTCCACTTCCGGACAAGTAGCCTCCCTGTATAAGCTGCTTGCACCAATTGCCTTGCTCTCGCCCTTCTTCCTCATTTGGGCCGACCCACGAATTCAAAAGTCTAAGATTGTTATCATTTGAATACAAAGCGCATGCGGCAAATACTTGGCGCAGATTACTCGCGCTTTCAGCTCGATACGCATTAGTGCGTACCTTTTCTACCGCAGGTAATAATAACGCCGCAAGGATCGCAACCACAGCAATGACTGTGAGCAATTCGATTAATGTGAACCCATGCAGGCGGGAATTACGTTTTACATAGAGATTAGACATTTAACAACCTTTAGCAATGGTGCGCTATGAGTCTTTAGACATTACTCCTAATAATATAAAAAAGCAGTGCTAAAAGCTAAAGTATTTTCATCCACTAATTGACGGGAGGAAGTGCAGATTCCCATCCTTTACTGAGCAATTCAGCTAGTTCCCTTCGTTTCGGCGCATATTCGATACGATTCGCCAAGTTGACTTGCTCCAACTCATCAACATCTAGGTGATACAGTTCAGTGAATCGAACAGTTGCATGGTCATCATCACGATCTGCGTAATCAATCCACTCAGTATAGCGGTGCGACTTTGTTCGAATCGATCTACCAAGGTGCTTGCCCTGCCGGCAAAGTGTGAATGCTGCCTTTTTCCAAGCCAAGTCTGGAGTTTCGACCAAGGGAAGAAAGGAAATACCCTCCAACTTATCATGCGGTAACTCAAGCCCTAGCATGTTGCAAAAGGTAGGATATAGATCGACTAATTCAACGATTTCTTCACAGGTAGCGCCATCGGTGACGCCCGGAATTCTGACGATTAGAGGCACTCGCGTCGCTTGCTCGAACAAGCTAATCTTGCTCCACATGCCGTGCTCACCGAGATGAAAGCCATGGTCTGAGGTAAGGATAACTATCGTGTTGTCTGCTTGCCCCGACTCTTCCAGAGCTTCTAGCATTAGGCCAATTTGGTCATCAATAAAACTCGCACAGGCGTAATAGGCATGGATCGCAGCTTGGGCTTGCTTGGGGGTTTCTTCTCGTATTTTAAAAATATCCCAGTTACGCCCATGTCGCTTAGCGACCGACGGTATATCTTGATCTAATTCCTTGCGCGCCTTGGTCAGTTCGAGCGTGCTGGGATCGTAAAGATCGAAATACTTCTTAGGTGCGATCAGCGGCGTGTGGGGTCGACTGCTTCCATAGGTGATGAAAAACTGCTCGCCACTTTCAGCGTGCTCGCGAATCAAATTAGCAACTACCCGCGCCTTCACTCCATCAGGATTGCGCTCTTCGATATCTCCACTATCGCCAATTAGCTCAGCAGATAAAGTTTGGAACACGCTCCGCCCTTCTTCCCATTGCTCGGAGCCTTTAACCGCATTAGCCCATAGTTTTTTTCGAACCTTCATCGCCTCAATCATCTTGGCGTCCCAGTCTAGGTCAGAGGTGTAAGTCCAAGTCTTGGGAGGATTAGGGGGAGTGCCCTTAGGGATGCTATATCCAATCACCCTGCCTTTATAACCTTCTTGTGCCCCAGCTCTTAACATCCCATCGAATGCAGATGACTGCACGATTGCATCCCAGTTATGATGAAACAACTTACCTATCATATACGTCTTAATAGGATGACTTTTTAGAGTCTCGCCAATTGTGGTCGCCCAATCGGGTATAACCTCTTGGAACTTATCGGCGTTGCTAAAAACCCTCGTCGTATCCGAGCGTAATCCCGTATTAAATGAGCTACGCGAAGGGTTGCATACCGGATTTTGACAATAAGCTTTCGTAAACAAAATTCCTGTTTTGGCAAATTCGTCTAAGTTCGGTGTTATCACTTGCTGGTTTCCATAGACCCCTATAGCGGCAGCAGACCAATCTTCGGGGCAAAGAAACAAAATGTTCATTTTTGAAAGGTCAGGCAATGCAGCCTGAAGCA